>JAUCGL010000009.1 GCA_030378105.1 Candidatus Halobeggiatoa sp. HSG11 | reverse complement strand
CCAACAATAATTTATCAATTAACTCTTTCTTTTCCTCAGAAATTTTGTTTTTTGGATTCAAAACAAATTGTCTCAAACAATCTTTGCAGGCATATTTTTGTTTTCCATTGTGAATGGTTCCATTTTTGGTAGTCCTCCAAAAAGTAGTGATGACTCCAAAAAACATGTTAAGTCTCAAATACCTAAGCAGGTTTAACACTACATATTGGAGGACTACCCCATTTTTTATAACGTTTTCTGAGTTGCAGGTTGGACAATTCCCTTAATATTTTTAATATATTATACACCACTACTTTCTGGAGGACTACCAAATATTTATCATAAAATGGGAATGTAATATGTAGCTTTCAAAATCAAAAAAGCCGGGTCGAGTAGCCCTTGGGAACTTCCCCCCAAAGGCTCTCACAGATTTTTTAATGTCTGTCGAACACATTCAGTAGATTTTGAAACCTAGTAATTTTTTTTGTAATCTTCACTACTTTATTTAGGACTACCCATCGTTTTTTCGTTCCGACTTGCAAGAAGACCTTGCAACTCCTATATTATTCTATATAACTCGATTATCCAGTTTTTATTGTGATAATGAAATCCAAAGTATCGCATCTCTACCGGGTATATTATTTGATTTTTAACCCCTCAATAATCGTCAATCCTTTAAAAACTTGATAGTCAAGTACAAGATTTTATAGCTATTTATTACAAAAACAACCACAACAATTAATATATGAATTCCAAAAAAAAATTTGCACCAAATTATCAATCTATTTTACTTGCCACTGATTCTTCCGACTATTCTTATCGTGCTACCAGTGACACTATATCTATAGCCAGATTGTACAAAGCAAAAATAACCGGAATTCATGTCTATGCGGCCAAATTACATGATATGCGTTTTCGGCAAATGGAAGGTGGTTTACCAGAACAATTTCGCCAAGAACAGGAATTAGAACGCCAACGAGATGTACATGATGATCTTATAACACGGGGATTATCCATCATCACTGATTCATATTTAGACCAAATAGAAAAAAGTTGTCAACAGGAATCTATCCCTTTCACTCGCTGTTGTGTTGAAGGGAAAAATTACCGAGAATTGCTCAAGGAAACCAGTAATAACTATGAGTTGCTTGTATTAGGAGCTAGAGGTGTTGGAGCAATTGATAACAATCGTTTGGGTACTGTTTGTGAACGAGTTGTACGACGAACAAATATTGATACATTAGTTATTAAAGAACCACAGCGAGAATTAACAGAAGGTCCTATTGTAGTTGCTGTTGATGGTTCTGTTCGTTCTTATGGAGGTTTACTTACAGCTCTTTCCCTAGCTAATCATTGGCAAGTTCCGGTAACAGTAGTGGCAGCTTTTGACCCTTATTATCATTATGTTGCATTCAATCGAATTGCTGGAGTTTTGTCAGAAGAAGCAAGTCAAGTATTTAAATTTAAAGAACAAGAAAAACTGCATGAGGAAATAATTGATTCTGGCTTGGCTAAAATTTATCAGGGCCATTTAACTATAGCCGAAAATATTGCAAATGATTTTAATATCAAGATAGAAACTAAGCTGTTAGATGGCAAACCTTATGCTGCTATTGAGAAATATTGTCATAAACTTAATCCATCTTTATTAGTTGTTGGCAAGATAGGTATCCATGCTGATCCAGAGCTAGATATAGGAGGCAATGCTGAAAACTTGTTACGCAATGTTGATTGTGCTGTATTACTTAGTCAACGGAAATATCAGCCTGATTCAGAGGTAGTAGCAGATGTGACAACTTCATGGACTGTTGATGCTGAAAAACGTATGGAACGAGTTCCTTCATTTGTACGTAGTATGGCTCGGATGGCTATTTTGCGTTATGCTCAAGAGCATGGTCACACGGTTATTACCGAACGTATTGTTGAAGAAGCAACAGCTCAACTTATGCCACGTCATGCCGAGCAAGCTATGGGAGAAATTGTTGCTGCTCATGATGCAAGTAAACTTAAAGGATAGTGAATTATTTATTAAGTGAAAAGTGAAAATTTTAAAAAAAATAAGTTATTAAGTAATTATATGGCATCTTTCAAAAACAGTTGACAGTTATTTCGGGAATGGAACAAAGTGGATTTCCCAAATAGTAGTATTTTTCACTTATCACTTTATAGATATTTGCAAGCGACTTTCAACTTTTTGCTTGCGGCTAGAAGCGGATTTTATTTTAACGTTCAAATCTAACTTGTTTAAATTGGTTTGTAACTTTTCTAATACTTGAAAATTATCGACTATTATGTGTAAATCAAATTTTTGTTGGCGAAAATCAATTTGTTTCAAAGTTAAGTTTGGAATAGCTTTAAGTATCGGAGCCATTTTATTTAAGTTGGATAAAAAGACTTCATTAATATCTTGTTGATTGCGTAATACTGTTAATTTTTGTTCCATTTGCACTCGTGGATTAACAATTCTACGAGATTCTGGAAATGTATCTTGATAAATCTTTTCTATCTGCTGATTTAATACCAACCGTTGTTTAGTCAAATATTGATATTCTATAATCTGTTCTGTGACATACAATCCTCCCCAAATTATACCTAAAACTATCGTCACCAACCAAGGACGTAACCAACTGTTGTTTTGAGGACGATATGGACCTTGCAATAAATTAAAATTAACATTAGTTCCCTCAAGTATATTTTTTTCAGCAACTTGAAGTGGAATTCCTAAGGCTTGTAAGTCAGTTAAATCATGATTAATAACGGTTATTTGTGCCGGTGGATTTTCGGTTATAGCCATTTGTAACGTAATGATTAAATTGTCTATCTCTATGGCAAATCCAGCTTTTAAACCAGTGCGTACCAACACAATATCATCTAAGTACATAACCGTCCAATTGTCATCAAAATACGGCAATGCTAATACATCCGGCATTAATATCTTTGGTTTGAAACCGGCAGCATGTAAATTTTTTAAATGCTCTTCTAAACAGGTTTTGGCAATAACTGCTACCTGAATATTTTTTGAGACTGATTTTTCAATTACAAAGTGTAAATTTTCTATTTCATCAATCAGTTGTTCTTCAAGAGCATAAGGTACAGCTTGAATAATTTTTTGGCGTTTATTACTGGGAATATCGGCTTGAGTTAAAATAACATCAGTAGTGGGAATAAGAACTAGTGGTTGATGATTATCAGTTGGAATTTCAGTTAATGGAACATTGGTTGCACTATTTGTTATTCGTCCTTTGCGATCATAAGTTGCCCAACTAACCATCTCATTGGTTTGTAAACGAATTAATAAAGAAATGTGCATTTTTTTCAGATAGGATATTATAATTTTTAAAGGAGTCCAAGATTTATCTTGCAATTGTCAAATTAAAATTTGAACTCCAAAAAAAGTTCAGTTTATACCAGTGTGAAGTATATGTATAACACATAGATGTTCGGGATTCTGCAAAAATATACTTTTTAATTGTGAATTGGTGAATGAAGAATGGTTAATTATTAATGGTTTTGATTTTCATTAACAATTAATAATTCACAGTTAATCATTCACAATTAATTATACATATCAATCAGTTAAAATTTATCCCGAACACCTATGATGTATAACAGTAGACGACCTCCCCCTTACCTTTGAAAGATTGGGGGGAACTACCATGTATTTATTAAGGATGAGTAATTATGAATCTATTGAACTATTATATTTTTAGCTCGTAGTAAACCAATCTAATTTCTCTCGTAGTTTAACCACATCGCCAATAATAATTATGCTGGACAGTTTAATATCAGCTTTGGTGACAATATCTGGTAAAGTTTCTACAGTCCCAATTAAAACTTGTTGTTCTGGAGTAGTGGCTTTTTGAATTAAAGCTGCTGGTTTGTTAGGCGGCATACCATGTTTAATTAAATTTTGAGCAATGATTGGTAATCCTCGTAATCCCATATATACAACAACTGTTTGATTAGGTTGAGATAATGCCGTCCAATTCAAGTTCATAGTACCATCTTTTAAATGGCCGGTGACAAACATACAAGATTGGGCATGATCACGGTGAGTCAAAGGGATACCAGCATATGCTGAACTACCAATGGCAGCAGTTACTCCGGGAACTACTTGGAATGGAATTCCTTCATCCATTAAAGTTTCAATTTCTTCCCCACCTCGCCCAAACAAAAATGGATCGCCACCTTTTAACCGTAAGACTCGTTTACCTTGTTTAGCTAATTTAATCAGCAAGTTATTAATTTCATATTGAGGTACTACATGATTAGTGGGAGCTTTACCAACATAAATTCGTTCTGCTTCAAACCTAACTAAATTTAACACTCCATCTGATACTAAACGATCATATAACACTACATCAGCTTGCTGCATTAAACGTAAAGCTCGAAAGGTCAATAAATCTGGGTCTCCCGGTCCACCACCAACCAAATAAACTTCACCTTGTTCACTTGTTGTCGAGCTATTAGCCAATAAATTTTCTAATGCCTTAGTTGCTGCATCTTTATGACCGGTTAATAACGATTCTGCAATTGAACCTTGTAAAACTTTTTCCCAAAATCTACGCCGTTCATTAAAAGACAAATGTTGTTTAACTTTATCACGAAAACTTGCTACAAATTCTGCCAATTTACCATAATTTGCTGGAATAACAGATTCTAAACGAGTTCGTAATAAACGAGCTAATACTGGTGAGGCTCCACCGGTAGAAACTGCAATTTGTACTGGAGAACGGTCAATAATAGATGGCATGATAAAAGTACATAGGTGTGGCTGATCCACAACATTAACTGGAATGCCCTGCTCTTGTGCTAATGTTGATACTTGTTCATTAGTTGCTTTGTCATTAGTGGCCGCTATAACTACTCGGTATTGATGTAAATCTGTTAACTCAAAATTATCCGCTTGATGAATAATACGGCCTTCATTAGCCCATTCAGTCAACTCTTCAGTTAATTGAGGTGCAATCACGGTGACAATTGCTTGAGCTCGTAACAACAGTTCAATTTTGCGAGCTGCTATAATTCCTCCCCCAACAACTAATCCGGGCTGATTACGAATATTTAAAAAAATTGGCAAAAAGTTCATATTTTAGGAATTAATCTGGAATTAAAAAATACATTATACTCGACTATCAAGTTTTTTAAAAATTCAAATTATAAATATTGGAATTATATAATTTTTTCTTGATTAGACAAATATTATTTAATGATATTAAATCAAATCCATAAAAAAATATAAATATAAAAATAATTAATAATATAAAATTAACTTTAAAATTTACAAATATTCTTATGCTGCAAGATATGGAGAGCCGAAATCGAGATTTAACGTAGGGGCAATCCTTTATGGTTGCCCTTAACGCAAATGGCAGTGATGGTCGAGTATAGCAAAACTTTAATTTGATATTTTTTTGTATTACACTATTAATTAGTCTTAACAGTTAAAATACTTAAGGTAAAATCAGATTGAAAAAAGACGAACAAGTTTTTGGTATCCATGCAGTACGGCAAGTGTTTGAAAATGATATAAGTCGTGTTATAGAAATATGGATACAAGACAATAATAAAATTAATGATTTATTACAACAAGCCACCCAACATGATATTGTTGTCCATACAGTGGCGAAAAAAACTTTAGACAAATTAACTAACAATGGTCGCCATCAAAATATCGTCATTCGTTGTAAACCGATTTCCACTAAAAAAACACTTGAAGAAATTATATCTAAACTGACAGTTCCCCCGTTTTTATTGGTATTAGACGAAATTCAAGACCCACATAATTTAGGAGCCTGTTTACGAACGGCTGAAGCTAGTGGAGTCCATGCCGTTATTGTTCCAGAAAATCGAGCTTGTAAATTGACTGCAACAGTGCGTATGGTGGCTACTGGAGCAGCAGAAAATATTCCTTTGATCCAAGTTACCAATCTTGTTAGAAGCTTAAATTGGCTTAAGAATCAGGGAATTTGGTTAGTCGGAACCGATGAAAATGGACAGGAAGATATTTTTGAGACTAACTTAAATGGACCTTTAGCATTAGTTCTTGGTTCTGAAGGCAACGGTTTACGGCGATTAACTAAAGAAACTTGTGATATGACAGTACGAATACCCATGTTAGGCAAAGTAAAAAGTTTAAATGTATCAGTAGCTACTGGCGTTTGCTTGTATGAAGCCGTCCGACAACGTATAAAAATAAAGTAATTGCTGACCTCCCCTTATAGCGATTCTTAATTATGAATGCTTAATTCTTAATTAAAATCTATAAAAATATCAGATTTTTGCTTAATATAACTTGTGGTCTATCCAATTGGGAAATGCTATAAGTTTCTCTTTATCAGAACAATACCATTAAATTAATAAAAATTTGTTGGAGTCCAAAGTGAAGCTTTGATATTATTGACTTATTAAGTATTAACAAAGCTAATGCTTTGGACTCCAATAAAAAACCATATAACTTAAACAACAACATGAAAATAAAACTATTTTTATTAATAGCACCAGCCATATTAAGCTTGATATTAGTACAATCTTATTTTTGGGTTCCTAAATATGAAACACAAACCAAAGGCAATCCGGAACGAGTGTGGAAATTTATAATCGCATCTATTGGTGATGCCAAAATTTTGAATCCAACTCTTAATGCTGATACTTCAAGCAGTCAAATTGCTAGTTTGGTATTTGAAGGTTTATTGGACCACGATGAAGAACTTAAATTAAGAGGTCGTCTAGCAACTGATTGGAATATAACTGAAATGGCTTATTTAATTATTGATACTAAAGCTTTATTTCCGGACGGTACTCAAATCAGTCCTGCCAAAATGCAACAACGGCTTGAAACTACAATAGATAATACACCGAAATTAAAAAAGTTAGTAACTGAAGTGAAACTGTTGCCAGCTTCGGAAAGGACAGAAACTGTTTCTACTCGGGATAAAGATGGTAAATCAATTTCTTTACAGGTAGATTTACAGGTTCCTCCTAGAATTCAATTTTCTCTTAAACAGGTCGATCAAGAATTTTTTAACCTGCTTGAACCAGTTATTGGAGCCGATTACGCAAATAATATAACTGTTAATAAATGGATTCAGGTGTCTCCATCAGAACATATAAATTTAGTTGAAACTGACGAAATTTTACCAATTTTTGAACATAATCCAATAATTTTATTCAATTTACGTGAAGGAGTATATTTTCAAGATGGTCATGAATTTGATGCTGGTGATGTTAAATTTACGTATGAAGCAATCATGGAGCCTAAAAATATTTCACCACGTACTTCTGATTTTGAACCAATTAAACATTTAAAAATAGTTGGTAAATATACAGTGAAAGTTGTGTATAAGAGATTGTTTTCTCCAGCTATTAATGCTTGGAGTATGGGAATTTTACCAGAACATTTATTAAATAAGGCAGCCTTACAAAAAGAGATGGATGAACGTAATTTATCGGCTGCAGCTAGAGAAAATTTTGGAATGCGTGATAGTCAGTTTAATCGCAATCCAATTGGAAGTGGGCCTTTTACGTTTACTAAATGGAAAAGTGATGAATATATTCATTTAACTCGTTATGAAAATTATTGGGAGGGACCAACTGAATATAAAGAATATTATTACCGAGTCATTCCAGATTCTGTCACTCAAGAAGTTGAATTTCGTTCTGGAGCGATAGATACTTACCGACCAGAGCCACATCAAGCGGTTCGTTATAAAAATGATGATGCTTATCAATCTTTTTCTAGTCTAGGTTTTGCTTATACTTACATTGGTTATAATAATCGTCGAGAACTGTTGAAAAATAAACAGGTTCGACAGGCTCTCGGCATGGCAATTAATGTTGATGAAATCATTGAATATATTTTATATGGTGAAGGTGAACGTATCACTGGGCCACACCCTAAAAATACCCAATGGTATAATCATGATGTAGCAGCCTTGCCTTATGATCCAAAGGCTGCTCAACAAATTTTAAATGATTTGGGCTGGCATAAAAATGCCGATGGTTGGTTAGAAAAAGATGGGAAAATTTTTGAATTTAATCTGATAACTAATAATGGTAACTTACAACGTAAAGCTATAATGACAATCGCTCAAAATAGCTGGCATAAGTTAGGAATTAAATGTAATACCCAATTATTTGAATGGGCAGTATTTTTAAGAGATTTTGTTAATCAAGGTGAATTTGATGCAGTAGTTCTTGGTTGGAGCATGGGCATTGATCCAGACCTTTATCAAATATGGCATTCAAGTCAATCAGGTAATAATCAACTTAATTTTATTGGCTATAAAAATTCAGAGGTGGATAAACTTATTGTACAAATAAGACAAGAATATGACTTTGTTACTCAACAGAAATTAACCCATCGCTTACATGCAATGCTTGCTGATGAACAGCCTTATACATTTTTATATGCTCCTTTGAGCAATTTAGTTTTGGATAAAAAGATTGTTATGGTTGAAGAAGATGGGACATATTCAAAGATAAAACCCACTAAAACTGGTAGTGTATTTTTTGATTTTAATCGTTGGAAAAAGTTGGATTTAACACCTGACTGGTAATTAAAGTCTTAAAGAAAGGTAAGAGGGTATGCCTGAATGTGACCAGCATTCAAGCATCCCGTTCATAATCCAAATTAAGGTAGGAGTTATTTGAATTACGTTATGCAATTATTTATTGCAACTGGTGTGCCAACTTTTTAAAAAGTTACTGAATATAACGAATTCTGTTGGTAATAATAAATTAATACTCAATTCAATTAGGAAATGCTGTAACTGATTTCTCCTCAAAAAAATTATCAAATCTGCTTGATACCAGCTTAGTATAACCAACTGTGTGCATAATATTAGTGTGGCCCAAATAATCCTGAATAGCACGAGTATCAATTCCCTTATTGGCCAGATAAAAACCACAAGAATGTCTTAACATATGAAAATGAGTTGGAAAACTTAAACCAGCCTTTTTACCTGCTTTTTCAACAATATATTGCATACTACGAATTGAAAGTGGTTGATTACGTTCACTTAAAAAAACTCGCCCAGTTGCCGTCTCCCCCATTTCCAATTTCAATTGATATAAAGCCGTTATTTCCACACTGATTAAAGGATGAATACTTGGTTGACCACGCTTAATTCGATTGACATGAATCTTTTTGCTGCTGAAATCAATTTGACTCCACCGCAAATTATGAGCTTCTCTAACTCGTAAACCATGCTGATAGCCCACTAAAATTAATGTATAGTTTCTATTAGAATGGCGAGGACTCTGTTTAGCGGCTTCTAACAAGGCTTTAACCTCCTCTGGAAATAGATATTCCCTACTCCTTAACTCTGAATTTTTTCTTCTCATATCATCAAATTAAACATTGCATATAATGACCATTTAACGCAATGTTCATTCTACTATAAAATAACTCAAAAATACATTTTTAACACTTGCAAACTTGTTTCATTATATGATATTTTTAAATAAATATATTGCCTTTGTGCAATAAACTAACGCAATATTTACTTAGCAATGGATTTTTACGACATAAATTAAAAGCAATAAAATATTATGGATAAAGGTACTGCGAAATCTGTATTAGAAAGTATTTTAAACGAACATCCTGAATTAGCAGGTGAATTCGGTTCACAAACCAAAAAGCCAATGATTAATCAGACGGTGAGAATACCAATTGAATTAAAAGATGAAGCCAAAGCATTAGCTAAAAAACAAAATACTGATTTGGCTAAAATTTTAAGGAAGGCATTAGAAATTGGATTAGCTAAACTTAAAGATGCCTAAAATCACAGCATATACAAAAACATGCTACAATAAGCTTATTTTAACTGAAATATTTTGTTGGATATATCTGAAATAAATGGATGAATATCAATTATTTAAACATAAGATTATTAATACTATTCAATCTTGGTTGTTAGTTATAGCGATGATGATAACCCTTAGTTTATTGGGTTGGCTGCTTGGGGGAGTTATGTTTGCTCTGTATGCTATTTTATTGGTGATTATTATTTTTTTATTTAACCATAAAATTTCCCCATACTTAATTCTTAAGATGTACCGCACTAAAAAAATTACTCATCATCAAGCTCCCAATTTATATAAAATATTAACAATATTATCTAAACGAGCTGATTTACAAAAAATTCCCCAGCTATATTATTTACCAAGTGATTTAATGAATGCTTTTACAGTTGGAACCGAAAAAGATGCTGTTATAGCCTTATCTGACGGTATATTACAACGTTTATCTCAAAAAGAAATTGCTGCAATATTGGCTCATGAAATAAGCCACATTGTGAATGGGGACGTTAAGATAATGCGGTTCGCTGATTTTACTAACCATTTGACTAACATTTTATCTATCGTAGGACAAATTTTATTACTCTTAAATTTACCATTATATTTTTTAGAAGTAGATACAATTAGCTGGTTATTAATTTTTGTATTAATTTTTGCTCCTATCGTCACTAATTTGCTGCAACTGGCATTATCACGCACTCGTGAATATGATGCCGATTTGGGAGCAGCTCAAATATTAGGTGATCCAACAATGTTAGCTGCCGCATTGACCAAAATGGGTAACTATCAAAAAAAATTTTTGGCTAAAGCAACTATGCCCGGCCATTATGCCCCTGAACCATCTTTATTACGCACTCATCCATCAATCAAAAATCGAGTTAAAAGGCTGCTTGAACTAAAAAAATATTACAATGCAGAAGATTCTATTTGGCAAGAATTAGTACCAGATAAATTACCATTAACCTCATTAGTTTTGATTGAACCACGTTGGCATATGAGTGGAGTACGATTTTAAACATATAAATATTATCAACTATGTATACTGATCTTGAACTTTTTAACCCTCAATTATTTGCTGAAAATTCAGAAACTGAACCGCTTAATTTATTTCGTAATGTGTTAAAAAATGGTCACATGGTATTAAAAGACCGTTTCCAAGCCAGCAAAAATGCTATTAACTATGTTAATCAACGAGCTTGGCTCATTGACCAAGTATTAACAAATGCTTGGCAAAAATATTGTGGTGATATAGACCCTGATACAATTGCACTCATTGCCGTTGGAGGTTATGGGCGTGGTGAATTGCATCCTTATTCTGATATAGATTTGCTGATTCTATTAAAAGAACCGTTGGAAGACACTAGTCAGATTGAAAAACTAGTTATATTTTTATGGGATATTCGGCTTGACATAGGGCATAGTGTACGAACCCTAGAAGAATGTGAGCAAGAAGCAACTGCTGATATAACAGTGGCTACCAATCTAATGGAAGTACGTTTGCTCACTGGTTCAGAGAAATTATTTAAAACTATGCAAACAAAAACTGCTCCTATATGGCCAATTAAAAAATTTTTTGCGGCTAAAATTGAAGAGCAAACGCAACGCCATCAAAAATATGATGATACTGCTGATAATTTAGAACCAAATATTAAAGAAGGTCCCGGTGGCTTGCGTGATATTCAAATGATTGGTTGGGTTGCAAAACATCATTTTGGGGCAACCACTTTACATGATTTAGTGGAACATGGTTTTTTAACTGAAAAAGAATACCAAATTTTACAGGAAGGACAAAGATTTTTATGGGAAATAAGATGCTTGTTACATTTAGCGGCCGGAAGACATGAGGAAAGATTATTATTTGATTTTCAACGGACTTTAGCAGAAGCATATGAATATCAGGATGATGAGGATGGTTTAGGGGTAGAAAAATTAATGCGACAGTATTATCGTACTATTAAAAAAATGAACACTCTCAATGATATGCTGCTGCAACTATTTCAGGAAGCTATTTTATATACCAACACTCCAGCATCAGTATATAAGATTAATAAACGCTTTCAAATCCGTAATAATTTTATCGAAGCCATACATGACAAGGTATTTTTAATATATCCATTTGCATTATTGGAAATATTCCTATTAGTTCAAGAGTATCCGCAAGTAAAAGGAATTCGAGCCACCACTATTCGCTTAATTTTACATTATAACTATTTAATTGATAGTATTTTTCGCCAAGATTTACGCAGTCGCAGTTTATTTATTGAAATTTTCCGCCAACAACAGGGTTTAACCCATGCCCTGAGACAGATGAATCGCTATGGAGTTTTGCCAGCATATATCCCTGAATTTGGTAAAATTGCTGGACGGATGCAATATGACTTGTTTCACGTCTATACTGTTGATCAGCATACTTTATTTGTGGTACGTAATTTAAGACGACTCTTTCTGCCTCAACATGATAATGAATTTCCATTTTGCTCTAAAATATCCAAAAATATCCCCAAACCAGAGTTATTATACTTAGCTGGTTTATTCCATGATATTGCTAAGGGTAGAGGTGGTGATCACGCTAAATTAGGCGAAGCAGATGCGATAAATTTTTGTAAGCAGCATGATTTAAGTGATAGTGATGCTCGTTTAGTTGGTTGGATGACTCGCAATCATTTGCTTATGTCCACCACTGTGCAACGGCAAGATATTTCTGATCCAGATGTGATAAAAACTTTTGCTTATCAAATTGAAGAGCCAAGTCACCTTGACTACTTGTTTTTACTAACTGTAGCGGATATAAGAGCGACTAATTCCAAATTATGGACCTCTTGGAAAGAATCATTATTAACTGATTTGTATCATAAAACTCATGCTTTATTACATCAAGGTCAGGGATATGTGTTGAATAAGCAGCTACATATTCAGGATATTCAAAAAGAAGCAAGAATTCTGTTAAATAGACTGACTTTCAACGCAAAAATCAATAAACTATGGAAAGATTTAGGAGATGAATATTTCTTATGCTCATCACCAAAAGATGTCGCTAAAGAGACTAAGGCCATTTTGACTCATAAAGATGCAAATGCTCCTTTAGTGTTAGAGCGTTCTGCGACTAAAGGTGGTACAGAGTTTATTATGATTTACACACAAGATAAAGACCATTTATTTGCTGAAACAAGTTACTTTTTAGAACAGCAAAATTTGACTATTATTGATGCTTACATCATTCCAACTCAGGGTAAATATACTATAAGTGGTTATACTGTGGTTGAGGAAAATGGGCAAGAATTACAATCCAAAGAGCGAGTTGTAGAGATTTTACAAGGTTTAGAACAAGCTTTAATTTGTGACAATGATTCCTCTTTTGACCCAATAACTCGTAGAATTCCTAGGCAAATTAAACATTTTTCCGTACCAACTCAAGTGAATTTCACTCAAGATCACATAAATAATCACACTATAATAGAATTAATAACCACTGATCAACCGGGAGTTTTATCGCGTATAGCCCAAGTGTTTGTTAGCTGTGAAGTACGGATTAAGAGAGCTAAAATTGCTACTTTTGGAACCAAAGCTGAGGATATATTTTTTATTACCGATTATGAAAATCATGCCTTATATTCCCCAGAACAGCTTGCTTGTTTAAGTAAGGAATTGACTGAATCATTGGATGAGAACATGCCAACGACTTGAAGCTTTTGATGGGTAATAGTAAATAAGTTGTCCATTTTGCATGATTTTTTGAAATAATATGTAAATGTTTCCTCGTTCCAATGCTCTGCGTCACTGCCATTTACCACAGATTAGCCCCAACAATCCTTTTGCATATGTGAGGTATCGTAGAGGCAGACCAGCGTGTCTGCCCTTAACGCAAATGGCAGTGATGTTCTACACTCATCGTTATATAGTAACATTCCTATATTTTCACACCATTAAAATTAATTATATCTTGAAAAATAAAATCTATTATTTCGATAAGTAAACCAAATTTATAACGAAACTGCTTAATGTTATGGTTTTAATGAAGCCCATTTGTGTTCAATTGGATTAAACTAAAGTTGCCAAATTTATCTTTGTTGGTTGTTTACCCAAAATTGGTTTGGGAGAAAATTCTCCTGTTTCTTTAAATCTTTTCACCCATTCTTTCATTGTGTTGTACTGTATATCGAATATTTTGCTTGCACTTCTCATACTATTTTTTTCTTCAATAACGAAATCTATTGCACGTTTTCTGAAATCTATACTATAACTCATATATCTTTATCTATAATTTATTTTTATAAGAATATTACTATACATTATTGTCTGTAACGAAAAATATTTTTTTTTATGATTTATACCATTTTGATTTTTATACATTATATTTTTTAATGGGAATTGCTGATCTTCTTACTAATTTTCGTATAAAGTTTTCACCTTCAGCATTTATTGCTAATTAACTACCATTATTGCAAAACCTAAGTTTTATACTTCCTGTTTCCTTAAATTGCTTTATTAACGTAAATACAAATTTTGCTGACACTTTAAAAACGTTTCACCAATTTTCTCATTGAACCTTACTTTATTTTCATAACTTTCTATTATTTTTTGGCGTAAATCTATTGAATATACTTTTCCCGTTTTTATACCTATAATATTATTCTTTATCCTAAGTATACCATATCATTGGTAATTGCTATAGATGAGCTTTCATGACTATCACGAACACTGTATGATACCTGACTATCAAAATATTTTTTTTGTAGTATCACTGAATAACCTGCTATATTTATAATTAAGTATTTTGATGAAAATTGATTTTTAATCCTGAAAATTCATAATTATTTGAAAAAATTCATCACAAATAGGTTAAATTTAATAATTTTAAGGAGATATTACGTGTGAAAAGTAAATTTATATTTTGTATATTATCAATTTTAAGTCTAGGAAGTATCGCACAACCGGTTATTGAAGACCTTAAGTTAACAAACAATCCGGACAATGCTTTAAGAGCGATAATTTCCTTCACAACTGATGTACCAACTGAGGCACTTGCTGTTTTATATAATGATGAACACACAATTACTGTACTGTCCACACAGGGTTTAGTTAGTGAGCATCAAATTGATATTCTTGGTTTACATCCTCAAGAAAAATATACAGCTACCATAAGTGTTGTTGATGTTAATGGCAATACAACATATGTTCATTCTTTGCAGTTAGAAACATCAGATTTACCTGAAGATTTTCCCCCAATAGACATCACGATAAACAATCCTGCTAAAATGCAATCGGGAATTACTTTTTTTGATGTCAAGCGTCGGACTCCAAAGCAAGATAACAAATGGGGATATATTGTGGCGGTTGATGAACAGGGTAAAGTAGTTTGGTATCATAAAGATATTGGACGTTCATCTGCTGTTAGCCAACTTCAAAATCAAAATTTGTTATATCTACTTGATGGAAGTGCTGTTGAAATGGATATGCTAGGCAATCAAAAGCATGTTTGGACTCCAAAGCAACTAACTCCAGCTATTAATGAAAATTTTCATCATGATGTAACTGAAATGCCTTCTGGAAATCTATTGGCTTTAAGCCGAGAATTTAGAGAAATTGATGGTTATACAGATGAAAATGGTCAACCAATAACTAGAGAAATAAGAGGTGATACCTTTGTCGAGTTTACCCCAGAAGGTAAAGTTGTAAATCAATGGAGTACCTTTGACATGTTAGACCCATATCGGATCAAATATGGTTTGGATACTCCTCTTGACAAAGCTGTTGACTGGACTCATGGAAATTCTGTTTTTTATGATGAGAGAGATGATAGTATTGTAGCTTCTCTTCGTACTCAAGATTGGGTTATTAAATTTGATCGTTCAACCGGTGACCTTTTATGGAAACTTGGTGAAGATGGTGATTTTGTTATGGATGGGGATGGTGAATGGCATTTCCAACAACATGCTGCAAGATTTTTAGCCGATGGTAGTTTAATTATGTACGACAATGGTAAAGAACGTACTGGTATTGAAGACCCAAATGATTTTTACACAAGAGCAGTACAATATCAATTAGATAATTCTAGCGACGATTCATCAAAATG
Source organism: Candidatus Halobeggiatoa sp. HSG11 (assembly GCA_030378105.1). GTDB lineage: Bacteria > Pseudomonadota > Gammaproteobacteria > Beggiatoales > Beggiatoaceae > DRQV01. The sequence goes on along the minus strand of JAUCGL010000009.1, from coordinate 43,230 downwards.
GACGGCCACTCAACTTTGGGAATTCAGAGATGATGAAGATTTTTATGGGCCTTTTTTAGGTGAAGTTGATCATCTAGCTAATGGAAATTTTTTAATAGCTGATGGTGGAAGGACAACTGATCCAACGTTATCTCCTGGTGATCCAAACAATCAAAAATGGGCCCGTATTGTAGAAGTAACTCCTACTGCTTCTCCTGAAAAAGTTTTTGAGTTAATCATTAAAGGTGAAGGTATTGAAAATGGTTATTCAGTATATCGTTCTGAAAGATTAGATAATTTATCTTTAGCAAATTTAGGTGCTACTGTATATTTTACTGAACCAGCACAAATTCCTATTGGTATGGAACTTAATGAATTGTTATCATTTATTGAAAGTGAAATGAATCAACCAGTTAGTGTTGACTTATCCATTGATATCTTTGCTAATGGTAAAAATATTTTAAAAAGTATCAATACGTTACCTATACTAGATTCATCAGGTTGGGTATTAAATCAAGATTCTACGCATGGATATTTACAACTGGATACTGAAAACTTACGGTTTGCAGCACATCCTTGGGAAATAAATCGTACTTTGGATAAATCTGTTGTACAAGTTGGTACTGGTCAAACCTTACAAGTCATTACGAATGATGGTATAGAAATTATTGCTCAACCGGCAGTGCAACATCCAGAAGCTTTGCAAATAGCTTTACAAAAATTAGACTTGGGTAAATATACTATGCAACAAAATGGTAATATGAAAATTTCTGACTCTGATACAAATTGGTATAGTGTAAGGCCAGATTTGGTATCATTGGAAGTTGATGAGGATTCAGAAACCGGTTTATTTGCTACCAGTTTTCCAGTTTTTTTTGTCTTTGAAGATAAAGATGGGGAAAAACGCCAACAATATTTTTATCCAGCTCCAGCAGACATAGATACATTACATATTGCTGCAAAACAGGTAGAATGTAATCAAGGTATATTAAGTTTTCAATGGGAAGGAAAAAATTACCAAGGCTTGTTGGATTATGCAGTACTTCAAGAAGCTAAAACCGACAGTTTACAAATATCTTCTGTTATAGACAAAAATGGTGATGAATCAAGCGATTATTTAATAAAATATCCTAATGGTGAAGTACAAAAACTATTTGCATTGTCTACAAATTAAGGTAATTCTCTCTTTTGCTTGAAAGTTCGTCGATTAGTTCACGGAATATGGACGTTCCGTGTGCATCATAAATATTTCTGTGAAATTCATCCTTAACGCAAATGGCAGTAATGCAGTGCGTGGAAACCAGAAAGCTTTAAATTTGAGTTCTATTACTAGACATCTTTCCTATTAAATTAAATTTACTTTTATAATCAATTATTTAAATAATAACGGGTATTTTTGTAAATTATTGATGCTATTTAGGAAAGATGTCTACTCACATCTCAAAGCTACCATTTTTATTATGACATTCGAACGGTGTAAAAACACACTTCCAGATAAAGGATTTTGACCATTTTCAACTCCTAAAATAACTACTGTGTATTCTCCGACCATAGATAATTCAAGATGTATATCCTGCTTGATAGGGTTCAATTGATTCGGTATTGCTGGTTGTTCTTGGCTTGATAATTCACCAACAGAGGTTAAAAACAATACTTTTTTATTTGGGGTTTGGAGCATTATCCAGATATCCAGTGGATATTTTCTTTTACCATATCCGTAATCTTCTCTGAGAGTAAAATTGATTTCTTGTTGAACTAGTTGATATTCAGTTATATACAATCTTGTTAATATTCTCTCAGCGGATAATTGCTGTAAACCATAGTCTTGGTAGAAATATGGAATATATTCAAGCTCAGGCTTAACAAAATCAGCAATGAGAATTAACTTGTCAGAACAACTGTTATTCCAAGCTTCATGTTCCACCGTATCTTGAAACATTATAATCTTGCCGGGCTGCCAAGAACGGCTTTCTCCACTAACAAGCTTAATTCCGCTATCGGGAGGAACAATCAACCCCAGCGTACAACGGTAAAAACTGTCTACATCGCCTATATGCGGAGGTATACTTGTATGGGCTGACAAGAGTGAAAAAGCCACTGTTTTAACTTGAGGAATTTTTTCAATTACACTGGTGGTTTTAGGACAAAGGGCACAATTAGCTTCAATTTTGGTTCCCAGTATATAAAGAGCAAAAATATGCCAATTTTTAACTCCCCAATTAGCTTCAAATAAAAATCTTCCCGGCCAATGAACTAAATTTTGGCGGCTCAACGATAAAAACTCATCTTTTATATCCAGCCAATTATTTTCTAAATGGTCTAGAAACGGAAATTTTTGGTCATAAAACATTTTTTTATCCTATCGGTTTTTGATGCTATTAGGTTTTCAGAAAAATAATTTCACTACAAACCTACGAGGTTTCTAAAACCTCGCAGGTTTCAGGAGTTCCCACGCACATGGGAATCAGAAATAGCTTAAAACATCAATTTACTTATAATTAACAATATAAAATATTAACCTACCATCGTCAGTTATCATACCTTGTAACACAACACCTTTAAACTGTCTGACACCACGAGTGGCTACAAATGAAATTTCCAAGCGTAAATCATCTGCTAAAACAATTTCATCTGATTCGCAAACTGATGGATTATATTTTGGAGAAGCGACTGGTCCATAATTCATTACCTTTAAAACACGCCGCTCCTGTCTAGATGTATCCCAAGCTAACTTTAAACTAACCCAATAGTAATTACCCCGATAATTTAAACGTGGAATATCTAACTGTAAATCTCCATGCAATGTGGCAGTTTCACAAAAAACTTCTGCATAAGAAGATTCTGCTTTACGCACTAAAGCTGATGATAAAACTGGACAGCCAAATTGATAATCGTCAATAGTTGTTTCACCTCTATCAGCATCAACAGTGCCTTGCCCACCAATACGGCTCTCATCAATAGCCGACACAATAATTGGTTCCAGTGCAATTCCAGCAGGGTCCCTTTCAATTACATCAACTCCAAATTGTTTATACATTTCATCAGTTTCTAAAGCTAACAACGAAGTATAACGATTTAAAATGCCATAATGACGACCTAGAGCCAGTGTCATATTCACTAACTCTTTAGTTTCACCATTCTCATCTATTTGGCGTTCCAACAAATCAGAAGTAGCTTTTGCCGACAAAGGGACTGCAACTTTAGTTATTTTATCATTGACTTGTAACGGTTTGAACGTAGTAGTTATTTCAATTGGAGTTGCATCAGGCAAATTACCTTGCAAGATTAAATTTACTTGATCACTATATTCTATATCTCTAGCAGACACTTGTAACACCTTGTCTGCAAAAATACGTGGCCAGAGAAATTCATGGTTTGTACCCTCAATTTGCAGTTTAACATCAGATAAACCACCACTTCTAACCCTAGTGAACAGATCCAAAACTTGCCCAGTTATCTCACTATCACTCAATGCAAAAGTAGCTTCACCACCGGTTTTTTGAGTTAATTCATTTAAGGAATCTTGGTCTAAATTGTATCCAATACCAACTCCAAAAATTCTAACTTCTCTCCCCAAAACATCCGCTTCTGCTTCAACTTCTGCTAAAATATCTGTTACTGTGGAGCTATCTTTACCATCTGAGATTAGCAATAAATCCACATTTTTATCAGTTAATGGTGAACGTACTCCAATTGATGCTGCCGTTGTTAAACCAGCCACCATATCACTACCATTTCCAGCTTGTAAATTACTAACCCACTCAATTGCGGTATCTATATTATTGCCTTTTTCCATATTGGGACGGAATACATATACATCATCGTCATATGCTACTAAACCAAAATAATCGTTTTTATCCAACTCTCTTAAAATGCTAATAATTGCCTGCCGAGTAAAAGCTAGTTTTGAGCCAGCCATAGAACCAGATATATCAACGACAAAAACTACATTACGTGGTTGAGATTCTTGTAATACTGGATAAGCAGAAAAATCCGGTTTCCATTGTGCATGCAAATGTCCGGTTAGATTTGGTTCTTCTGGTTGGTAAAATAAACCACTAACTCTTGGTTCACTAGAGGATAACGGTAAAATAATGTCCGAATCCATTGTGAAATCTTCCAAATTGAGAAAAGCAGTACCTTCATTGAGGTTAATTGTTGTTGGTGTACTAACTTCATCAAGAGGTGAAATAGCCCCAGTTCCCATTTCGTTTAGTTGCCAAGTTCCAGTTTTCCAGTAATTAGCATCTGTGAGTACTGAAACAGTTATTCCATCAGTTGGAGTTGAGGGAGTTGAGTTTGGATTTGCAAAGGCTACCCGTAGCTGATAATTGTTATCAGTTACTGGTTCTAAAGTATGAGCATAGTAAACTCGTATTTTAAAACCAGTTTGACTGTTGATTGGAAAAACTTTGGCACGATACAAATCTGTACCAATTTTTTGGAGTAACAAGGGATCACGTCTTTGATTGACAATGCTATCGTAGATGATTTCACCCTCTTTACGTCCCAGTGTTTCTGCCACCATCCATTTTTCTTCATGAAATATATAAATTTCAGCCCGATGTATAACAGAATCGGTGGGCAATACAAAGCGTAAATTGGCTTGTGATGAATTCCAACGACTACTAAAATGTACATTCATCACACCAGAAACGTACAACCCTCGTACTTCTAAATCAAAATCAACCGACTGTATTTGCACATGACTGGTAGTATCTATTGATTGTAATCCAGTAGCAAAGGCTAATTGATTAAATACAAATAAGAAAATAAAAAGATATAATTTCATAATTTACCTTACATAATGTATTGAAAATGAAAAGTTAGAATTAATTTAACTCTGCTCCCCAGTTATTTAAACTATTATTTGGGTTATCTCCAAGGTAATCAAGTAACTCGTAAGCTGTATATATTTGATTAATAAATTGTTATTTGGTAATATCATATGGATAAAGTTGGTGTATGACGTTTCGCTTATATACCTTAACGGATTAATTCCTCAATTACGCTTGTTTCAACCAAGTATAGCCTATATCATGTCCAAAGATAAATATTTGTTATAAAAACTTATGAATAATCCAATTAATCAATATCTCAATCAAATTCAAACCAATATCCAAACAGGTGTAGCGAAAGAGCATACTCATCGGGCTGCTTTGGAAGCTTTATTGGAAAATTTACAGCCAAATATTAATGCGGTTAATGAACCAAAACGAATTGCTTGCGGTTCGCCGGATTTAGTGATTTTGGATAAACAGGCAGTACCGTTGGGTTATGTGGAAGCCAAAGATATTGGTATTTCATTGGATAAGACTTTGAAAACTGAGCAATTAAAGCGTTATTTAGATTCTTTGCATAATTTGATTTTAACTGACTATTTAGAGTTTCGTTGGTTTGTGGAAGGTGAATTAGAACTTGAAGTACAGTTGGCTGAGGTGGATAAAAAGGGAAAATTAGCTGTTATTCCAGAATCTTTTGCTATTTTAGAGCGGTTGCTGGCAACTTTTATTTCTACTCAAGTGGTGACTTTGCGTAGTCCGGAAGATTTGGCGGAACGGATGGCTAAAATTGCTGGGTTGATTCGGGAGTTGATTTTTAAGGCTTATGAGCAAGAAGAAACTGGTCCTTTGCATAATCAGTTTGATAGTTTTAAGTATAAATTAATTGATAGTTTGACTTTGGAACAGTTTGCCGATATGTATGCTCAAACAGTGTGTTATGGTTTGTTTGCGGCTAAATGTAGTGCTGATTTGAGTGAGCCGTTTTCTAGGCAGAATGCTGCTCATTATGTACCAAAGACTAATCCTTTTTTGCGTAATTTGTTTGATCAGATTGCTGGGACTCGGTTGGATGAGCGGTTGGTATGGTCGGTGGATCATTTGGTGACGGTGTTGAATCATGCGGATATTGGGGCAATTTTGGCGGATTTTGGGAAACGGACTCGGCAGGAAGACCCAGTGGTGCATTTTTATGAGACGTTTTTGAAGCATTATGATCCGAGTATGCGGGAGATGCGAGGGGTTTATTATACGCCTGAGCCAGTGGTTTCGTATATTGTGCGGTCGGTGGATTTGTTGTTGAAACGGCAGTTTAAATTGAAGGATGGGTTGGCGGATAGTAGTCGGTTGGAATCGGGACAGCATAAAGTGCAGATTTTAGACCCAGCGGTGGGGACTGGGACGTTTTTGTATGCGGTGTTGAATCAGATTTTTTCTAAGCTTAAATTTCATAGGAATAAGGGGATGTTGTCGTCTTATGTGAGTAAGCATTTGTTGCCTCGGGTGCATGGATTTGAGTTGTTGATGGCTCCTTATACGGTGGCTCATATGAAGTTGGGTTTGCAGTTGCAGGAGATGGGTTATGAGTTTGATTCTGAGGAGCGGTTGCGGATTTTTTTGACGAATAGTTTGGAGAATACGTTTGAGAAGGGTGGTACGCAGGCGTTGGGTTTTATTGAGTGGTTGGTTAATGAGGGTTTGGCAGCAAGTGAGGTTAAGCAGGAGTCGCCGGTGATGGTGATTGTGGGTAATCCGCCTTATTCTTATAATTCTTTAAATAAAGGTGACTGGATTAGTCAATTAATTCGTGATTATTATCAAATAGATGGAAAGCCTTTGAAAGAGAGAAATCCAAAAGGTTTACAAGATGATTATGTTAAATTTATTCGGTTTGCACAATGGCGAATTGAACAAACTGGTTATGGAATACTGGCTTTTGTTACTAATCATGGTTATTTGGACAATCCAACTTTTCGGGGAATGCGACAACATTTATTGAATGGTTTTAATGAGATTTATATTCTTGATTTACATGGTAATGCTAAAAAGAAAGAAAAATCTCCAGATGGTAGTGTGGATAAAAATGTGTTTGATATTCAACAAGGCGTGGCTATTGGAATTTTTGTTAAACATAAGGATAAAAAACAAACTGCTAAAGTGTTTCATGCTGATATTTGGGGAGAGCGTAAAGGTAAATATGCTTGGTTGGAAGAAAATGATGTTAAAACAACCGATTGGCAAGAATTAAAACCACAATCACCGTTTTTTTTGTTTATTCCTCAGAATGTTGAATTGTTAGGGGAATATGAACAAGGTTGGAAAATTACGGAAATTATGCCGATTAATTCTGGTGGTATAAAAACCCATCGTGACCATTTTGTTCTTGATTTTGAAAAGAAAAAATTAGAACAACGTATTAATGATTTTGTTAATCTTGATTTAACGAATATAGAAATTGCGGAAACTTATAAATTGAAAGATACTCGTGATTGGAAATTAAGCCATAGACGTAAATCATTATCTAATAATCTTAATCATTATCAACATTTTACTAGTTGTTTATATCGACCTTTTGATTATCGTGCATATTATCATCATAAAGATGTTGTAGAATTGCCTAGAAATGATATTATGCAACATATATTAGTTGAAAATAATTCTATTTGTATAGGATTAGGAAGACAAGGAATAGCAGTAAATGATCCCATATGGTACTTAATGATTATATCTAATAAACCTATTGACACTAATATTTTTAGAAGAGGAGGAGTAAATATTTTCCCTCTCTACATCTACCCAACAGAAAAAAAAGACCTCCTTGATTCCACAGCAACCAAACGCAAACCCAATTTCTCCCCCAACTTCATCAAAGATATAGAAACTCGCCTTAACCTCAAATTCATAGAAGACGGCACCGGCAACCTAACCAAAACCATCGGCCCTGAAGACATATTCCACTATATCTACGCCATCTTCCACAGCCCAACTTATCGCCAACGCTACGCCGAATTTTTAAAAATAGACTTCCCACGCCTACCACTAACCAGCGACAAAAAACTATTCCGCAAACTAACCAAAATCGGCCAACAACTTATTGAAATCCACCTCATGGAAGCCGATATAGAAACAGAAAGCAGCTACCCAATCGAAGGTAATAATATAGTTGAAAAAATCACCTACAAAAATGAAAAAGTTTACATCAACAAAACCCAATATTTTGATAATGTTAAAGAAAACGTCTGGCAATTTCATATCGGCGGCTACCAAGTCTGTCAAAAATGGCTCAAAGATAGAAAAGGCCGAGAACTAAATTTTGATGATTGTAACCACTACTTCTATATTTTGGCTGCTTTAGAACAAACTATTGGATTGATGGAGGAAATTGATAGAGTTATTCCGGGGTTTCCGTTGGGTTAATAGTAATTTATGTTGATTTTTACCATTTTAGTATATACTATAAAATATATATCAACTATATCTTAAAAAAGAAACTTATATGACTACTCAAATCGCAAAATTATTTACTAATGGCCGTAGCCAAGCAGTTAGATTACCTAAAGAATTTCGTTTTGAAGGTTCTGAAGTTTATATTCGCAAAACAGGTGATGAAGTGATTCTTTCCACTAAAAAATTAACTTGGAACAATTTTTTTAAATCTAAAAGTGTATTTGATGACGATTTTTTATCAGAACGAGATAATCAAATTCCTCAAGAACGGGATTTTTATTAATGTATATGCTTGATACAAATATTTGTATTTACATTTTAAAAAAGCATCCACCTGAAATACAAACCAAATTTAATCAAATTGATTCTATTCATATTTCTACTATTGTCTATTCAGAACTTTGTTATGGTATAGAATTAAGCCCATATCATTTGCAAATCCCAAGACAAAAACAACTTGATGAATTTATTTCCTTATTAAAAATACATACTTGGGATGAAAAATCAGCAAGTATTTACGCAAAAATCAGAGCATATTTAAAAAAGAAAGGCACACCTATTGGAAATATGGATATGCTAATTGCCGCACATGCTTTAAGTCTAAATGCGATATTAGTAACAAATAATACTCGTGAATTTTCCAGAGTGCCTGAATTAAAATTTGAAAATTGGACAATACCTTCGCCAATTTGATATTTATTTCGGGAAATACATTGGCTCCATTCCCGAAACAACTGTCAAAACATTTACTTTCTTATGCAATTGAATTTAGATTTCGATAAATCACCTTCAAAACCAGTTATTTGGCAATGGAATGAACTATCAACCCATGTAAGAGCTATAATTCTTGAACTAGCGGTTTTTAACTCTGAAGGTATCACAAATTTATCAACACAAGAAGCAAGAGAACTTGATACTTGGGTTAAATGTACCTTAAATCAGGTAATGAAATTGACTAGCAAAGGTTGGCTTGATTTACGTTTTGATGAATAAATAACAAACAACCCACTACCATTTGCGTTAAGCAGGGCGAACACATAGGTTCACCCCTATAACATTGAAATATATTGTGATTTTGTAGGGGCAGACCTGCGTATCTGCCCTTAATTTAATGACAGGGTTCTCTAATCTGCAAGGAGACCTTGCAACTCCAAAAGTTGATTAAGTTATTTCATGCAAGTTCCTTAAGGTTAAAAATATAAATAATCAAAACCTTATGAAACTTGTCCACACAACTTCAATATTTAACAAGTCATGTATAAGCTTAAATTTGCTCTAATTCAATATCGATCCCTAATGAGCGAATTTCTTTAATCAGAACGTTAAACGATTCTGGCATTCCTGCCTGCATTTGATGATTACCGTCAACAATATTTTTATACATCTTAGTACGACCATTAACATCATCTGACTTAACTGTCAACATCTCTTGCAAGGTATAAGAAGCCCCATAAGCCTCCAAAGCCCAAACTTCCATTTCACCAAACCGCTGGCCACCAAATTGAGCTTTACCACCCAAAGGTTGTTGTGTAACCAAACTATAAGGCCCAGTTGAGCGAGCGTGCATTTTATCATCAACTAGATGGTTAAGTTTTAAAATATACATATAACCTATCGTAACCGGACGATCAAATTTTTCACCAGTACGCCCATCATATAAAGTTGTCTGACCACTAACTGGTAAATCAGCTAATTCCAACATACCTTTAATTTCTGCTTCATTAGCTCCATCAAATACTGGAGTAGCCATTGGTACGCCACCACTTAGATTATGAGCTAATTCAAGTATTTCATCATCGGTAAAACTAGCAATATCTTCTTTTTTACCACCACTGATGTTATAAATTTTTTCCAATAGTTCTCTTATTTCAGCTACTGGTTTTTTATTTGCTAATAATGCTGCTAATTTTTCACCCAAAGTTTTAGCTGCCCAACCAAGATGAGTTTCTAAAACTTGACCAATATTCATTCGAGATGGCACACCGAGCGGATTTAACACAATATCAACTGGACGACCATCTTCAGTATGCGGCATATCTTCCACTGGTACAATCATGGAAACAACACCTTTATTACCATGTCTACCAGCCATTTTATCACCGGGTTGAATTTGGCGTTTAACAGCTAAGTAAACTTTAACCATCTTTAAGACACCTGGTGGCAAATCATCACCAGTAATCAACTTCTTATGCTTCTCTTGAAACATATCATCAGAGTATTTTCGATAGTCTTTAAGCTGTTTATTAAGCAGGTCTATTTTCGATTGAACTTCAAAATCTTGCACTTGAATGTCAAACCATTTAGAACGTATTTTTATATCAGCAAGATTGTTAGCAGTTATTTTAGAATCAAATGCCAATTCAGGTGGAGCATTTTTAACTTTTTGGCCAATCAATAATGGTTCTAAACGATTATAAACATCATCTTCCAAAACTCGCAATTCATCAGTTAAATCTTTCTTAACTTGTTCTAAAGCTAGTTTTTCAATGTGCAAGGTTCGAGTATCTTTTTCAATTCCATCTCGAGTAAAAACTTGTACATCAATCACTGTACCGCTTGTGCTACTTGATACCCGTAATGAACTATCTTTTACTTCAGAAGCTTTTTCACCAAAAATGGCTCTCAATAACTTTTCTTCCGGAGTAAGTTGAGTTTCACCTTTAGGAGTTACTTTTCCAACTAAAATATCTCCCGGTTTAACTTGAGCTCCAATAGAAATGATGCCAGTTTCGTCCAAATTTTTCAGTACAGATTCTGATAAATTAGGAATATCAGCAGTTATTTCTTCCGGTCCTAATTTTGTATCTCTAGCCAAACAACTGAGTTCAACAATATGAATCGAAGTAAATCGTTCTTGCTCAACTACTCGCTCAGAAATTAGAATTGAATCTTCAAAATTGTAACCATTCCAAGGCATAAAGGCAACTAACATATTCTGCCCTAATGCTAATTCACCTAAATCAGTAGAAGGTCCATCAGCTAATACATCACCTTTTTTAATTATGTCACCGGGACGTACCAATGGTTTTTGATTAATACAAGTATTTTGATTTGAACGTACATATTTAATCAAATTATAAATATCAACTAAGCCAGAATATTCTTCTTCATCAACATTGTCAATTACTTCATCTACTCGAACCACAATTCGTGAGGCATCTACTGAATCAACAATACCACTACGTTCCGCAATAATGGTAACTCCAGAATCTATCGCCACAGTCCGTTCAATGCCAGTACCAACTAATGGTTTTTCTGATCGCAAAGTAGGAACTGCTTGTCTTTGCATATTAGAACCCATTAAAGCCCGGTTCGCATCATCATGTTCAAGAAATGGAATCAATGCTGCCGCCACAGACACAATTTGCTTAGGCGATACATCCATGTAATTAACTTCTTCACGATTTTTCTGAGTAAACTCATTATTATGGCGTACTGTCACCATAGTATCAGTCAAATTACCAGTTTCATCCACAGTCGCATTGGTTTGGGCAATCACATTATTACCTTCATCAATCGCTGATAGATAGTCTATCTTTGAAGTTATTTGACCGTTTTCAACTCGTCGATAAGGAGTTTCCAAAAAACCATAATCATTAGTTCTAGCATAACTTGCTAATGAATTGATTAAACCAATATTTGGACCTTCAGGAGTTTCAATCGGGCATAAGCGACCATAATGAGTTGGATGTACATCACGTACTTCAAATCCAGCTCGTTCACGAGTTAAACCACCTGGCCCTAAAGCTGAAATTCGGCGTTTATGCGTTATCTCTGACAGTGGATTATTTTGGTCCATAAATTGAGATAATTGACTGGAACCAAAAAATTCTCGAATCGCTGCTGACACTGGTTTAGCGTTTATTAATTCCTGCGGCATCATCTGTACAGATTCTGGCTGACTCAGACGTTCTTTAACCGCCCGTTCAACTCGAACCAATCCAATTCGGAATTGATTTTCAGTCATTTCTCCAACACTACGTACTCGCCGATTGCCCAAATGATCAATATCATCAATATCACCTTTACCATTACGAATATTATTAATAGTACGTAATACTTCAATTATATCTTCTGGTGATAAAACTCCAGAACCAGTAGTCTTTTTTCTACCAATTCGACGATTAAACTTCATCCGTCCAACTTCTGATAAATCATAGCGTTCTGGAGTAAAAAATAGATTGCTAAACAAAGTTTTAGCTGATTCACTTGTTGGTGGCTCACCGGGTCGCATCATACGATAAATTTCTACCCAAGCTTCTATTGGACTAGTAGTTGGATCAATTTTTAAAGTATTAGAAATATAAGGACCACGATCTAAATCATTAGTATATAAAACTTCAAACTGTTCAATTTTGTGTTCTTGTAAAAGGCTTAAAGTATCATCGGTAATTTCGTCATTAGCTTTGATGATAACTTCGCCATCATTTGTTGATATTACGTCATGAGCTAATATTTTGCCGAGTAGAAAATTATCAGCATTTCCCTCTGAATAATCTTGGGGAATTTTAACTGTTTCAATTTTTTGTAGTTTTTTTATCAGTCGAGGAGTTATACGTCGTCCGGCAGCAACGATTACTTTAGAATTTTTATCCTTTATGTCAAAAGGAGCTGTTTCACCACGTAGGTGTTTAATATCGAATTGCCAATAAAAATCATTATCTATTTGCTTAATCTTATGAGTATCAAAAAATTGAGTTAAAATTTGTTCATTATTAAACTCTAATGCTCTAAGAATAATAGTGGCTGGTAATTTGCGTCGCCGATCAATACGAACATATAAACAGTCTTTATGATCAAATTCAAAATCTAACCATGAACCACGATAAGGAATTATTCTGGCATTGAATAAAATTTTCCCAGAAGTGTGGGTTTTACCACGATCATGGTCAAAGAAAACCCCTGGTGAACGATGTAATTGTGATACTATGACTCGTTCAGTACCATTGATAACAAAGGTTCCGTTTTTAGTCATTAAGGGAATTTCACCCATGTACACTTCTTGTTCTTTAACGTTTTTAACTGCTTTAGAATCTTTGTCGTAAATAACTAGTCGTACCTTGACTCGTAGAGATGTGGCATAGGTCATACCACGCAATTGACATTCTTTAACATCAAAAGTTGGCTTACTAAGCCGATAGCTAGCGTATTCAAGGGTTGCGTGACCAGAAAAGCTATTTATAGGAAATACAGATTTAAAAGCAGCATGTAAACCTTTATCAGACCTTTTTTCTAATGGAGTATCTATTTGTAATAGGTCTTTATAGGAATTAAGCTGGATAGCCAATAAATAAGGCACTTCTAAAATGCTGGGATATTTTCCAAAGCTTTTACGAATGCGTTTTTTTTCAGTGAAAGAGTAGGACATAACTTGCTAAGACTTATTTTGAAAAACTGCATGAGTTCTTGATTCAAGGTAGTGTAAAATAAGCTATCTCCCTTGAAGGGGTTGGGGTATCGGTTACCACCGAATTAAGTTACAAGGTAACTTTAACAAAATAGATTTTATAAATAAGCAGTTCTTATGCTAATAAGGAACATACATAAAATCGACAATTAAGACCCACTAGATTTTGAAAACCTAAGCAGGTCTTAATTTTGAAATTTAAGCAATTAACTTAAATACTACTTAATTTCGGCACTACCACCGGCATCTTCAAGTTCTTTCTTAATTTTTTCAGCTTCATCTTTAGAAACTTCTTCCTTGACAACTGATGGAATTCCTTCAACCAAAGCTTTAGCTTCTTTAAGCCCTAAACCGGTTATACTACGAATAGCTTTAATAACTTGGACTTTCTTTTCACCAAAACTAGTTAAAGATACGGTAAATTCAGTTTGTTCTGCGGCAGCTGCGGCATCACCGCCAGCAGCAGGAGCAGCGGCAGCTGCAACTGGAGCAGCAGCAGAAACTCCAAACTTATCTTCCATAGCTTTAACAAGCTCTACTACTTCCATAACCGACATCTCGGCAATGGCATCTAAAATATCTTCTTTGGCTACTGCCATAAATATTCTCCTAATTCCTTAAAAAGTTGAAATTTCTATAGAAATTCCTTACGATTGTTTACTATCGCCTACTGCGGCTATTGTACGTACAAGCTTAGTATGAGGTTCAGCGAGGGTACGTACCAGCTTGGTAATAGGTGCTTGCATAACAGACATCAACATACTAACTGCTTCATCATAAGTTGGTAATTTAGCTACGTCAGCTATTGATTGAGGTGGTAATAATTTACCACCAATAGCGACGGCCTTAACAACCATTTTTTTGTTAGTTTTGCTAAAATCATTAATGACTCGTGCAGCAGCACCAGGATCATCAATAGAAAATGCTAATACAATTGGTCCAACAAGAGCTTCTTGCATACACTCAAAATCGGTACCAGCAACGGCTCTTTTAGCTAAAGTATTCCTAACTACACGCAGGTAAACTCCAGCTTCCCGAGCTTTGCTACGCAATTCAGTCATTTCTGCAACCGTCATACCTAGGTATTCAGTAGCAACAGCTGAATGAGCAGTACTAGCAATTTTATTGACAGTGGCAACGATAGCTCGCTTATCATCTAATTTAAGCGGCATTAACGTTCTCCTCGGATAATAATAATAAGCAAATTAAATTTGCCATCTACGTAGGATTTATCAATAACCTACGGTCTTTGATGACTGCTGGAAAAATTCCAGTAGCACAAAGTCGGTGTGTAAATAATGGGGAAATTTCTAATCCCATCTATATTGTTGTTTGATCAATTATAATACCCGGTCCCATCGTCGTAGATACAGTTATCTTCTGCATATATACGCCTTTTGCAGTACTGGGCTTAATTTTGTTTAAATCTGTTATTAAAGCTTTTAAATTCTCATGTAGCTCTTTAGGACTGAATGATAACTTGCCAATAATACAATGAATAATACCAGCTTTATCAGTTCTATATCGTACTTGACCAGCTTTGGCTATTTTAACTGCTGCTGCTACATCAGGAGTAACTGTACCAACCTTAGGATTAGGCATTAATCCACGAGGACCTAAGATTTTACCTAATTGTCCAACAACTCGCATGGTATCTGGAGATGCAACTACAACATCAAAATCTAAAAATCCCTTTTTAACCTGTTCAGCCAAATCTTCAAACCCAACCACGTCAGCACCAGCTTCGGTAGCTGCGGTGGCTTTATCACCTTGAGCAAAAACTGCTACTCTAACCTTTTTACCAGTACCGTTAGGCAATACTGTGGAACTACGTACAGCCTGATCAGATTTACGTGGGTCAACTCCCAAATTTATGCTAACATCAACTGACTCAACAAATTTAACTGGTGGGATAGATTTTAATATTTCAAATGCTTCATCAATAGGATAAGATTTGCCGGCTTGTAGTTTTTCTTTAATTATTTTTGTGCGTTTATTAATTTTAGCCATTTGATGACACTCCTTCCACTTCTATTCCCATGCTTCTGGCACTACCCGCAATGATTCGCACTGCGGCATCTAAATCAGTGGCATTCAAATCAGGCATTTTAATCTTGGCGATTTCTTCTGCTTGCTCTCTTGTCACCTTGCCAACTTTATGAGTATGTGGAGTCTTACTACCGCTCTTTATTCCAGCAGCTTTTTTCAACAAAATTGATGCTGGCGGAGTTTTAATAATAAAAGTAAAACTACGATCTGAATAAGCAGTAATAACAACTGGAGTAGGCATTCCTGCTTCTAAACTTTGAGTTTTAGCGTTAAAAGCCTTGCAAAACTCCATGATATTCAAACCATGTTGACCAAGAGCTGGCCCAACTGGTGGACTAGGATTAGCTTGTCCAGCCTTAACTTGTAACTTAATATATGCTTGTACTTTTTTTGCCATGTAAAATTTTCCTAAGCACCGGGTATAACGCTTTTATAGCTCCCCGTCTAAATGATTATTCTTTTTCGACTTGCCCAAATTCTAATTCAACAGGAGTCGAACGTCCAAAAATACGCACTGCAACTCGCAGACGATTTTTTTCGTAATTAGCTTCTTCTACCACACCATTGAAATCATTAAAAGGTCCATCAATAACACGCACAACCTCACCTACTTCAAATAATACTTTAGGACGTGGTTTTTGAGAACCATCTTGAATATGTTGTAAAATGGCTTCTGCTTCTTTATCAGAAATTGGGGTTGGAGGGACAAATTTATCTTTCCCTTTACGTTCACCGCCACCTATAAAACCCATAACTTTAGGCACATTTTTAACTAAATGCCAGGCTTCATCATTCATATCCATTTGAACAAGAACATAACCTGGATAAAGTTTGCGTTCACTTTTACGTTTAACTCCATCCCGCATTTCAACAACTTCTTCAATTGGAACAAGAATTTCGCCAAAACAGTGGGATAGCGAGCTTAATCTAACCCTTTCTTCGAGAGAAGATTTAACTCGTCTTTCAAAGTTGGAATAAGTATGCACGACATACCACCGCATTGCCATACAATCAACCTCCTTGACCAGTAAACACTCTAACTGACCAAAGCAGTAAACTATCTAATGACCAAATGATTAAGGCAACCATAATTACCATTAATATAACAATACCTGTCATTTGTACAGTCTCTTGTCGAGTAGGCCACACAACTCTCCGCACTTCCATATGAGATTGGCGGATAAAATCAACTGTAGAACGACCTTTAATGGTTGTTGATGCAACAAAGAAGGCAATACCAACTAAAATCAGTATGCTAACAACACGTAAAAGCAGGGAATATTCAGAGAAATAATGGAAACCGAAAATACCGGCTGCAACCAAAATAGCTACTAATATCCATTTAATTAAATCGACAAACTTATTGGAAGCAGCAGTTTTTGTTTTTGTATTCATGTATGAATTGGTTAAATGAAAAGTTAAAAGTGAAAAACTAAATAAAGTTAAAATCATTTTAAGGTGGTTATAATTTTTAACTTAATATCACTTTATAATTTATCACTAAATATAAAAAATGGCAGGCCAAGAGGGACTCGAACCCCCAACCTTCTCGTTTGGAGCGAGATGCTCTGCCAAATTGAGCTATTGGCCTAAATTTATTTTATCAACTAGTATTGTTAATATATTTTTTTACTTAATCAACATTTAAATGTTAATCAAAAAACTTAATTTCTTCTTAAAACAACAGTCTATATAACAGTGAATTGTAACAGTTATATCTTCTTTTTTTACCTATAACAATTTTTCGTTATAAAGAACTTCAAAAAGAAGCTTACCATAATAATATCAGAATTACAAAACTTAGTTAAAGTTCTTTTCTCCGCACCTTTAAAAGCTGTCTTTATAGTTATTATTTAGTTTCATTTTTTAACTAGATATATCTTTAACAAATATTATATTTCTTAATTTTAATAATCAACGATATTTATTAAGAAAATTGAAAGCATAACACTTCCAATTTCCACAATAACTATTCAATGATCTTAGCAACAACACCAGCACCTACAGTACGACCACCTTCACGAACTGCGAAACGTAACCCTTCTTCCATTGCAATTGGAGCAATCATTTTAACAGTCATCTTGACATTATCGCCAGGCATAACCATTTCAATTCCTTCAGGTAATTCGCAAGCACCAGTTGTATCTGTTGTACGGAAATAAAATTGAGGACGATAACCATTAAAAAATGGAGTATGTCTTCCACCTTCATCTTTGCTCAATACATATACTTCAGCTTCAAAATGAGTATGTGGAGTTATTGTACCTGGTTTAGCAAGCACTTGACCACGCTCAACTTCTTCACGCTTAGTACCACGTAATAATACTCCAACATTATCGCCAGCTCTGCCTTCATCCAACAACTTACGGAACATTTCAACTCCAGTACAAGTTGTTTTAGCAGTGTCTTTAATACCAACAATTTCTATTTCTTCACTTACTTTGACTATACCACGTTCAACTCTACCAGTCACAACAGTACCACGTCCTGAGATAGAAAATACATCTTCAATTGGCATCAAGAAAGGCTGATCTATATCACGTTCTGGTTCAGGAATGTAAGAATCCATTTCATCAACCAATTTATGAATTGATTCTATATGCTTGGCATCACCTTCTAAAGCTTGTAAAGCAGAACCAATAACAATAGGAATGTCATCGCCAGGAAATTCATAACTATCAAGCAATTCCCGTACTTCCATTTCTACTAATTCTAACAATTCTTCATCATCAACTTGGTCAGCTTTGTTCATATATACAACGATATATGGTACACCAACCTGACGAGCTAATAAAATATGCTCACGAGTTTGCGGCATTGGACCATCTGCTGCGGATACAACTAAAATAGCTCCATCCATCTGAGCAGCACCAGTGATCATATTTTTAATATAGTCAGCATGTCCTGGACAATCAACGTGGGCATAATGACGAATTTCGGATTCATATTCAACATGTGCTGTCGCAATTGTTATACCCCTAGCTCTTTCTTCTGGAGCATTATCAATTTGATCATATCCCTTAACTTCGCCCCCAAACTTTTCTGACATACACTTCGTTATGGCGGCTGTTAAAGTGGTTTTACCGTGATCAACATGACCTATTGTGCCAACATTAACATGTGGTTTGCTGCGATCAAATTTTTCTTTGGCCATAAAATAAACCTATTTTCAGTAAATTATCTTTGAAGCCCATAACCGGATTTGAACCGGTGACCTCACCCTTACCAAGGGTGTACTCTACCTACTGAGCTATATGGGCGTGTATTTAGAAATATAATTATATACTATTTTTTAATAATTTGGAGCGGGCGAAGGGACTCGAACCCTCGACATTCTGCTTGGAAGGCAGAAACTCTACCAGCTGAGTTACACCCGCTTAATTTTTGGAGGGGGGAGGATTCGAACCTCCGTAAGCATAGCTAACAGATTTACAGTCTGCCTCCTTTAACCACTCGGACACCCCTCCCAGTTTTATTTTTATTTTAAAATGGGCTTTGGGATTTGAACTTTTTTCAGACTTGCATAATAATTATAACTGGAGGGAGGTGGATTCGAACCACCGTAGGCGTAGCCAACAGATTTACAGTCTGCCTCCTTTAACCACTCGGACACCCCTCCGATCTAAAAGCGATACATTATGACGTATTTTTTTTTAAATGTCAACTGTAAAAATAGTTTTTTTTATCCTTAAAAGATAATTTTTATTAAATACTTGATTTTTAATATAATAAATATATAACATAAATTTATGTTTAATTGGTTATTCAAATCTGAAATTACACATTTATAATTACTTATTTTAAATTATGGAAATTTTTGGTCCTATACCATCAAGAAGACTTGGACGTAGCTTAGGGATAAACAATATTCCCCCTAAATCCTGCCCTTATTATTGTACTTACTGTCAAGTAGGTCCAACAGAAAAAACTGAAGTAGAGCTTCGGCATTTTTATGGTTCTAAACACTTAGTTACACAAGTTACCGAACGAATTCAACAATTGCGAGAACAGGGAGAAACTGTTGATTATTTATCTTTTGTGCCGGACGGAGAACCAACTTTGGATGCTGATCTTGGTGCAACTATTGATCAACTTAAACCTTTGGGTATAAAAATAGCTATTATAACCAATGCTTCTTTAATTTGGCATCCACAAGTAAGAGTAACTTTGAAAAAAGCTGATTGGTTGTCTATAAAAATTGATAGCGTTAATCCTAAAATTTGGCAAAAAATTAACATTCCTCATCCAAGCCTTAAGCTTGATAATATTTTAGATAATATTCTAAGTTTTGCAACTGAATATAATGGCATTTTAGTTAGTGAAACTATGTTAGTTAAAAACCGTAATGCTGATGAAAATTCAGCTCATGAAATTGCTGATTTTATTCAACGGTTGAATCCTAAAACAGCTTATTTTTTAATTCCGACTCGTCCACCTGCTGTATCAACCATCTATCCTCCTGAACAAGAAGAATTACAAAAGTTTTATAACATAATTAGTCAAAAATTAACTAATTTTGAGTATCTAACTGGTTATGAGGGCAATTTATTTACTTCTACTGGCAATGTTGGTGAAGATATTTTGAGCATAACAGCAGTTCATCCAATGCGAGAAGAGGCTATTCGTGAGTTATTGAAAAAAAATCAAGCTGATTGGGATGTTATAAAGAATTTAATTAAATCAAGAAAAATCAAATTAATTGAATATCAAGGTAATAATTTTTATAGCAAAATATAAACTTATTATAGTTTGAAGTTTATATATAGCAATTATTAATTAAATTCTACAAAAATATCAATTATTTATTTTGTATTACTGTAATCTATTTAATCGGGAAATGCTATAACTGGTAGTCTTGCACAAAGTTAAGGTTTGAGCTCCAATTAAAATACGTAACAAAATTATGCACAAACATTTTTTAGAAACGTCTCACAGTATTTTATGGATAACTGTAATATTTGTTATAACTGCCATTGTCTGGGCAAATTATGCCATGCTTGATGAAGTAACTCGTAGTTCAGGAAAAGTAATTCCTTCTCAGCAGGTGCAGGTTATTCAAAATTTAGAAGGAGGAATAATTGCAGAAATTTTAGTTAAAGAAGGAAATATTGTTGAACAGGGACAAGTATTATTACGAATTGATGATACAAGATTTGCAGTTTCAGTGCGAGAAAATCAATTAACTTCGACAACAATGAAAGCCAAAATTGCTCGTTTAACCACAGAATCCAAAGGAAAACAATTTAAATTATCTAACAAATTGAAAAAACAAGAAATTTTTAAGAATGAACAAGCTTTAGCAGAATTACGTCAACAAGAATTACAAGCTAATATTGATGTTTTAATTCAACAGAAAAAACAAAAACAGCATGAAATTAAAGAGTTAAAATCCAGACAAAAACAGTTACAACATAGCTATAATTTAGCTCAACAAGAGTTAAAGATAGTTAAACCTTTAGTCAAGAAAGGAGTTATTTCAGAAGTTGATTTATTACGTTTACAACGAGAAATCAGTGATTTAAAAGCAGAATTAGATGGGATTAAATTAAGTGTTCCACGAATAGAAGCAGCAATTAGTGAAGCAAAACGTAAAATAGCTGAAGTTAAAGTTACTTTTCGTACCAATGCTTTGACAGAACTTAATGATATTAAAGCAGAATTATTGCGTATTTCTGAGTCAAAACGTACCCTTGAAGACCGAGTTACTCGCACTGCTGTTCGATCTCCAGTTAAAGGTACAGTTAAACAGATTAAAGTTAATACTATAGGTGGTGTGGTTCAACCGGGTATGGACTTAATGGAAATTGTGCCTTTGGAGGATACTTTACTTGTTGAAGCTCAAATCCGCCCATCAGATATTGCATTTTTGCATCCCGGTCAGCAAGCAATGGTGAAATTTACTGCCTATGATTTTTCTATTTTTGGAGGTTTGCAAGCCACTCTTGAACATATAAGTGCTGACAGTATAGCGAATGAACGTGGAGAAGCATTTTTTCTCATTCGACTACGAACAACTCGTAATTATTTGGGCAATAAAGTTAAATCGTTACCAATTATATCTGGAATGACGGTTGAAGTAGATATTTTAACTGGCAAGAAAAGTTTATTATCTTATTTACTTAAACCTATCAAGAAGGCTCAACAGAAAGCTTTACGAGAGCGGTAGTTTTTTAATATCATGGGTAAAATTTTTTACCCATGTTATTTATAAGCTAATTACGATCTGGTTTTGGTGTATCTTTAGTAGAAGGTGGCAATATTGGGTAAGTAATTTTTGGTTGCTCTCCGGTTAAACTTTTTAAGAAAGCTACTATCTTTTGATTTTCGTCAGCAGATAAAGCTACCCCCAGTTGATATTCAGCCATAATATTAACTGCTTCTGATAAATCCCAAGTACTTGCATCATGGAAATAAGGAGCAGTCAGTTCAATATTTCTCAATAATGGAACCTTAAAGAAATATTTATCTTCTTCTTTTTTAGTAACATTATATCTACCCAAAGTTTTTGTATCTGGATAAGGTTTTACCATTCCCAGTTTTTGATAAGAGGCACCACCAACTCCAATCCCATTATGACAAGTTATACAACCTTTGGCCTTAAATAATTCATATCCAACTTGTTCCAATTTCGAAATAGCATTATCATCACCCTGTAACCATTTATCAAACTTAGAATTAGGAGTAACTAAAGTCTCTTCAAATGTCGCAATAGCATCAGTTATCTGTTCTACTCCTATTTTATCAGTTCCATATACAGATTTGAATGAATTAACATATTCGGGAATTGATTCTAATACATTAATGGCAGCCTCATGAGTAGAGGCCATTTCTCCCGGATTAGCTATTGGACCACCAGCTTGTTCTTGTAAATCTTTGGCTCGTCCATCCCAAAATTGGGCCAGATTAAATTTAGCATTAAGAACAGTTGGAGAATTTATAGGACCTAATTGCCATTTATGGCCAATAGAACTAGGTAAATTATCAGCTCCACCAGTAGATAAATTATGACAAGAATTACAACTTAAAAAACCAGATTTTGATAATCTAGGTTCAAAAAATAACTGTTTACCCAAGTCAACTTTAGCCTGATTAATATCTGAAGTAGCTGGGATTGGTTTAATCATTTCATTACTGCGATCTGCTGCTGATAGATTAACAGTAAGAAATATGGAACAATAAACGAATAAAATTAATTTCATGTTTTGCCCTTAAAGTTGAATTTGAAATTTTAATGTATATGTAGAAACTCTTGCAGAAATAATATAATTTATTGATTTTATCAAAAAAACAACTAATCAGACATTTACATTAATTTGCAAGAGCCTTTGTAGTATTCCATTAAAAAATTATTGGAGTACAAAGTTTTGACTTACCTTAATTTAATTAAAGATAACTAATTAACTACTAAAAAACTTATCCTCCAAAATACCTTTTCAAAAGTCCTTCAAAAGCTTGTCCATGTCGGGCTTCATCTTTACACATTTCATGCACAGTATCATGAATTGCATCATAACCAAGCTCTTTAGCTCTGGTAGCAATTTCTTTTTTGCCTTTACAAGCACCATTTTCAGCCATAACTCTGGCCTTCAAATTTTCTTTGGTATCTGCAACTAATACCTCACCAAGTAATTCACCAAATTTACAAGCATGTTCTGCTTCTTCAAAAGCAATCCGTTTGTAAGCTTCGGCAACTTCAGGATAACCTTCCCTTTCAGCCTGTCTGCTCATAGCGAGATACATACCAACTTCAGTACATTCACCATTAAAATGAGCTCTCAAACCTTCAAGGATTTCTGGGTCACAATCCTTAGCTACACCAATTCTATGCTCATCTGCCCAAACTAGTCCTTCATTACTTTGTTCGGAAAATTTATTAGCAGCAGCTTTACATTGTGGACAGCTATCCGGTGGAGCATCGCCTTCATGTGTATAACCACAAACTGAACATATCCATTTTTTCATATTATCACCTTTATATAGTTAAAAATATTATTTTAAAACAACTATTTACTTTTCTGAGTATTTAAATATTAGGATAGTTTCTTATTTATAGCATTTTTTAAGTTAAAAGTTGCTAATAAATCTACCTTAAATTATTATTTTTGACTATGGGTATGTTATGTTTGATTATCAAGTTAGTTATGTCTGGATTATTTAATATTTTATAAATATATATAAATATAAATAACTTACAATATTAATTTAAATTTTCTCTTAATATCTTAATTTGAAATAAGGTATTGCGGTCTTCTTCTTCTAATGTGGATTTAATAAAATGAATCGTATTGTGATATTTAGGAATAACGTTATATTTAAGAGCGTTAACTCGTTTTTGAGTTTTACGTTGCTCTTCTAATAACCTCCACAAAGCAGTTTCTGCTTCCCCAAGTTTGGCTAGTAAAACTACCATATCAGCTAGGTGATGACGTGTTTCATCAAAACTGGTATCAGTTCCCATTAAACCAACTGGTTGCAAATCAAGCAATTTGGCTGCTACTGCTGGATATTGAACTCCTATACTGCTATGCGGTAGAATTTTAATTTCAAAAGGAGGATTTAAACCAAGAGCTGCTTGTTGTAAAGAACGATCTCCCATACGAGTATGGGTAATTCCTAACCAATGATAGGCGGTTTCTAACACGGTCTTAGCTTCATTACGAAGTTCACGGTATTGTTTAAGACGTTCATAAACCAACCGAGTTAGTAACTCTTTTTTACGTTCTAATAGTGATACACCTAATTCTAAAAAGGTAACTTTACGTTTAAGAGTTAATAAAGTGCTTTTAGTTGGTGGTATTTTGAGTCGTTTAGCTGTCATTTAAGTTAAGGATTTTAATATTGGGGTAACTACAATGGATTACCCTTACAAATCACCATCTTGTCGTAGGGACAATCCTTTATGGTTGCCCTTAACTTAATGGCATTGACCTCCTTAAGCTCCTCCTTAATGACGAGAGGAATAAAACCTAATTTTAAGCTAACAATTGTTAGTTTAGTATATTTTTGTTCCCTTCATTGATAAGGATAGGCTAGGGAGGTGAACATTTATTACTGTTATTGCGTAAAACTAAACATATCTTGCAAACCAAACATATCTATCAAAAAACCAGCCCCAAACCACAACCCAACTACCACCAATGTAAAAATGATCGTAGCGGGGATAGAGGCAAGACTCCATTTAATCATAAAACCAACCATAGATATAAATGGCATTTTTACATCAGTTATAATCACATTTTGACTTTCTTTATCCATTTCAATAACCCGTTATATAAAACTAATAATCATAGTAATAGCCTGATAAAGTAAGAATATAATACCACCCAAAATAATCATCGTTGGAATAGAGGCAAGTACAATTTTAATGATTAGCAACATCATTGAACCAAATGACATCCTTACATCAATAACTCGCAGTGTACCACCAAGTTTTATTTCAGTAGGAGCAAATTCTATTATCTCTTCAACTGGCTGTTGCTCATCTTGTTCAACTTTCTCTAATTCTTCAGATTCCTCAGGCTTAAGCTCGGTTAGCCCTTCAGGTTCTTCGGATTTTATCTCAATTGACTCAGGAATTTCTTCAGGAGCGGTTGGACTTGAATCAACATAACCGGTTTCAAGTGGAGGATGAACTTTACATAAAACTCCTATTTTATCAAGCCCATTTTTATAGCGGACTGCAACGCTATGAGTTAATTCTTTTCTTATAACAGTAGGCTTTTTTAATAACTTGGGAATCTTTTTAAGATCGATATCAAAAACAAGTGCCAACTTTTCATGGGCTATTTCTATATCATATCCATCCGCAATCTTTCCGAGCAGAATCACTTTATAAATTTTATCTGACATTTTTTTTAATTCTTAATTCTTAATTCTTAATTCTTAATGCCAATCAACCTAAAAATTTCTATTAATTTTAAGTTTTTAGGTTCTAATTTAAGCATTAAGTCTTAAGAATTAATAGTTTAAGAATTGCCTCTATTCAATACGTGGGTCTAATTCACCACTGCTATAACGATTAAACATAACTTCTAAAGAAACTGGTTTAATTTTAGAAGCCATGCCAGCACAACCAAAAGCTTCATAGCGAGATTTACAAATTCCAGCCATACCTTTAGTAGCTTCTTTCAGAAATTTGCGTGGATCAAATACAGAACGATTTTCATGCATAAATTTACGGACAGCACCAGTAGAAGCCATACGCAAATCGGTATCAATATTAACCTTATGCACACCATGTTTCAAACCTTCCACAATTTCTTCAACAGGCACACCATAAGTTTGCCCCATATCACCACCGTAATTATTGATGATTTCCAACCATTCCTGTGGTACGGAAGAAGAACCGTGCATAACTAAATGAGTATCTGGAATCCGAGTATGAATTTCTTTAATTCGATCAATCCGTAAAACTTCGCCAGTAGGTTTTTTAGTAAATTTATAAGCACCATGACTAGTTCCAATTGCAATTGCCAACGCATCAACTTTAGTTTGTTTAACAAAATCAGCAGCTTGTTCAGGGTCGGTCAATAGTTGATCCATGGATAACTTACCTTCAGCACCATGTCCATCTTCTTCACCCATTTCGCCAGTTTCTAATGAACCAAGACAGCCTAATTCACCTTCAACGGTAACGCCACCTGCATGAGCCATGTCAACAACTTGTTTGGTCACATTAACATTATATTCATAGCTAGACGGAGTTTTCATGTCTGCTTCTAATGAGCCATCCATCATCACAGAAGAGAAACCACTTTGAATTGAACGCAAACAAACTGATGGTTCAGAGCCATGATCTTGGTGCATAACGATAGGAATATGTGGATATTCTTCTAAAGCAGCAATAATTAAATGGCGTAAAAATGGTTCGCCCGCATAAGCTCTAGCTCCAGCCGAACCTTGCATGATAACAGGACTATCAGTTTCACTAGCAGCTTGCATAATAGCATGAACCTGCTCCATATTATTGACATTAAATGCAGGTAAACCATAGTTGTTTTCTGCTGCATGATCAAGCAGTTGACGCATAGATATAAGCATATAATTTTCCTAATTGTTGTTATCTTACTTTCATATTAAAATGTAGGTCTAGTTAAAAAAGCAACCGTAATTCAACATTTCAAAATAAACTTTTAAAACTTATTTAAAGCCCATTTGAAAAAATTTAAGCTACACTTGCCATTCAACCTATATTTTAAATATAAAGATAAGAATGTTTTAGATTAATTAACCATTTCATTAATAACACTGACCAACATATTTAATTGAATCATACAGTACATTTTTGCTAACTCAATTTATAATTCTTTCAATCATAAAACTATAAAAACTGAATTTTGTTCTTCAACTTTTAATTGTAGAAATTATCATGTTCTTTAAGTTATAATCAGACAGTCTCAATATCTGTGTCTGATTACTCTGTTATTTATTAAGATTTACTTAGCTGGTAATTCTAACAAAAAAAATTAAAAGATTAAAGTGTAAAAGCATAAAAGGATACCTCTGCATGTTAAAGTTCCTTCATTGGTTTAAGCTGAAGTTAAGATGATACTTATGTTATAATAACTTTTTTGGCTCAAAAATAGCGGTATTATTAAGTTGACATAAGTAAACCTTAATTAACTGTATAAAAAATATTAAACCTTATTCATACTCGTTCAATTCCCAACATAAAAATTCAATTCATAATTCACATAAAATAACATGAAACATTTGTGGTTAACTGCTTTATTAGATATAACCGAATCATTACGAGCTCGCTGGTTTTTACTGTATACCATAGTATTTGGTGGCATAATTGTATTATTATTTGTATTTGGTCTAACTGAATCACAAATTATGGGTTTTACCGGTTTAACCCGTTTATTGCTCACTTATATTCAATTATGTATGGCCATCTTACCAATTTTTATATTAATGAGTACAGTGCGTTCTGTAGCCGGAGACAAAGAAGCCGGAGTATTTGAATATTTATTATCTCTTCCAGTATCGTTACCAGCTTGGTATTGGGGCAAAGTTATTGGTCGTTTTATTGTTATTTTCTTACCAGTTTTTTTGGCAATGATAGCTGCGGTCGGTTGGGCTTTATGGCGTGAAGTTGCCATTCCTTGGGAATTATTTTTCCTATATACTGGATTATTAATAGCTTTAGCATGGTGCTTTTTAGGAATAGGAATGTTTATTTCCAGCATAACTCACTCTATTGATACAGCTCAAGGAAGTGCATTCTTTGTCTGGTTATTTTTACTATTATTTTTGGACCTGATTCTATTAGGCTTAATGATAAAAGAGCAGTTTGCCGCAGAACCGTTGGTGTTAATCGCTTTGCTTAATCCATTACAAACTTTTCGTACTGGAGCTATGTTGCTATTTGATCCTCAATTAGTGATGTTAGGCCCAACTGCTTATGTGATTTTGGACTTATTTGGTCATTTTGGTTATTTAGTCTGGTCGTTTGCTTACCCATTAGCATTAGGAACTATTTGTGCTGGTAGTGGCTATCTATTATTTCGTAGGGGAGACTTATTGTAGTAATGCGTATCAAGCCATCTGAAATTCATATCAAACATCGTGAAAATCCAGAAACATTTTTAATTCGTTTTGAGAAACGGTTTCGACATTACTCTGCTGTTAATCCAGTGGCATTAGGTATCATAGTGTTTGTTGTAGTAGCAGCTATTATATCTGCGTTATCTATGCCATTTTATAAGGAAAATTTATGGGAATTTTGGGGTAATGTTTTAGTTGAAGGTCATGGAATGATATTTGACCTATTGATTATTGGGGTATTTGTATTTTGGTTACACCGAATTGGTTATAAACAGTTAATAATTATTAGGTATCGAGAAGAAATAGATGATTATTTAGGCTGGCAACATCAAGAAGCAATGTTCAAAATTATCACTATAATCAAGAAACTTAACCATTGGGGAGTTAGTAATATTCATTTGGTTGAAGCTCATTTAAAAAAAGCCTTTTTAAAAGAAGTTAATTTAAAAGGAGCCAATTTAGATGGTGCTAATTTAATAGAGGCTAATTTAACCAGTGCTCATTTAAAAAATGCTTATTTAATTGGAGCAGATTTAACTAGAGCTAATTTAACTGGTGCTATTTTAATTAATACTGATTTGCGAAGAGCTGATTTGCGAGGGGCAATTTTTACTAAAGCTAAATTAAGAGGAGTAAATTTAGAAGGAGCCATGTATGATGATTTAACCAAATGGCCAAAAGGTTTTAACCCTAAAAAAACTGAAGCAATATTTTATTGGTTGTGAGACATATTAAGCTAAATTTATTTCATGTTAAGAAAAGGTATTTTTATAGAAACTATGCGATTAAAAAATAAACTAAATTGTTTTGTAGGAACTGTGCTTTTTAGTATTTGGATAGGAATATTTCCTCAAGTTTGTCTCGGAGATATAAAACCACCTATATTTACGGTACTACCAACAATCCACCAAAACCCAAATCCTAGCGTCCCTCTGGCTGCTGTAATTAAATTTGCAACAGATGAACCGGTTCATACCGTAATAAATGTTTCAGATGGCAAACGAGTATGGGACATAGAATTTGATAGTTCTTATAAACCAGCAGAAGGTTTGCCAATAATTGGTATGCGACCAAATCTACAGCATCAATTTTATATTTCAATCCATGATATAGCTGGTAATAAAACTAATGCTTCCAAAAAACTTAATTTTAAAACACTCCCTCTTCCTTCCTCTCTTAAAGAATTTCCACCGATTGACATTACTGTTAAACACACGGATAAGATGGAACCCGGTATAACGCTCTTAAGTGTTCGTAGACGTATGCCGGGAAATGGGCATCGTAAATTTAATCAAAGCTTTGGAATGTTATTAGCTATTGATGCAGAAGGTGAAGTGATTTGGTATTATCGTGCGAATACACGAATAAGTGATATTGAACGTTTACGTAATGGTAACTTAATTTATCTAACTCAGGATTATCGTGCAATTGAGATAGATTTGCTTGGTAATGTTATTGCGTCATGGTATGCAGCTAAAAGACCTTATGGACCTGAAGCCAATAGTATTCCAGTAGATACAACAACATTTCATCACAAAATTAAAGAACTACCATCAGGAAATTTTATTGTGCTAGGAAGTGAGCTTCGGTTAATTGATAATTACTATACAAGTGAAACTGATCCGAATGCACCACGAAAAACCCAAAAGGTGATGGGAGATAAAATTATTGAATTTCAACGTGATGGCAAAATTGTTTGGCAATGGAACATTTTTGACCATTTAGATGTATTTAGGATTGGTTACAGAATGTTAACTAGTAAATACTGGATGATGCGAGGATTTCCTGATACTCTTGATTGGAGTCATGCTAATGGACTTTCATATAACGAACAAGATGATTCTTTGCTTTTATCAATGCGACAACAAGATGCTATTTTTAAAATAGATAAAGCAAGTAATGAAATTCAATGGGTTTTAGGTGAACTAAACGATTGGCCAACTAAATTGCAAAGTAAATTGCTTAAACCAATAAGTGATATGAAATGGTTTTATCATCACCATTCACCAAAGATAACTCCTTCAAATACGTTAATTCTTTTTGATAATGGCATTTTGCAGGCACGTCCCTTTTATTCACCATTACCACCAGCAAAAACTAACACCCGTGTAGTAGAATACGTTATTAATGAAAAAAATATGACGGTAGATGAAATATGGTCCTCCGAAAATAGTGAAAATAATGTAGTTAGTTTTGCTATGGGAGATGTGGATTGGTTACCAAAAACAAACAATTTTTTAGTTAGTTACGGTTTCTTATTACCACAAGATAAAATCAACCACATAAGATGGGACAATATTCTTGATTTTCGTGCTTGGACTCGAACTCGTGAATATACGCATACCAATCCACCAGAGTTGGTTTGGGAAGTAGTTATGGAAAATAATTCTAAAGAAAATTCAGTTGGATGGATTATTTTTAGTGCTGAACGAGTATCTAATATATTTTAACTCAATTATCAATTTTTTTGCTTGACTAGGACTTAACACATTGAACAAAACAAACATTTAATGAAACCGTTTAAATATCGTTCCAAACTCTTGTTTAGGAAAGTACTGCCAAGAAGCTCCACTTCGTCATTAACAATGATATATCTTACCTCAATTCAAAGCAGAGCTTTAACGGTATTGTGTTCCCAAACTGGAGTTTCACTGCCATTAAGTTAAGGACAACCATAAAGGATTGCCCCTACGACAAGATGATGATTTGTAGGGATAATACCTTGTAGTTACCCAAACCAATTTCCTTAACTTAATGGCAGTGGTCCCACCACTCCCCCATGACTTAACGGTGAGTTTTTTAAAAATGCCGCTCCACTATAACTATTTCTTCAAATTTTTGAACTCTCACATAAATTGCGGACTACTCTACTTCGGTTTTCCATGTCTCGCAGCGTTTGAATTTGTGCTACCATAACGTCGTGTCTTCATTATAGTCAGATATTTTTTTGAATTAATTTTGTGGCAGATAAACATGAAAGGCCAATACATAAATAATTATCCCAGTTATAGAAACATATATCCAAATTGGTAACGCCCAACGAGCAATACGCTTATGAGTATCAAATTTTTTTCTAAGACTGAAGCTAATAGTAGTCAAAATTAATGGTATAATAAAAGTTGCTAACAGCACATGACTGATTAATATAGAAAAATAAATCGGCCTAATAATTCCTTGACCTGCAAATTTAACATTACCAACCAAACTGTGATAAAACAGATATATTGCCATAAAAATTATAGAAATTAACAATGCTGCAAGCATAAGATTTCTGTGAGCAATTCGGTTTTGTTGCTTAATTTGATAAAAACTGATTGTTATTAAGCAAATAGCCGTTATATTAAGAGAAGCTAGTACATGTGGCAGAATTTGAATCATATAAGTAATTAATAATGAAAATATTGACTAAACCAAAGTATATTTACTATAGTAGTTTGATTATATTTATTTGTTTATTGTTAGGTTTAACTATCCATACAATTATAGTTTTACCAGAACGAGACCATCGAGATAACCTCACTCCTCAAATTATCCAAGGTAAAATGGTTTGGGAAGAAAATAATTGTATTGGTTGTCATACCTTATTAGGAGAAGGGGCTTATTTTGCACCTGAATTAGGAAATATTTACAAACGTAGAGGTGGCAGTCACGGCGGTGCTTATTTTATTAAGGCTTGGTTGAAAGCTATGCCAACCAATATACCCGGACGCAGACAAATGCCACAATTTAATTTAACTGATGAAGAACTTCATGCTTTAATTGCATTTTTAAAATGGACTTCAGAGATCAATACTTCTTCGTGGCCACCGAGTGAAAAAGGTTAATTATGTCATACTCCTCTCAAGCAATCGCTAAACCCTACTTTACAGTTGCTATTACATTGTTTGCAGTACAAGTATTATTTGGGCTGATCATTGGAATGCAATATGTAGCGATAAATATAGAAGGTATCATGTTCGATACCGCTCGCTTAATCCATACCAACTTATTAATTATTTGGTTATTATTTGGTTTTATGGGAGCATCCTACTATATCGTCCCTGAAGAAGCAGAGCAAGAGTTATATAATCCCAAATTAGCAATTCAATCACTATGGCTATTTTTAGCCCTGACCATAATAACTGTGCTTGGTTATCTATTATTACCATATGCGACCTTTGCCAAGATAACTGGCAATCAGTTTTTCCCAACTATGGGACGTGAGTATTTAGAACAACCAACCATAATTAAATTAGGAATTTTTGCAGTACTTTGTGCCTTTACATATAACATATCTATGACAATACTGCATGGGCGTAAAACTATAATAAATTTACTATTGTTAACTGGAATAGCTGGTTCAACGATAGTGTTTATATTTGCTTTTTATAATTCTTCCAACTTAGTTGTGGCCAAATATTATCGTTGGTGGCTAATTCATTTTTGGTTTGAAGGTACTTGGGAATTGATTATGGAAGCAATATTGGCATATATAATTTTTAAAGTGACTGGCAATCGTGAAATAGTAGAAAAATGGTTATATATCATAGTAGCTGTAACTTTAACTACGGTTATTTTGGGTATAGGACATCATTATTATTGGATTGGAGTACCTGAATATTGGCAATGGATTGGAACTCTCTTTTCAGTTTTTGAATTGCTGCCATTCTTTTTTATGTTGCTATTTGTATTTAATGTAGTTAATTGTACTAAATGTCATTCTTCAAATAAGGCTTTGAAATTATGGGCTTTAAGTACTCCAATAATGGCTTTTTTAGGGGCTGGAGTGTTGGGTTTTTTACATACTTTAGCTCCAATAAACTATTATTCTCATGGCACTCAAATAACTTCTGCACATGGACATTTAGCTTTTTACAGTACTTATGTAATGATTGTGTTAGCAATAATTTCTTATACAATGCCAATATTGCAAAATAATATCAATAATAGAATTGTTCAAAAACTTGAAATTTTAGCATTTTGGCTAATGACTGTTTCAATGTCTTTTATGGTTTTATTTATTGCGGTTGCAGGCATAATGCAGGTTTACATACAACGTGCTACTGATCTTGCCTTACCGTTTATTGAAATACAAAATAGTATGATGATTTTATACTGGTTGCGTGGAGCAGGTGGGTTAGTCTTTTTTATTGGTGTGATAATTTATATTATTGGTTTTTTTTATAATAGACATCTGGCAGTAGATTAGAAAAGTTAGTAGTTCTGCAATATGTAGTTTTAAGTCTGCTATATCTTTTATAGCTATAGTTTTTCAGATAAATAATTTCACTAAAAACTTACGAGGTTTTCAAAACCTCGCAGGTTTCACACGAATGTATTTTTATGAAGTCTATAGCAGGTTTTTTTGGAGTTATCACTACTTTATTTAGGAATACCTAAATTTCATTCCTTAATAGTTCTCTGCGACAAGAGCAGTTATTAATTTCTAGCAACTAACACTGCACTTTCTGCTAAACTTATTACTTTTTCCGACACGCTACCAATAAAAATCTTTTTTAAACCAGTATTATATCCGTGATCACCAATCACAATTAAGTCACTACCAATATTTTTTGCAGTTTCCACAATATCTTCGGCATATTTACCAGCAATTATATTACTATCAAAATTTATTTCTTGCAAAAATTTATCAACTTTAATGGTCTCTTTAGACTCATCATCATTGCTCACAGATATAATTGTAACTGGAGCATCAAAACATTTAGCTATTTTAGCTGTAATAGTAGCAGCAACTCTGCTATAACTTGAACCGTCTATAACTAATAAAATATTTTTACCTCTTATTTTAGCTGCTCTAGGCACAACTAATACACTGCAATGAACATGGTTAATCACATCATTAGTGCGACTGCCCATTAACAATTTAAGCAAACCTTTTTTACCACGTCTTCCTACTACAATTAAATCAATATTCTGTTCTTGAGCTGTTGCAACTATTTCCGGATAAATATACTCACTACTACGTAATATAGTATGACTTTTTATTCCTACAGAATTGGCTTTAACTTGTACTATATCCATACAATCAATGGCATCTTGTTCGGCTTGTTTAACTAATTTTGGAGCCAGTGTACTATATTCAGGATTGCTCAAAACTACTGACATAATATAAATTTCGCTGTCACAAATTTTTGCCAAGTTAATAGCTTCATTCTCCGCACCAGTTATATATTCTGAACCGTCAGTTGCTAACAGAATTTTCGTAAATTTTTCCAATAGTTGTGTTGTCATTTTTATCCTAATTGTTAATGTTATTGCTAAGATGTATAATAGACATCTTTCCTAAATTAAGTATATATACTTATTAACTGAGATAATAGAGAAAGCTTTTATATTCAACCTTTTCAAGGTTTATGAATCAATTGTTAACAACCCCGAAGGGGTGAAATATGAATAGCCATAGGTGAAACCTATGGTATTTTAAGAATCAAAAAACGAGAAATTTTAAGACAGAATAAAAGCTGTTTTTCGACAGGCTAGGATACATCTATGTTAAAATATCTTTTATAATCCAAAGCCCAAATAAAGATATAATTTCCACAACATGACCAAATACACCAACCCCTTACATCCAACTTTAACCAATCAACCCAAGCAAGACTGGGGCCGCTTGTATGGTAGTAGCATTGGTCTGGCAATTAGTCAAGCAGCTCAAAAAAAACCGTTAATTATAATAACTCCTGATTCGTTAACTGCTCAAAGACTGTTGGAAGATATTAAATTTTATGCAAAAAAAGACCTGCCATTATTTACCTTTCCAGATTGGGAAACCCTGCCATATGATATGTTTTCACCCCATCAGGATATTATTTCAGATCGCTTAACTACATTATATCACCTGCCAGATATTGAAACTGGGGTTTTGGTATTACCGGTTTCTACTTTGATGTATAGGATTGCTCCAACTGATTATGTGAGAACCAACAGCTTATTATTTACCAATGGACAACTGTTAAACCCAGCTAAATTACGCCAACGTTTGGAAGCAAATGGTTATTGTTGGACTGAAACAGTGGAAGAACATGGGCAATTTTTAATTCGTGGTAGCAAAATTGATTTATTTCCAATGGGTTGTGATATCCCCTATCGAATTGATTTATTTGATAATGAAATTGAAAATATCTGGAGTTTTGACCCTGAAAGCCAACGTTCCATTAGCACTATTGAAGAATTGCGTTTATTGCCAGCTCGTGAGTTACCATTAAGTTCTGAAGCAATCTCTCATTTTCAAAATCAATGGCATGAGCAATTAACTGCTAAACCATCTAACTGTCCAATGTATCAAGATATAGTTACTGGATTAGCTCCGGCTGGTATTGAATATTATTTACCGTTATTTTTTAATAAAACCAGCACGTTATTTGATTATTTGCCAGCTAATAGCACCATAGCTACTTTAGCAGGTACTTTAGAAGCTGCCGAACAGTTTTGGAAAGAGATAAATGAACGTTATGAACAGTTGCGTCACGATATAGAACGACCGATTTTACCACCAACTAAATTATTTTTACAAGCTAACGAAGCTTTTGCCAATTTAAGTAATTATGCTCACATCAAATTAAATCAAGAGCCAACCGATAAATCCACTGGAGTTAATTTTGCCACTCAAGCTCCATCCAATTTACCTGTTGATTCGAGAGCTGCTAAACCTTTGTCGGAATTACAGAATTTTTTAGATAAATTTTCGGGTCGAGTATTATTAGTTGCAGAAACTGCTGGTCGCCGAGAAATTTTGCTGGAAACTTTGCATAAATATAACTTAAAACCAAAGTTAGTGGAAAATTGGTGGAAATTTGTTGATTCTAAAGCTGTTTTGTGCATGACAGTAGCACCGTTAGAACATGGTTTATTATTAGAAGGCTCGTTAGCTGTCATAACGGAAACTCAGCTATTTGGAGAACGAGTTGCACAGCGACGAAGACGCAAGAAAAAAATTCAACGAGATGCTGATGCGATTGTACGAGATTTGACTGAATTAACTATAAGCTCTCCTATCGTGCATGAAGAATATGGAGTTGGACGTTATCATGGCTTGGTTACTTTGACTATCGGCGGCATGGAAGCAGAATTTTTACAACTGGAATATGCAAAACAGGATAAACTTTATGTTCCAGTTTCTTCTTTACATTTAATCAGTCGTTTTACTGGCATGGACCCTGAACATGCACCATTGCACCGTTTGGGAACCAGTCAATGGGAAAAAGCCAGACAGAAAGCTATTAAAAAAGTTACTGACGTAGCAGCAGAATTATTGGATGTTTATGCTCAACGTGAAGCTAAACAAGGCCAAGCTTTTGAAATTGCTGCTGAAGACTATCAAGCTTTTGCTCAGACATTTCCATTTGAAGAAACTCCAGATCAGCAGGAAGCAATAACAGAAGTTTTAAACGATATGGCTGCTAACAAACCAATGGATCGATTGGTCTGCGGTGATGTTGGATTTGGTAAAACTGAAGTTGCGATGCGTGCAGCATTGATAGCTGTATTAAATGGCCAGCAAGTTGCGATACTAGTTCCAACTACTCTATTATGTCAGCAGCATTATCAAACCTTTCAAGACCGATTTGCCGAATGGCCAGTTATAGTTAAGCAATTATCACGTTTCATCTCTCCAAAAAAGCAAAAAGAAACAACTAAAGCTATTAAAGATGGCCAGGTTGATATTATTATTGGGACTCATAAATTATTAAATATAAAATTCAATAAGTTGGGATTAGTCATTATTGATGAAGAACATAGATTTGGAGTTCGTCAAAAAGATCGTTTTAAATCCTTGCGAGCCGAAGTTGATATTTTAACTTTAACTGCAACTCCTATTCCCCGTTCTTTAAACATGTCATTGTCTAATTTACGAGATTTATCAATTATTTCAACTCCACCTGCTGGCCGTTTGGCAATTAAGACTTTTATTAGAGAATGGCAAAATCATTTTATCAGTGAAGCTATTTTGCGAGAATTAAAACGTGGTGGTCAAGTGTTTTTCTTACATAATAATGTCGATACTATCAAAGGCATGGCTATCAACATTCAGGAATTAGTTCCAGAAGTACGAGTTCAAATTGGGCATGGTCAGATGCGAGAGAAAGATTTAGAGCAAGTCATGCAAGATTTTTATCATCGCCGCTTTAACGTATTGGTTTGCACAACAATTATTGAAACTGGTATCGACATTCCGACCGCTAACACTATCATTATCAATCGGGCGGATAAATTAGGTTTGGCTCAATTGTATCAATTGCGAGGTCGAGTTGGTCGTTCACATCATCGAGCTTATGCTTATCTTATTGTTCCAGCTCGTAAATCCATGACTAAAGATGCTCGTAGGCGAATAGATGCGATTGAGGCTTTAGATGAGGTTGGAATGGGTTTTAATTTAGCCACGCAGGATTTAGAAATTCGTGGAGCTGGCGAGTTGTTAGGTGATGAACAGAGTGGTTTTGTGCAGGAAATTGGGTATAATTTATACACTGATTTGTTGGAACGAGCGGTTACTAGTATTAAATCTGGTCAACCATTGGCGGAGCTAGTTGCCAACAATACTGAAATTGATTTACATGTGCCAACTTTATTGCCAGAAACTTATTTATATGATATACATACCAGATTAATTATGTATAAACGGATAGCTAATGCTTCTGATATACAAGCTTTGGATGATATTCAAGTTGAAATGATAGATCGCTTTGGTTTATTGCCTGAATATACTAAAAATTTATTGACAATAACTGAATTGAAACTGAAAGCTATGTCATTGGGAATTCGCAAGATTGATTTTGGTGAGAAAGGTGGCAGTATTTTATTTATGGAAAAAACTCCAGTAAGTCCAGAAAAAATAATAACTTTTATTCAGAATGATCCAGCTAAATATCAATTACAGGGTGAAAGTAAAATTAATTTATTGGTAGAAATTACGGAGTTTAAAGGACGTTGTTTGGAATTGGAACAGTTATTTAAACAGTTGCGGTAATAAATATGTATGTTCTGGTTGAATTTTTACTCGAAGGATTTTCGCAGAAATTTCATGATGTGGTGGTCCTGCAATATGTAGTGTTAAACCTGCTAGATTTTTGAAACCTAGCAGTTTTTTTGGAATCATCACTACTTTTTGTAGGACTACCCATGATGTTTATGTAACATCTATATTCCGTGAACTATTTTTCAGTGAAATGGTTATTAATTGTTCTGACACGTCACTGCCATTTGCGTTAAGGGCAACCATAAAGTATTGTCCCTACATTATGTTTGGAGTAACAAACCATTTCGCCAATAAATTTAATAACTAGCGGAAGGAAGCACGTTCCATAAACATCATAAAACCTCTGCTAAGTCTCCATCTTGGTTAAATTAAAATTAAAAGTGAAAATACATTAAGAATGCCTAATAAACTTCCTGAATATACTCGTGTTTTTTCCAATATCTATTTAGCCGAATTAAATTATTTAATTAAACGGCGTAATAAAATGGGGATAGATTCTTCTGACTTAAATGCTGAATATCAAAGAATATATAAACAATTGACTCCCCAACGATTAAATAATAAATTTTATTCGGCTGGATTTTGGGATTTTTTAACTAACTGGCGAAAAAAAAAGTCAGTGTCCTTTTCTGATATTGAATCTTGTGATGATTCTTTACCCGAAATTGAAGATTTTCCTGATGACCAACTAATAACAGAACCAATCGCAACTCCTACCAACAATAAATCAGAAAGCTTTTGGTCAGCTATTTTTGCTTGTAGTAAAAACAACTCTGATATTCCCGATTCTAATATAACCCCTAATACTGATACTGGCTTGATTGGATTATCTTTATCAGGTGGTGGTGTGCGTTCAGCAACTTTCAGTTTAGGATTATTGCAATCTCTTGCCAAGCATAATGTTTTAAAATACTGCGATTATTTATCTGGAATTTCTGGAGGTGGTTATACTGCTTCTTGTTTAAGCTCTTTGCTGGCATCCGATTCAACTACTTCAACAGATGCCGAAAATTTCCCTTTAAGCAATAGGCGTGGTGCTAAACAACAAGAACAGCCTGAAGTGAATCACCTTCGTATGAGCAAAGATTATTTAGGCGGCAATGAACTTGGTAGTACCGATTCTTGGCACACTATTGGAACTTTTATTTCTGGTTTAATCCTGAGAGGTTTAATCATTATTTTGCTCTTAGCATTTTTTTCGGAAATTATTGCATTAGTTGATTTTTTTCTATTAGATTACCTAACCATTGAATTTCCCAATCCAAAACAGCTTATAACTCCAATTATAAGTATTTACCTTGCTTCACTTGTTATAACAAGAGTTTATCAACTTAGCCCTAAAATTGGGATAATCTTAGATATTTTATTTTTATCACTGTTAATAGCTCTTGTACTTAAAGGTAAAATTGTTGGTGGAACAGTTGTTTTAATTGGTATTTTAGGAGTTATGTTGCCTTTAATCTTCTTGCGTGTCATGCGAATGTTTCATAAAGAAAGAATGATATTTTATAACACCCAACTTGCTTATATAACTTTTTACGGTGGCATAAGCATTTTT
The DNA here is from genome assembly GCA_030378105.1 of Candidatus Halobeggiatoa sp. HSG11. GTDB lineage: Bacteria > Pseudomonadota > Gammaproteobacteria > Beggiatoales > Beggiatoaceae > DRQV01. Next base: position 3,484 of record JAUCGL010000009.1, on the reverse strand, counting down.
CTATTTTTATTAATAACTTACACAAGTAAATTTCTATGTGATACTGAAAGTTTATTTTTCTATACATTCACAGCTTTTTTAATAGTAGCGATTGGACATTTTGTTATTCAGCCTAAAAATGGTTTTTTACAAACAAGTAAAATAATAATAGAATCAATTGGTTTAATTGTTATTTTTGTATTATTTGCAATGCTGTTTTATGTAACGGCTCAAACTTTTAAGGCCGAATTAGCGACTCTATGGGAAAACATTTTATACTCAGTGACAATTGTTACTTTATTGATAATCAGCTTATCCATTGATATTAATAGTAATTCCTTCCATAATATTTATCGAACTCGTTTAAGCCGTACTTATTTATTTAAGCTGGATAAAAATGGTATTATTCAACCAAATCAATCACTATTATTGAAAGATTTACACCGTTATTGTAATGGTCCTTATCAATTAATTGGTAGCACTCTTAACATACCCGGGTCTAACAACCCAAATTTGAAAGGTCGTGGAGCTGATTTTTTTATTTTTTCTAAGTATTATTGTGGTTCTGAATCAACTGGTTATCGGCGTACTAATAGTTACAATCAAGGTACGATTGAATTAAGTAAAGCGATGGCAATTTCAGGTGCTGCTGCGAGTCCAGAAAAGGGTTCAAGGACTAATCCAATTTCAGCATTTTTAATGACTTTGTTTAATATTCGGTTAAATGTGTGGATGCGTAACCCAAATTGTCGGCATCAATGGTCGATATCACCTTTGTGGCCACCGTATCTGTTGAAAGAGTTGTTTCGTAGTAGCACTGAAAAAGACACGTTTGTGAATTTATCTGATGGCGGTCATCATGAGAATCTTGGAATTTATCCATTGCTAAAAAGGCATTGTAAGTTAATCATTGCTGCTGATGCGAGCTTGGACCCTTATTATCAAATGTTTAGGATAGCTGTTTTGCAACATAAGGCTCGGATAGATTTAGGTATAAATATTCAAATGAATCTCGAAGATTTGCGGCCTTGTCCAACAACTGGTTATAGTAAGAAGTATTTTGTCAAGGGTATTATTAATTATCCTGATGGTAGTGAGGGAACTTTGTTTTATATAACCACTACTTTGCTTGGTAATGAGCCAGAGGATTTGCTGGTTTATCGGCGTATGCATCCGACTTTTCCTGATGAAACCACTGCGGATCAGTTTTTTAATGAGTATCAGTTTGAGTCTTATCGTAAATTAGGTGAGTTGGCTGGTGATCAGTTGGCTGCGGATAGGACTATGAAGTATAAAAATATAACTGAAACAGCCTGTTCTGAAGTTGCAACGGAAATTGATAATATCCTCAATGGTAATGACTGCAATAATGTTGATGGTAATTTGTTTGTTGAAGAGCAAGTGCCGGTTAAGGAATGTTGAGGGGGTGAGTTTTTATTATGTTATTATGGTAAATAGTTATAAAATTTAGGAATTATTTTTTCAATTTCACTAAGGAGATTTTTATGAGTACAGAAAAAGGTATAGAATTAGAATTACGTTTGGAAGGTGAGGATGCCAATGAAGAAACTTTGTTGGATTTGATGGATTGGTTGGAGCGGGCTGGTATTGATGGGTTGGAGGTTAAAAGGAAGGAGTCTCCACCGGTTAAGGGTGATATGGGATTTTGGACTGATCCAAATACAATAATGACTATGATTTCAACTGGTATTGCGGTTGTACAAGTTATGGCTGCTATTTTACAATGGCAGAAAAATAAAAAGGTTACAGTAACTCCAAAAATCACTGATTCAAATAAAGAAATGGTTGAACTTAATAGCCAAATTCAGGTTATTTTAGATAAGATGAAAGACCATAAATAATAAGGAAGTGTATATGACTGATAAATTTGATAATATCCTGACTATTTTAGAGCATTATCATCTAACTTATGAGATAGCTGAATTTATTAATTTTGATGAAGTTAAGTTAGTTAGTGTTATGGATTGGTTTAAAGATGAGTTGGATTTTTCTCTCAAAAATCGTGGTGAAGATGATAAGGAGGCTTTTGCTGCGGAGTTTATCGTTGTGCCGTTTTTGAAAGAGATTTGGAAGAAACATTCTCAATTGAATTTATTTAGTCATGTACAAATTAAAACTGATGATGTGGTTGTTATTCCTGATTATTTGGTAACTGCTAAAACTCCAACTGGTTATAAGAAAGTTTATAAACCTTTGCTTTTGACGGTGGAAGCCAAAAATGAAAATTTTGATGAGGGTTGGAAGCAAGCTTTGTTACAGTCGGTTGTGTGCCAAAAATTGAATGATTCTGTTGATATTCCTATTTTATCTATTGTAACAACTGGTGATATTTGGCAGTTTGGTAAATTGGAAAAAAGCTTGTTTATTCGGCATCCCATTTCTGCTGGAGTTCAACATGTGGAGGAATTATTAGGGATTTTGGATTTATTTTTTTCGGAATGTGAACAGAATCTTGAGCATTAAATTATGACACAAATTAAACCAGAAGATACAAGAGCTATATTGATTGGGGCTAGTATATTTGATTTTGGGGAAGATGCTGGCTATCAGAATTTGTTTGGAGTGCAAAGTAATCTTGGGAAATTACAAAATTTGCTTTTTGAAGTAGTTGATATTAATAAAAGCAATATTCATTTGTTCTTAGATAGAGATAATTCTAATAATATTACTTCAGAAATTATTGATATTGTTCCTAAAGCAACGGATACGGTTATTGTGTATTATGAAAAATAAAGAAAAATTTTCAACAACTCAGAAACGAAAGCTTGAAGAAAGAAGGAAAAATTTAATAGCACAATATGAAGCTATTTTTAATCAACTAGATAGCACACTTAATTGGGGAGACAAGATTTCTTTAAAAAATCAACTCGCTCAAATAGAAACAGAGATAAAAGAAGTAGAAACGGAAATAGAAGAATTAGAACAGGGTTCACCCAATAAATTTGAGGTATGTGAAAATACGTCATCCATACCAATTACTAACTCATCAATAGATTTATACAATCATGTTAAAAAATTATCAAAACCATTATTTGATGAAATTTGCTTTTATTTAGAAGAGCAGTATAATTACGATTTAAGTTCTATTGATGTCAATGGTATTCTCGCTGATGCTGCACGTCAGCTAATTAATTTTCTGAAACAACATTCACAAGGACTTAATCATTTACAACTATTACTTGAGCAAAGAGAATTGCTTCAAGAAACTGCAACTACACAAGTGCATCAAACCCTGACAGCCTGACAAAAGTATAAAAAAAGAGCATAATAGGTTTAATTAACAACCTAAAACAGACATAAATAAAAAATGAAAATCCTTGACCCATTATTAACAACTTTATCAAATTTTCTATCTTCAAGCAATTGGAAAGATAAACGTCATAAAATAACGTTGTTATGGATGGTATACAGTTTGATTCAAGTGAGAGAAATCAACCTTCCAGAATGGATTCCATTTGTTAAAAGTAGGGCCAAAAAAGCTCAA
>JAUCGL010000098.1 GCA_030378105.1 Candidatus Halobeggiatoa sp. HSG11 | reverse complement strand
GAATGCTTGTCCACCTGGAGTTTCAGATAGTGCAAAATCACTTTCAGAAAAACAACAATTTGTTGCAGGTGTTCTTGAAAATAGAAAAATTGCTTTTATTCTTCAGAAGTTGACACAGATTGGAGGTGCAGAACGTATAAAAAATGAGTTAAAATCGGTACTTGCAAATGCTTAAGTTCATAAACCTTTGTTTGGTGGCTATCAGAGAGCTAATTAAATAATTTGGGGAAACCTTTAAGTAATTGGCATTTAATTATCAAACGAGAAATAAATTCTCCAAAAACAATAAAATACAGTTTAAGTAATGCTGATAAAGAAACATCTAAAGAAAGACTTGCTTTCATGCAAGGACAACGCTATTGGGTTGAAGATTCGATAAAAAATGGTAAACAATCTTGTGGATTATCTGACTATAGAGCCTCTTGCAAAACTCATAAAAAGAGAGAATTTTATTATATAAATAAGATAAATAATGAGATAATATAACAAGATATTTAAATAAGCAAGAAAAAATAATGGAAAAATTAAAAGAAAGCCTATCAAGTTATTGGTTGACAATTCAAAATAATCTATTCCCATGGTTAGCAGAAGAAATAGGAGATTTAACGAAAAAACAGATGTCGCTGATAACAGTTTTGGAAATAATGCGTATAGAAAGACATATCCCAAATTATCATGGTTTAAGTGGCCGTCCACAAAGTGACAGAATAGCAATAGCCTTCATAGCGAAAGCTATATATGATATGTCAACTACCAGAATATTACTTGATCGTTTGGAGTGTGATATAGCTCTCAGACGAATTTGTGGTTGGGAAAAAAATCAAATATTCCAAGTGAATCAACTTTTTCAAGAGCTTTCGCAGAATTTGTCGAAAATAATACGTTGGAACAAATACAAGAATCTTTGATAAAGGATAATTATGAAGGTGAAATAGTTGGACATCTTTCAAGAGATTCGACTGCTATTTATAGTTCGTGAAAAACCTATCAAAAAAGTTAAAAAAGAAAATGTGGTCGTCCCAAAAAAGGAGAAGAGGTTGTCAAAGAACCAACCCGTGTAGGAACGACAAACCAAAATGAATGTTGGATGATGTAGCCAAAGAGCTGTGATATTGGTTGCAAGAAAAATAGCAAAAGTCATACAGAAACATGGATTGGATACAAATTGCATATTGATACAATTGATGGTCAAATACCTATTTCATGTGTACTGACTTCTGCTTCAACACACGATAGTCAAGTTGGTTTGCCGTATGACAGAAATAAGTGGACAACGAGTCACAAACTTATATAATGTTACATGGACTCCGCTTACCATGCTCCGATTATTAAGGACAAAAGTATAGACAAAGGACACGTCCCAATTATAGATATCAACCCTCGTCGTAACAAGACATTAAAAGAAAAAATTAACGCTGAAAACAGGCGACTTGATTTGCTTAATTTTGAATCACCAGAAACAAGTTCGTTATCGTGAAAGAGGTGCTGCTGAAAGAGTCAATAGCTGCATTAAAAGATGAATTTGGAGGTCGCAATGTTCGGGTTAAAGGTCATGCAAAGGTTCACTGTCATCTCATGTTTGGTATATTGATTATAACTGTTGACCAATTAATGCGTCTCGCCATTTAACAAACTGTTATTTAAACTATTTTTTAAACTCACATTTGAAAGGGTAGGGACAGATGCGTCCAAAAATCGACAATTTGGTTCATTTTTAACGAAGCAGTCCTTTATGGCACTTATTTTTAATTTTTTTCAACCAAAAATGAATAATTTGTTTTTGACACTCCGTATGTGAAATAATTTTGCAAGAGGCTCTATCAAGTACGAAAATGGCGGGGATTTCATCATCATATGGCGTTGAGTTTGATGGTCATGTATGTTGGAAGAACGTCAAAAACATGAAGTGGAAAAACCATTACTGCTCAGATATTCGTATTTTGCTGAGTCATTTTTTACGCAAGACGTGATGTAACCACAGATGAGGTCATGCGACAGATGGATATTCGTCATAGGAAACGTCAGTCCAGTATTGAGTCCGCTCAAAGAATTAAAGAAAATCAATTTGTTAGTTTATTGGATGGGTAAGGTGACAAAGTAGAAATAAGTTTTTCATATAAATATTTTGGCCAAGAGACCTGATAGGTTTTGGAAGCTTGTCAGGTCTGAGAGCTTTTATTTTTTTGAAAGTCTATATTATAATTTACCTCATATTTTCTATAAATACTAATAATATCATACGGTTATTTTACAAAAAAATAATAAGCAATGCAAGTTATTGAAAAAGATACCACAATTTACAAAAATTATAAAAATAGTTATATAATTAATAAAGTAAAAAAATTTAATAATTGAGCTACAGCAAAAGAATTGATTAATCAATTAAATCTATGTTATTATCATAAGTATGAGTTTTTAAATGCCAAATTTAAACTTAAATTTAAGGTAGGAAATTATGAATGATTGTAACTTGGGTATTTTAAAAGGACTAGACAAAAAATATATTCAAAGACAAGCTATTGAAACTGCAGTTGTAAAAATGCAGAAGAAACAGTATGAAGATGAAGAAAAAAGGTATAAAAGATTAACTTATCCATTAAGTTACTTAAACAAATACATGACAGAACTAGCCAGACTGTTAAATTCCTTGAAGGAGGAAATTGAAATACCAGAAGCATGTATGAAAAATCCAGACAAATTACTTGACTATCTGAGTAGTGAAATACCTGATATTGCAAATCTTGACAATGAGATAAAACCAATTGAGTTTATTAATTGGTTAAAAGAAGGAGTCCAATTGTCAGCAGAATATCAGCTTTTTCGTGAAAAAATTGTAGGTGATTTCACGAACTATAAAGTTGAAAAATCAGTAGATTTTAATAGAAGGTATGATTTTTCTTTTAGTTTGGAATGTGTTTCAAAAAAACGTGCTGATGTTAAATTAACTTTTTTTGATTTTCGTAGTCTTGATCAAAAATTGACTAATACGGAGTTATTTTTACGTGACCATAATCTGGATTTCACTGTATCTGAAGTGCAATGCAAAAATGGCCGAGATGTAAAAGCTGAACTGCAAGTGGAAAAAAAGGTTGACATTGAATTCAGATTTATTGGTAACGAAAAAACTGGTTTAATTGATTTAGAAATACGGAATTTTGGAGGCAAAGGGAAAAAAGGTGAGTTTGGTATTATTAAATTAGGAATAGCTCCAAACTTGGTTAATGCAAGGCTTGTTGAGGCATTGGCAGCATTTATGTTAAGAAGACCCTCAGAGCTTTTAAAAATTGCTGAAGTAGTAGAGAAAGAGTCTGTTAAGCTGTATGTTCCTAAAAAATCTCAATTTAAGAAAGTCAACTTGATGAAGGTATTGAAAAAACTTCATGAGGAAAATCAAGAAACTAGTAAGGTTATTGAAAATACTCATAAAGAAGTTAAAAAGATGAAGGTTAAACAAGAGGAAACTCAAAAAACTGTCACAGAAATTCATACTGATCAGAAGAAGCATACTTCTTTAATAGTAGGTTGGATGGCTTCTCTACATAATAGAAGAAATTCTTCATTCTAAGGTATTTGTCATTTCCATTCCCAACAGTCTTGTTGGGAATAATCTGATTATTTAAGTCTGCTAGCTAATCTTAATTGAAGTCAAAGACTAAATAAACATCATATCGCTAATAAAATTAAAGTGAGTTTTTATTCCATTCTACGATCTAGTTTTTTCAATATTCAATTTAAATAATTCATCATTATAAGATTTTGTTTTATTATATTTCCACCCATAGCAAGTACATACAGCTTGATCAAGTTTTTGATGGAGTTTAAATAAATTGCTTGATGGCTCATGGAAAAAATCATTGTAAAATGTTGTTATTGTACATTTACGAGATATTGCTTCTTTAGTCCGAAAATTTTCTAATTCTGTCATTATCTTTCTGACTTTTTGTTTTTTTATATTTGGCACATTATCTGGAAATGGAAAGGTCATAAAACAGGTTGTGTTAGTGTAACGAGTTCTATCTTCTAAAGTTGATCTTTGTGCTAACACCCAATCCAAATGTAGTTTAGAATTTAAAATACCCAGAATAAAAAAATCATCACTTGCAACTACCATGTTAGCTTCGCAAGGTAGAATTGAAATATCAATTGCACGAAAACAAGTATATTTTGCTATTTTGGGTAGGCAAAAATATTTTTTTAAGCCTTTTAAAGCTTTCCGCATTCCCGGTCTTTTTTCTCCAAATTGCCACCAATATATTTTTCTAGCTTGTCTTTTATTTTTATTCCGAACAGGTTTCACATGATTTTTAACATGTTCAAAAGGCAATTTATAAAGACTTGCTTCTTCCAACGACATATCATTAAAATCAATAACCCAATCAAGTTCAATACTTGGTGAAACTAAAGTTTTTCCGTCAAGCATTGATTTTAAAACATTTTTATTTTTTTTATCTGCTTTTATCCAAATTTTTACAGTTTCAGCAGAAATAACAAAACCTTTTCCTGCTAATTGACAACCTTCAAAAGATTTATCCAAATTTTCAGATATTTGTTTGGCATCAGTATAATCTGCTTCTGCTTTTAAACTTGAATTGATATATTTTACTTTTTTATCATCAAGATAGATTGAAGTAGGAGGTTTTTTTTTGACCCAATTAACAATGCTAACATGTACATTTGCAGCTCCACTCCATACTTGGGTTGATATTGCGTTTGTTATAATGCCTTTATTAGCAGTTAAATAACCTAAACTAGCTGTTCTGGAAACACCTTGGGCAATGGAGTTAGTTCCCACTAAACCAACTTTTTTAGCAGAACTGTTATGAGCTTTTTGAAACCAAAATACACAATAATCTGGTTGTCCTTTAACATATGGGAAAGCAGCATAAATTTTTTCTGCATATTCATCTCCTCGTTCAGTTCGAAGATATTTACCACCAAGAAACGGCGGATTACCTATAATTAAATCAACTTTAGGCCATTTACAAAATAGTGCATCATCAGTAACTATATTGTTATCAATATCATCAAATGGTAAAGTTTTATCTTCAAAATCCAATGACAACTGATGTTTTTTAATAAATTCTATAAACAAATCATTAAATATCTTCTTTCCAAAAGACAAAGTAACTTTAGCTAATTCAACAGCAAATGTATTAATATCAATACCATAAAATTGCTTCATTTGCACGACAGAGTAAACATTTTGAATTTGATAACTGGAAAAATTTTCTTGAATCTTAGTCAAAATTTCCAATTCCAGATTTTTTAGTTCTCTTAGAGCAACATATAAAAAATTTCCGCTACCACAAGCTGGGTCTAATACTTTTATTTTCCCCAATCCTTCTCGTAACTTAAGCAAACTTTCTAAAGTTTTGGCTTGTTTAATCTGTTCTAAAATTGGTTGAATGACAGTTGGACGAATTATTTTCATTATATCCTGCTCATAGGTATAATGAGCTCCAGTGGCATGTTGTTCAACGCTACCCATGCTATATTCAAAAATATTACCAAAAATAGCTGGTTCTACCTTACTCCAATCAAACTTAGCTGTTTTTTCTAACAATTTTAGCTCATAATTATTTAATTCAATTGGATTTATATCTTTAAAAATTCCACCATTAAAATAACAAATATCTTTAAATTTACCAGCTTTAGCTTTATTTTTGCTATTCATTTGCCGGAACAATGCAGTAAACAAATCATAAGTGGATTGATTATTTTTACAATCTTGAATTAACTCTAAAAAATAACCATTAACTGGAAATAGACCAATATCATCCGCAAACAAACAGATAAGTAATTGTAGGATAAATTTTTGAACTTGAGTTTTATCTTCACCTCTTTGGATTAAAGAATGGTAAATTTTTAGTAATTTTTCAACAGCTTTTTTAGTAACTTGTTCTACATTATTAGCAAAAATAGGTTCTATCTGGTCTTTTGATAAAAATGCTAAAGCTCTCCATCTTGTTTCAAGTTCTTCAATATTTATTTTATCTAGCGGAGCATCCTGCATAAACCAATTAAAAATCCAAAACTGGTCAAAATTGCATAAGACCACAAAAGGAGTTTTATCATCACCATAACTATTATTCCAGTATTCTCTTGCTTGAAGTATATGACTTTGCAAGTCTTTCCCTCTGGATTTCATTTCTATGATAACTTTGCCCGGTAATAATAAATCCTCAAATTTAGTTCTTTTGCCAACTTTGGTTCTCTTTTCAAATACTGCTCCGGCTTCATGGCAATCAACATGTCCAAACGCCTGAAATAGCCGATTAAGAAAAGTTTGAGCTTCACCTTTTTCATAACCTTCTAAGGTTTTAGTGAATTCTATAAATTTAGTTATTTCTGGATTGGTTTGAATATTCATTTATAATTTTTTTGTATTTCATCGTAAAATACATAAATAACAACATCATGCAGCATAATTATAGTTTGTTTTTATGGTAGATGACATCAGGATTTTCTGGTTCATATGCACCCATATCAATGCCAAATGAGTTTCGCAGAAATTTCATGATTTCCATGGAACATCCATATTCCGTGAACTAATCAATAGACATCTTTCCTAAATAAGTATATATACTTAATTAACTAAGCTTGCCGCAGAAAGTTTTTATATTCCACCGATTTCATCGGTGGCTGTTCATATTCAATCCTTTCAGGATTTGAACAACCCCAACGGGGTTCACACTTGAACAACCATAGGTGAAACCTATGGAATCAAATTAATTAAAATATTCTCTGCGTCAACCATCAGTTATTTAGGAAAGATGTCTAATTTTTTCAGCGAAACCGGTTATTAATTGCTCTGACACGTCCGGTCTCATCGGACAATTCCGCACTTAACATATTTCTCAATACTTCTTAAATTTCACTTGCTTGATAGGTATGGTATCAACAGACGGTAATTGCTTACCTAACGCATGTCCATAAATAACCTCATAAGTTGCCGGCAATAAACCATCAGAATTACGATATTTTTCATATGCTTTTAACATAGCTTGAAAATTATTTTTACCCAATAAACCCGACCTATTTTGACTATTATTATTATGAGAACCAATATTTTTTAAGTCTAATAACAAATGTTTAGCTTCCTTATAAGTCAACTGAAACCAATCCACATCTAAAACTGGATCAGCCAAATTAGCTTGCAACAAAGCATCACCTACATTGTGCATATCCAAAAAACTATTAACATGAGCAACATCATCAGTCCAACTCTGTCGTAATTCATGCAAAGTATCCGGCCCAAAAGTAGAAAAAAATATGGCTCCATTTGGTTTTAAAACTCTTGCAAATTCAGTAAATACCATTTGAATATCATCACACCACTGAAGCATTAAGTTAGAAACAAGCAAATCTATACTTGCATTAGCTATCGGTAACTGAGTTGCATCTGCACAGACAAAATGCTGAGATGGTAGTTGCTGAGATGCTTGTTTTAACATTTGTAAAGCAATATCAATTGCATAAATATCAGCATTTTCATATTGTTGACTTAATTTCTTAGTCAAATAACCAGTACCAGCTCCAATATCTAAAATACGCTGAGGATTAATTTTTAACCATTGAATTCGTTCTAATAAATCCTCCCCAACCGCTTTTTGGAGATTAGACCATTGATCATAGGTAGTAGCAACATGATTAAATGCTTGAGAAGTTTTATTAACCATTGCGTGCTTCAATCATCAAACGTTTCATTTCGCTTACCGCTGAGGCAAAACCACTAAATAATGCTCTAGCCACAATTGCATGGCCAATATTAAGTTCACAAATTTCTGGAATGATAGCAATATCAGCAACATTATGATAATTCAATCCATGTCCAGCATTGACTTGTAATCCAGCATTAACACCATGTTCAACTGCCGTCAATATTCTTTGATACTCCTGTTGAGCAATTTTTTTATCAACAGCATCTGCAAAATGTCCGGTATGAATTTCTATAGCTGGAGAGCCAACTGTTGCTGCGGCATCTATCTGTTTTAAATCAGCATCAATAAATAAGGAAACTCTCGTTCCCACAACCGCTAATTGTTCACAAGCCTCTTGAACTCGCTCCATCTGCCCTACGACATCCAATCCTCCTTCAGTCGTTAGTTCTTCTCTGCGTTCAGGAACCAAACATACATCATGGGGTTTAAGATATTCGGCAAATTGCAGCATCTCTGGTGTCACTGCCATTTCTAAATTCATGCGAGTTTGTAATACATCTTTGATTAACAATACATCACGTTCTTGAATATGCCGACGGTCTTCACGTAAATGCAAAGTAATCAAATCTGCCCCAGCTTGTTCAGCCTCAATAGCAGCCTGCACTGGCTCTGGATAACGAGTACCACGAGCTTGCCTAACTGTAGCAATATGGTCAATATTAACGCCTAAACGTATTTGAGAATTATTTTTCATAGAGTTGTTATGGGATGTGGCAGAAAAGAAATAAAGGTTGGGTAGCTTCTTAATGATTAAGATAACTACAAGAGATTACCCCTTAAAATAATCATAATTACGTAGAGGCAATCCTTTATGGTTAAGGAATTGGGAGCGAAATAAAACCTACTAGGTTTTTAAAACCTAGTAGGTTTGGATTAAAATTTAATTTATTAAGTTAATAATATCAAAGCTTCGCTTTGGACTCCAAATATTTTCCTTAACGTAAATGGCAGTGTTCCTCTGTGTTTCTAGCAGAAAAACAAGCCTATAAATACTTCATGGAGTACAGAAAATAATTTGACTGTTACCATTAGGATAATTTAATAAATAGTCAGGACAACCATCACCATTAATATCATCAATATCCTGTATGGACAGTTCATTATGGGTTCCTTTAGTCACCATATAATCTAATAACCCAGTGTAACTACGGTTATTTATTTGCACTGTCAACATGCCTTCATAGGTTAACTTTGTATCAGGCAAAGCATACAATGTTTCTGTATCGTTTGCGGCTGGATAAATAAATTGTTGCCGATGCTGATCACTGTCTGTTAATACTAACCTAACTGGGAATTTATCAGTATACAATCCCAAAGGCTCGGTAGTTATTGTAGCGGTTAAATCAGCTCTAGCTTGATAAAAATAGCTATTATGAGTATTCACCTGAATATTACCATTATCCAACATAATAGCCGGTTCTAAATCTAAAGCTAATAACGCTTCATTAAAGATATCTGGAGCTTGGACTACCGGATGAGCTATCACTTCTCGACCTAAATGAGTAATAAAAGTTACTTTTCCATCATTATCAATAATAACATCTTGTGGAATAGAATCAATTACCTGAGTACGCAATATATGTTTAACTCGTGTTGGTGAAAAAGCATAACGTTCTTCACCAAAATAAGCATATAAATAACCGTATTTATCATGTTGTTTCATTCTCCCAATTTTGTTTCTAACATCGTATAGCTCATTAATAACCCCAAGAATTCCATTTTGATTAATATGGCATAAAACATCGTTGGTAAGGATTGCAACCTGTCGCCCAAACACGGGTTCTATCGGCATATAACCCAATATAGCTTCTAAGCGAATATCATTTGGAATCAAACTATTATCCTCAAATAATATTCCAGTACTTAATTTAACATTAATAGGGTCAAAGCTTGAATCAGAGCTGATTATAACATTGCTTAAAGTCGTACCATCTTCGATATTCACTCCTTTCAAAAGTGGTAACATACAATTATTAGCACCAATTTGACCAACAATATTTCCAGCTATAGTACCACTTTCTACCACTGTATCAGATGTCAAAGTAACATTTTGAATTAAACCAGAGTTTTGTATTTTACCCTGCAATATACCACCATCAATAGTACCATAAGGTTCAACAACTACATCTTTTATCAATATTTCTGGTTTATTTTGCAGGTAACAATTAACTGACTGTTTTTTAAATTTGCTTCCATTTGTTGGAGGAGTTGGTTTGCAATTAGCTGGATCAGTTTCTACAATAGTAATTGTGGCTTCACTTGGAGTACCAATAGTAGCTTTATTACTGACGTTAGTTAGGCCAAAAATGAATGTTTCATTATCCTCTTGCAACCTATCAAATCGAAGTGGAATTTTAACTTCTTTGGCGGTTATATCACCACTTTCCCAAACTAAAGTTTTGATTGTTTTAGTGTAATCTTCGCCAGCGATAGCGGTTCCATCTTTTATTTCATAGTTCAAAGCAACTTTACTGTAGTTATTACCTTGTCGATAGATTTTAACAACGGCATCTTGACCTTCAGTTGCCGCATAACCATCTGCTGACAATACAAAAACTGCCTTATCATCATCTTGGATATTAACCACTACTTCATCATGTTCAATGATGGTGCCACCAGTTGGATTTAGAAGCTTGACCTGTAATACATGATCGGTTCCAATAAAATTATTATCAAGCAGCTTAATAGTTAATTGTTTAGGCTCAGAATCACCAGCAGCCCAAGTTAGTTCACCAATAGTTGGTTCATAGACAATTCCAGCGGTATCAGTAATATTGTCTTGAGTAGCATACTGAACTGTGACTTCACCAAATTGACCATCAACTCGCTCAACAGTTATGACAGCTTCTCCATCACCTTCAAGCATATTATATTCAAGTTGGCTAAATCTCAAAACCCCCGGATAATTAATCTCATCATCACCAGAACTTGGACTGCCACCAGTCATATCTGCAATTTCAATGAGAGTACCATTTTTAACTCCTAAAGCAGCACCACCAGTTGGTTCAGATAGAGTTAAAGTAAACAGTTCCGCATTTTCCTTAACACTGTCCAACAATATAGGCACAGTAACCGTTTTGGATGTTTCGTCACCATCAATCCAACTTAACGTACCACTTATTTTGGTAAAGTCTTGGTTAGGTGTGGCAGCATCAGAATAACTACCAATTTGCGTATCGTATTGTACTGAAATTTCGCCATCAATACCTCCAACTCGATTAACCAATACTTCAATAGCTTGATCAGTTTCTCTAACATTGTAATTAGTTCTGTCAAATTCCAAACTACCAGTGGGTGGAGTATCAAAAATATTTACAACTGCCACAATTTTATCTGGGTCTAATTCCAAACCTTCAGTATCAGCAACTTTGTCTATAGCAACTAAGAAATATTCTTCACCTCCTTCCAATTCATCTTGTGAGATATTAATGTCAATAAATTTGGGTTCCATGTCGCCACTTTCCCAAGCTAGAATATTTTCTGTGGTTATTTGATAGTCATCATCAGTAGCAGTACCATTTTCAGTACGAATTGCTACTTCAACTGCTCGTTTACTACTGCCAGCACGAGTTGCTATCAGTCTCACAACTCCTTCACTTTCATTGACATCATAATCTAACATAGCAAACTGTACATAGCTTTCCCAAGGTACATTCTTAATAGTTATTTCCAATTGATATGGTGTCCCTAATGCGGCGTGACCATTTGGATTTAACAAAGTTACTACAAAAGTTTCATCACCTTCTACCAGTTTGTCAGTTAAAATAGGTATGTTGATTAATTGAGCATCATTTTGTCCATCTTGCCAAGTTAAAGTTCCTTGTTGAGCAACATAATCTTCGCTGTTAGCACCACCATCTGTGGTTTTGTAATCTACACCAACCTCTCCAAGATTTCCACCTGAGCGATTAACAGCTAAGGTGATTGTATTGGCTTCTTCATTGACCTCTAGTGACGAGTCAGTTGCAAAATGTATGGTTCCATAAGAATCAAATTTAGCAGTACAATGTTTATTGCCATCCATAATTACTTCTTTAATTCCAGTTTCGTCCATATCTACTGGTTCAGATTCTGATTCACAAGACCAGTTTTTAAATACTGAACCGGGACTTGCATCAGGAGTTAGTGTAATTCTAGTTGGATCGTCTTCTTTTAAAAATTTAGCTTCACAAATAGTTCCACAGTCAATTCCAGCTGGATTGCTTTCAATTTGGCCTTTTCCAATACCTTCAGTAGCAACTGTCAATTTATAAGATGGTTTAGCTGTGAAAGTTGCTGCACAGGTTTTGCTTGAGTTAATAGTTACTTGGCCATTAAGACAGGAATCATTCCAGCCTTCAAAAGTTGAGTTTGGAGTTGGGGTAGCAGTGAGAGTTATTAGGTCGTCAATTTCATGTACAGTTTGACAATGCTCACCACAGTTAATACCACTATCACTAGTTATACTGCCTTCACCAGTACCTTTTTTAGCAACTGTTAGAGTATGGATAGGTACAAAAGTAGCAGTGCAAGCTTTAGTGGAGTTCATGATGATTTGGCCACCAATACATTCTTTGCTCCAACCGATGAATCTTGCGTTAGTTGTGGGTTGAATACCAATACTAACCAGAGTGTTGTCAGCATAATTATTGGCACAATAGCCATTGCAAGTTGTTTGGCCATTCACTGAACTAACCGCTAAAACTCCACTTGCTCCTTCTATAATTAAATGTAAAGTATGTGGTTTAGCTGGGTCAATAGGTGGTGTTTCTTCTTCGGTGAATTTAACCAAGCAGCTTTTATTTGCATCCATGACAATTTTATCACTGTCACAATCACCAACAAAAGTTACTCCTTTGATATTAATACCTAATTCTGGGACAAGGGTTACGGTTTGTCCTTCGTAGTATTTATCGTCAATAGGTGGTGGAATATTAGCAGTTACTTTGCCGTCACCGTTGGTTTGTAAGGATAGTTTGTAAGTTGGTTTCTGCATGAAAGTTGCAGTGCAGGTTTTGGCAGCCATTATGGTTATATTGCCATCACCACAGTCTTCATTCCAACCGGCAAATGTTGAGCTTATTGAGTTAGGTTGAGCGGTAAGGATAACTTCGCTGCCTTCGCCATATTCGCAGGTATTATCAACACAATTTTTGCCGGCTGGTTCTTTAACTATAGTTCCAGTGCCACTACCAGTTTGGGCAATGGTTAATTCATAAGTTGGTAGTAAGGAGAAATGAGCAATACAATATTTATCATCGGTCATTTCTAATGCGGCAATTTCGCCATCATCGCTACAGTCTTCATTGCCAGTCCATTGGTCAAATTTTGAGTATGGGTCTGGTTCTGGAGTTAAGGTGATGTCTTTGGTACCATCGAAGGTTATACATTTGTCATGTGAGCAACTGGTTGTTTGACCTCTACTTGGATAGATTTTAACAGTACCGTTGCCTTCACCTTCGTAGTCTAATGATAATGTTTGGGGCTTAAGTTTAAAGTTGAGTTTACAGGTGACGCTTGAGACTATGTAAATATCAACTTCTCCACCTTTGTTGGTTTTGCTGCCTTTTCTACAAGTGCTGGAGCCACTCCAATAGGAAAAGTTTGAGTTGTTATCGGCGGTGGCAGTAACTGTCACTTTGGTAGCTGTGTTGTAGACATAGTGGCATTCTCGTGGTTCACCGGTGCATATTGTTTCTTTGGGGTTTGGGCTTAAGTCGAAGTCTCCGGTTCCAGTACCTGCTTGTTCAATGAATAGTTTCATTGTTTGGGGTAAAGGTGGTGTGGGAGGGTCAACTGGTGGCGGAGGAGTAATATCTTTTTTGGTAAAGTTTGCGGTGCAAGTGGTTATAGTATTATTCATGGTGAATGAATTGGCACAACCGGTTGACCAACCACTGAATGTTGAATTAGAATCTGGTGTTGCACCTAACGTTACTGTAGCACCATTTGCATAACCACCAGCACCGGTTACTGTACCATTACCAGTACCAGCCTTACCAACAGAAAGGGGCAATAAATTAGTAACTTCTCCTTTAAGATTGAAGGTAAAAGAATTTTCATCAGCATCATTACTATTAAAAGTGACAGTTTCGGTTAATGCTGCTGTAATAGTACTTGTATCAATGGTTATTATAAATGTAGTACTACTAGAAGAAGCAACAGTTGTGTTACCAAAACCAGTATGTATGGAAAATTTTGGACCTAATGCTGAAAGGCTTGATAAAGTTAAACTACCCGGACCTGTATTATTGATGGTTATAGTTTTGGTTACGGTAGTACCTATTCCAACAAAACCAAAATCTAAATCATTTCCATCCGCAAGGTCTGTACTTCCATCTTTAACTTTTATTTCTGGTAAAAGATTTTGATGTTCATATGCACCTATATCACATTTACCATCACCATCATCACGGGTATAGTCACGTTGGTCTTCAGTTTCACAAGTAGTAAAATTGCCAGCATCAATAGCTGGACTACCGACATCTAGTGTGTAATACCCATTACCTGCATCATATGTGATTAGTGGTTCTGTACTTACCTTGTCTCCATTACCACCAGTATCATCAAAATCACAATCATCATTATCTGTTATGTTATTACCTTGAGTAGTAGTGCTTTTACTACCACAATTATTAATGCTCCCATTCCCCAGTTTGTTTCCTGCTATAATAGAGTTTTTAATTGAAATAGTTCCATTGACTTGACGTATACCACCACTATCACCACTAGCAGTATTATTATAAATAGTACAGTTGTTTAGTTTAGTCGAAGGATTCTTGCTCCCACTCTTGTTATAATTTTGAATACCACCACCATTCTCACCAGATGTATTATCACTAATGGTACTATTATTTATGACTAAAGTATTATTATTAGAATTATTGAAAATTCCTCCACCAGCAGCAGTACTTTCACTACTTGTATCGCCACCGGTTATGGTAAGATTATTCATTGTAACCGTCCCCGTACCACTAACAATATGAAAAACACGGTCTATACCTTTACCATCTATAGTAGCTCCATTTCCTTCTATGGTTAAATCGTCATTATTAGATGAGAAAATATCTAAATCTCCACCTGAATTGTCATCATTACCACTTGAACCTGAAAGCTCATAGGTTGTATTTGAAAGGGTTATTGTATCATTTCCGGAGGTAGAGTTCGCAGCAGTTATGGCTTGTCGTAAAGAACACGTATTAACATCAGGATCAGCATTACAAGTTCCAACAGTATCACTCGTATCATCAACAGTAAAACTAGCTGCATACCCCACCGTCCCCAACAACATCAAAAATAAAAAACAACATATTGATTTATAATTCATAATTAATAATGCTAAAAATAGCATCCTCCTATTTGTTTGTCTGAATCAGAATTAACAGAATTTAAGAATTTTCAGGATAAAAAAACATTAAACCTTCACGAAGACTTAATTAATATACTTCGTCATGTGTACCTACATCAATTAACAATACTTTATCATCTGATATAAATTTTACATATAAGGCGTTGTTCATAATTAATACTTAATGCCCAATATCCTTTTAAATTTCCACTTAAACCATGTGTTTTTAACGAACTATGGAATGGCTCATTAATGAACAAATTTAATTTAGCTTCAAGATTCTTAACTTGTTTTGGATATTTTTTCTTCCATTTCCTTAAGATTCTTATGAACTTTTCATCCCATATCAATTCAATCATTATTTAAGCATTTTCATTAAATCATTGACATTACCAGAAGCAAACTTACCAGTTTCATAATTTTTTTCTGCCTCTTTTGCCCTCAAAACAATCTTCGTTCGTTTTAAATCATGAATTCTTTTACTAATAATATCAGCAACAAAGAACTGTTCTTCTTCGGAAAGTGAAGATATGCTTTCTAAGATATTGTTAATAGTATTCATATTGGTTTATAATTCATAATTATTTATGCTAAAAAATAGCATCCTCCTATTTAGTTTGTCTGAATCAGAATTAACAGAATTTAAGAATTTTCAGGATAAAAAACATTTTAAACCCATTCTCAATATCATATTGTGAATATATTTCGTTATACTTCGGCATCAAATCAAAACTTAACTTTTCTTCCTACGTTTCTTAAGATAAGCCTCAATGTCATTCAAATTTAACCCATCCAATCGCTCAGACGGCTTCAATCCATTTAAGCGTTCTTCAACAGTCAAATAAGGTAAATACTTCAATAAACTTTTTCTACCCATTTCAACTACCACTTCAGGAGTTATAACCTCACTCATATTTCCCCCAATAACTAAATTTGATAAACATTATCCCAATACTATCAACTAAATACACTAGCAATAGGTAATTGAATGTCCATAACCTTATCAACAACTTCGGTACTATTTAAATCAAAGCTTTTATTAAGAGCGAGGTTGGGAAAAACTCGAACTTCATCTTATGTATAATTAATTGTAAATGGTTTTGATTTTCATTAATAATTCACAGTTAACCATTCACAATTAAAAAGTATATTTTTGCAAAATACCGAACATCTTATGATAAGTATAGTATATTTGAACAATATAAATATTATAAAATTAATAAACGGTAGAAAATTATATATAAACGGCTGAGATGATTGAATTGAGAAGTGATTGTGCAACAAGTTAAAACAGTCAAGTATTAAGTATTCTGTATAAAATTTACCTTAAGTCCGCCATAAAACACACCAATCAAATAAGCAAACATATGCCCTTCAGTATTATCCAACCACAATGAATTTATCAAACAGCCCACTATAATTGTAACAACCAAACCCTGGGCCATAAAACTTATTGGCTCATTTAAAGAATAACTAGCTCGCCACATTGAATACAACAAAAAGATAAATAATCCAAGCCCAACTATCCCCCATTGAACAGCAATCATTAAATAATCATTATGAGGATTAGTAGCATATTTCGCAAATAATTTATTATATTCATGCGAAAAACTACCAGTACCCGTACCAAAAATTGGATGCTTCGTTATCAACGTCAAACTATTTTTATAAAATTCCAACCTAATTCCAACTGAAGTATTACTATTACCATGTTGATAATCTTGAATATTTATAACAGCTTTATCAATTCGCTCTTGCAATATGCCAGAAAAATTATAAGCTATGCCTCCCACAACCATTAATACCAAACCACCAATTAAAATTCCTTTTAATTTATATACTTGATAAAAAAATACTAAAATTAAACATAACAATATCAAATAACCAGTACGCCCGGCACTCATGAACAAAATATTATAGATAGCCAACGCTATAACTATGCTATATAACCACTGTTTTTTTGCCAATATTGCAACGAAATAAGCTGCTAATGCCATTAATACATTTTGAGTTATATAGTTCTTAAATACAAAAGGACTTTCTGGAGTTCCTTTACCAATTTCTATTCCAGTTATGACCATTAAATAAGACAAAAACAGCGTTATCCCCATTATGGCCAAAAAAGTATATAATCCCAATTTTCTTGATTTATCATCTTGAAAAATAAGAATAAACATTGGGATATAAAGAAATTCCCGGTATTTATCAAACATTGATGCGGCTTCAGAAAAAGATACCGAAGTATATGAAAAACCAACACCAATCACAATAATAAGCAATATTGCTACTATAGCAATGTTATGATGAAGCAATATAGAAAGTTTTTGAGCGTATTGGCCTTCAATTAATACAAATAACAATGCTAACGGACATAAAATATTAGTTAGGGCTGTAGATGTAGGGATTGATAAGCCAATTAATATGACTAAAATATATTTAACTTTCAGTGTATTAATGATATGAACCTACAAATGTTTTCTTTCTCATTTTATGGTGGGCATTGATACTCATTGCAGGTCTTTTTCTTATACCATAATCTTTATAAGAATGGACAGTCACTAGTGGCTTCCTTTTTAACTTTTGATATGAACTAACGATTCTTCTATTACTATAAGGTCTCATAACTGGCTCCTTTATTTAGACTTTTTTCCAAATTTCTTCAAGATCACTATCCACAAATTCATCTGGCAAGATAACTGATTGTTTCTTTAATAAAACTGTACTTATTTCAGGAACAATACCATAATTCCAAGCAACACTTTTTGTAATGAAATACACCAAATCTGTACTGGCAGTGCCATAAAATGGTTCAATATTAAGATTATGTTTACGAATAGTATTTAATTCTTTCATAGCAATTCGATATAAAATCTTAAAAATTTTTTCAAACTCAATAACTTTACCACTTTTTAAATGCTGTATAATATCATTCTCTGTTTTAGCTAAAGCAATTGCTGTTGTATCAACTTCTTCTTCAGTTTTTTCTTCAACCTTTTCATCAGGTTCATCTTCCTGAGTATTTTTCTTACGTTTAACTTTAGCTAATAAATCAGATATTTTAGATTTTTTTTCAGTATCAGTAGTTGAAGAAACGGTTGGAGAAGCTGTTGGATTGGCAAAATATTCTTCTAAACTTGAAGGAACTTCTCGCAAAAGTTTCATTTTACGTGGAAAACGCATTATTGCCAAAGCATCACAACGACAAAAATCAATTAAATCCTCCAAAATAACTTGTCCTCCTATTGCATGGATAACTGTTTGGCGACCAAGTTTAAAATCATGTTGTTCTATATCAGCAAATTTTTTCAGATGTGAATCATTAACTTCACTCAGATAAAAACCAACATGTTTAAAAGTTCCGGGAACTAAGTTATTATTAGGATAATTGTTAAAAGAACGAATTAAAATATCACCCGGTTTAACTAATTTTAAAATTTCTCTGGTGTGATGACCTTTAATTGCAAAGTTATTAACATTATAAGTTATAAATAACGGCCACTTGGATATTTTTATCTTGCTTAAACCAGCTAATAGACTATTTTTCTTATAAGGCTGCATTTTAATTTATTCCTTAATATTCCTTTTGGAGTAAAAATTATTTTAATATATGTATATC
>JAUCGL010000097.1 GCA_030378105.1 Candidatus Halobeggiatoa sp. HSG11 | reverse complement strand
TTTTCATAAATTATATAGTTATAACATATTATTGTTCCCAAACTAGAGTTCTCATCGCTATACATTAAATCCCAAGCCACAAATGTAGGGTGGATAGAAGCGAAGCGTAAATCCACCACAACCAACATCAACAAAATCCGTTATAATTAGAAATCATGAATAAAATAGAGAGCTTCGAGTAATAAATATGAATATTTTTCAAAACTCAGTACTAAATAAATATTTAAAAACGCAAGATGAAAAGAAGATTGATGAAGCGTATTCTCAATTTATTACCTATTTTCATAATGCTGAAATACAACAGAATATAAGGCAGTCAAAGGAAGAGCAATTTCAGGAAGGTTTTTTACGGGAACTCTTTGTTAAGATTTTGGGATATACGCTTAATCCAGAGCCAAATTTTAATCTGACGACTGAATTAAAAAATGAAAAAGGAGCAAAAAAAACTGATGGTGCTATTTTAAAAAATGGTAAAGCATTGGCTGTTATAGAATTAAAAGGAATGGATACCAAGGATTTAGACAAAGTTAATAATCAGGCATTTAACTATAAAAATAATCATACCGATTGTATTTATGTTATTACCTCAAATTTTGAGAAGCTGCGGTTTTTTATTCATGATGCGGTTGCTCATATTGAGTTTAATTTGTTTACGCTGACAAAAGAAGAGTTTGAAATACTTTGGCTTTGTTTGAATGCTGAAAATCTATTGAACGGTGTTCCGGCCAAAATAAAACAAGATAGTATAGTAGTTGAGGAGAATATAACAAAGAAGCTTTATAAAGATTATTCTACGTTTAAAAATGAGTTGTGGCAGAATATTTGTAAAAATCGACCTGATTTAGATAAACTTTTGCTGTTCCAAAAGACTCAAAAATTGTTGGATAGATTTCTATTTGTTTTTTTTGCTGAAGATAGTGGTTTGCTTCCGCCAAATTCAATCAGTTATTATGTTAAGCGGTATCATAGACTTATTGAAGATGATGCTAAAAAACCACTTTATGATATTTTTAAACAGTTTTTTGATTATATAAATAAAGGCCGAAAAGGTAAAACAGTTCATGATGATATTTTTGCATATAATGGTGGGTTGTTTTTGCCGGATGAATTGTTGGATGGTTTGATAATTGATGATGAGTTGCTTGAGCCTCATGTGTTGACAATGACGGCTTATAATTTTCAGAGTGATGTTGATGTTAATATTTTGGGACATATTTTTGAGAATTCGCTGAATGAGATTGAGAGTGTTACGGCACAGCTTGAGGGGCAGAAGGTTGATAAAAATAAAAGTAAGCGTAAGAAAGATGGGGTTTTTTATACGCCAAAGTATATAACGAAGTATATAGTTGAGAATACGGTTGGGAAGCTTTGCGAGGAGAGGAAGGCGGATTTTGGTATTGTGGATGAGGAGTATGCTAAGGGGCGGAAAAGAAGAAGAAAAAAGCTTGTACAGAATTTGTATGATAATTTGCAGGAGTATCGTAATTGGCTTTTGGAAATAACTATTTGCGATCCGGCTTGTGGTAGTGGGGCTTTTTTGAATCAGGCTTTGGAGTTTTTAATTTCTGAACATGCTTATGTTGATGAGTTGCAGGCTAATTTATTGGAGTCGAGTATTGTTTTTCAGGATGTGAGTAATCATGTGTTGGAGAAGAATATTTTTGGTGTTGATATTAATGAGGAGAGTGTTGATATTGCTAAACTTTCGCTTTGGTTAAGAACTGCTCAACGTGGTAGAAAACTTACTTCTTTGAATAATAATATTAAATGTGGTAACTCTTTGATTGATGACCCGAAAGTGGCAGGAGAGAAGGCTTTTAATTGGGAAGAGGAATTTCCGCAGGTTTTTGAGAAAGGTGGTTTTGATGTGGTTATTGGGAATCCGCCTTATGTGAGAAATACAGAATTAGATAAAATTACAAAAAAAGAATTAGAAATAAAATATTTTTCTGCATATAAACAATATGATTTATACATTTTATTTAATGAGTTATCATTACAAATTGTAAAAAAAAATGGATTAATCGGTTTTATTCAACCTAATAAATTCTTATCATCAGACTATGGGATTAATATTTTAAATTTTATAAATGAAAATGCAATATTTTTAAATATTTATAATGTATCTTTGGATAAAGTTTTTAGTGACGCATCTGTTTATCCATATATTTTTATCTATAAAAAAATATCATTCAATAAAAAATTTGATATAAAAAAAATTACAATATTTAATATATGTTCAGAAGACACATTTATAGGATTTAAAAAAGAAATAATGTCAAAGAATATAATATCAAAAATTAATAAAAAATCAATTTCCTTAAATCGTATAACTGATAAAATAACAAGGGGACTTCCTAATAATAAATTTTCTTTTGTTGAAAATAGTGATTTTGAAGCTATAAAATCAACATTTTTAAAATTTCCTTACTTTTTGCCTAAATCAAAATTAAGAATTAAGTATAAAAATAATAAACTGCAAAATGATAAAAACCAAGAATTTACTGACAATTTAATTTTATTACCTCGCACAATATTAAGAATAAGAGCTATTTTAAGTAATAGAAATACACATATTTTAGATAGAATTTATTATTTTAAAACAACAAATACTGATATTAAAAACAAAACAATATTAACATTTATAAATTCAAAACTAACAACATTTTATTATAATTTTTATTATCAAAGCACTAAAATAGGAGGTGGTTATATTGATTTAAAAGGTTCTCAAATTAAAAATTTTGCAATTTTTAATCAAAAATTTAATCAAACTTCATTTATAAAAAAAGCTGACCAAATGTTAGCTTTAAACAAAGAATTCCAAACAGAAAAAAGCAATTTCTTAAACACTTTACAAGAAGAAAAAGGTATTGAAAAAATCACCAAAAAGTTAGACACTTTCTACAATTTAGAATACGATGTGTTTAAAAAGGAATTGGCAAAACAGAAAGTAAAAATTAGCTTAGGCAATGAAAACAACGAGTGGAGAGAATATTTCAACACAATAGCACAAAAAATAAATGAACTCCAAACCCAAATTGCCCAAACCGACAAAGAAATAGATAAAATGGTTTATGAACTCTACGAACTCACACCCGAAGAAATTGAAATCGTAGAAAATTCTGTTAAATAGGCATTATTTGGTATGGAAAATATAGATAAAAAAAAGGGGGACAGTATCCTATGTTAAAATTTTACTCTGACCCCAATTATTTCAACTTTACTGCAAAAAAGGAAGAACAAAATGTTACTAGCAAAAACAGTAGAAACAACTGGTATTGTAAACAATCAGCATCAGTTAAAACTAGATGAATCACTTCCAATTACAGAATCAAGTCGAGTACGTGTAATTGTAATTGTGACAGAAGAAGCACAACCCATAGAACCAAACACAACTTTAGTTTGTGAAAATAATATCGTTGGTGTTGATAAAAATAAAAGGCTAAATAATCTACCAGATATTTTTTACACACCGGTAAGTAAAAACAAATATAGAAAATTTGTTCGAGAAGAAATTTATAATGGATAAAGCTTTTATTGATTCTAACATTTGGATTTATGCTTTTATCACTACTGATAACGATTTGATTAAGCGAGAAATTTGCATTAGTTTATTAGAAAATCTCTATCAAGAAAAAATTATTGTTGTTTCAACTCAAGTTATAAATGAAGTTCACTGGAATTTAGTAAGTAAGTATGAGCTTAAAGATGAAGAAGCTAAATTAAAAATTGACTTAGGTGTATTTAGGATATCAGAATTATCAATTCTTAATAAAGCAACCTATGATTATGCTTTTACTCTGAGACAGCAATATAATATTTCATTCTGGGATAGTTTGATAGTAACGTCTGCATTAGAAAGTGATTGTTCTATTATTTATACAGAAGATTTACAACACAATCAAATGATTGAAAATCAACTAAAAGTAATCAATCCATTTATTTCTGGCTCTACCGTTTCTATTTAGTAACAATTAAGGGGTAAAAAGGGTAAAAAGGGGTCAGGCTCGAATTAAATCTGGCTTCAAGTAATTATAGTTTTTCAGATAAACAATTTCACAAAACCATATGTCGGGACAAGGCATGCCTTGTCTCTACAACGAAACTATTTATCTGAAAGTCTATAGTTACTTCATAATACAAGCCATCACCACTATCAACAAAAACTAAATTATTCACTAATGACACATTCTTCCACCATCTCATGGTCAATACTAATTTTACTCACCATATTCGCTTTTATATTTGGTGGGCTTGAATTGGGTAACATGACTATTGTTAGCGTTATTTTACTCAGTACCATTATCAAAAGCCAGATAGTCATTGATTACTTCATGGGCTTACATCAAGTACGCTGGCAGTGGCGAATAATTTTATATGGTTGGCTACTGTTAGTAATCGCAATGATTAGTTTAGCATACTGGCTAGGATTACAATGAAAACACCTTACTATAAAACTATCGGCAATGAAGTCGAATTATTTAAACATGCTTTCCAAAATCAATTACCCATCTTAATTAAAGGGCCAACTGGTTGTGGTAAGACTCGTTTTATCACATATATGGCCGCCCAATTAGAGCGTCCCTTGTATACCGTAGCTTGCCATGATGATTTAACTGCTGCTGATTTGGTTGGCAGACATCTTATTGGCAACAATTCTACTTACTGGAGCGATGGGCCATTAACCAGAGCCGTGCGAGAAGGTGCGATTTGTTATTTAGATGAAGTGGTTGAAGCTCGTAAAGATACCACTGTTATACTACATCCTTTGACCGATGATCGGCGGGTTTTACCAATTGAACGCACTAATGAGAATTTGCAAGCTCCCCCAGAATTCATGTTAGTTGTTTCCTACAATCCCGGCTATCAGAACTTGCTCAAAGGCATGAAACCGAGTACTAAACAACGTTTTGTTGGTTTGCGTTTTAACTATCCAACCCCTAGCATAGAACAAGAAATTATTAGTAGTGAAACGGGTATAGATGCAGACTTAGCTAAACGTTTAGTCAATTTAACCAATGCGCTACGCCAACTAAAAGAACATGATATCGAAGAAGCAGCTTCCACTCGCTTACTGATTTATGCTGCTACCCTTATCAAACAAGGTTTTGATCCGGTAGAAGCATGTCGGGCCGCCCTCATTGAGCCTCTCAGCGATGACTTAGAAACCGTCGCAGCTTTGATGGAAATTGTTACAGCGAGTTTTGGTTAATAAATAACTTCTTTATAAACCTGTGCAATTTACTATAATTTTGAGAATTAATATGTCAATTAAGAATTTAAAATTAACTCATTTCAGATTATTCAATAAATTAAATATTAATTTCAATGAAAATATTAATGTTATTATTGCAGATAACGGTGCAGGAAAAACTGCTATTTTGGATGCTATTGCAATTGGATTTGGGGCGATGCTTACTAGATTCCCAGATGTAAGTGGAATTACATTTAAAAAAATGGATTTAAAAATTAATTCTGAAAATAAGCAAGAACCTTTTACTAGAATAGAAATTGAATCAAATCAAGGTATTTCATGGGATAGAACAGATAAAAGAGATAGTACAAAAAAAACATCTAAATTAATTCCTAAATCTAAAGGATTAAAAGAGTTAAATGAATTTGTTGATACAATTATTGATAACGATAATGAAGATATTCCCTATGAAATGCCTTTAATTATTTATTATGGTACAAATAGAGCAGTTTTTGATTCTCCTGTCAGAAAAAGAAATTTTAAAAAATCTTTTCAGCGATTTGAAGCACTAAATGGGGTGTTAAAAAGTGATGCTAATTTTCATCGTTTTTTTCAATGGTTTGATGCAATGGAAAATTTAGAAAGACGAAAACAGCAAGAAGAACAGGATTTTTCCTATAGATTAAATGAATTAACTGCTGTTAGAGATGCAATTGAAAAAATGTTACCAAACTTTACCTATCCAAGAATTGAAATTAATCCTTTAAGATTTATGATAGATTATCAACAAGTAGATAGTACTATAAAAAAATTGCAGCTAGAACAATTAAGTGATGGTTATCGTACAGTTTTGGCAATGGTAATGGATATATCAAGTCGTATGGCACAAGCTAATCCTCAACTTGGTAATAATTCTTCAGCTATCATTTTAATTGATGAGTTAGATTTACATTTACACCCAAAATGGCAACAAACTATTTTATCTGATTTAACTAGAACGTTTCCAAATGCTCAATTTATTGTAACAACGCATAGCCCACAAATTTTATCTACTGTCAAAAAGGAATATATCTTTATCCTAGAAAATGCTTCAGTGCAAAAACCTTTTCAAAATCCATATGGTAAACGAAGTGTAGTTGCTTTGGAAGATTTGATGAATACTAGTTCAATGCCATCAGAAACAGTGATAGAAGAAGTTGGCTTGCTCAATGAATATTTAGAAAGAGTAAAAGATGGAGATATTGATTCTAAAGAAGTTTTAGAATTAAGAAAACAACTTGAAGAAGTTTATGATCCTGATTATCAACAGTTACAAATTGCTGATATGATTATTAACAAGCACAAAGCATTAAATAAAGCTAAAAATGATAGAACTGAAACATGATGATCCTCCTCATAAATTAGAACAAAGAAAAAATAATCCTAATGATAATGGAACTCCTGAAAATCCAAGAAAAGCGTGGTCTAATTTTTATAGGAACAATGGAAAACAAGAAATTCATGAAAAATTGATTCCTTTGCAAGGTGATTTATGTGTATATTGTGAAAACAAATTGGATAAACATGGTTTTCATATTGAACATATTTTATCAAAAACCCAAAATCCATTATTAACTTTTGAATATAGTAATTTATCTTTGTCTTGTGTATCTGATGAGAAAAAATTTAAAGATAAAGAAATTGATGATAATTCCATTAGTTGTGGTCATGCACCGCTTAAAAAAACAAATACATACAATGAAAACTTATTTATAAAACCGACAGAAGCAAATTGTAACTCATTATTTTCTTATGAAATAAATGGTAAAATTGGCTCAAATAATAATAATTCTGAATTTGATAAACAAAGAGTAGAACATACTCTGGAAGTTTTGAATTTAAACTGTTATAGATTAATCAGAGAACGGGAAGAAATTATTTTACAAGGATATGAAATAATTAAAGAATTACAAGGTGAACCTGAGTTATTGAATCATTTTTTTGAATTAGAATTTGAAAAGGTTAACAGTAAATATCTATTTCCATTTGTAAACGCTAGAAAAGAGCATTATAGCTTATTTAAAAAATAAAGATATGGAAGAACACGTAGGTAAAATCTGGCATCGTTTTATTACCAATACTGCTACCACTGGCTATCCACAAGCGAAAGTAGAACTTAGTGAGGTTAGCAAAACAGTTGGAATATTATTTCGTGCTTTAGGTGGTGAGGGTGGTTTACGCATAGAATCCACTTCAGCAACCGCCAATGAATCACGGCGTAATTGGTTACAAAAAATTGCTGGTATCAATAAACAAGTTGAATTATGCTGGCGAGATGCTGAAGCTTTACACTTGCCAACTTATGTTGACTATTTTCCAACCAAAACTCTGAATCGTGATTTATATTTATGGTTAGCTGTTCTTGCGGCTGGAAAAGTTGACTATAATCTGAATTGGTTCCAATCCAATCAACAGCTCACGCAACAAACTCTGCATAATTTTCCCGGTTTACAACCTCGCTATCAACGTTTGGTAGAAGCCGTATTGAAATTGCGACCAGATATAACTCACTTACCGCCAGAAGAAGCAGCTACTGAGCAAGCAATTCAACAAGCCTTACGTCAACCGGGTAGTGTATTAGAATTGCCTCCAGCAAAACGTCCTCATCAACCAGTACCGTTGTGGTTGCATCCATTTCCTCCAATCAGCACTAGTAATTTCGCAGTAGCAAATTATGACGAACCGGAGAATAAGCAATCAAGTAAGAATGATGTTGAGGATAAACAGCGTAAGCATGGGGAACGAACAGAGATGCCAGATGGTAAAAAAGGGCTGTTGGCATTTCGTTTAGAAAGTTTATTTACTTTAGTTGATTACACGAAAGTAGATCGTTGCACTGATGACGAACAAGATGCTGATGCTGCTAAGAATGCTCTGGAAGATATGGATACTGTTAGTGTAGCACGGGATAACAAGGCCGCCGCTACTTCACTAAAATTTGACTTAGATTTGCCGGCCCCAGAGTTTGATGATACTCCATTGGGAGAGGGAATTTTACTGCCAGAATGGGATTATAAACAACAACGGTTACTCCCTGATTACTGTTGTTTACAACCCATGTTAGCCGCTAATGCAATGCCAATGGAACTCCCAGAGCATTTAAAATACACTGCCCAACGTTTACGTCGCCAATTTGAAGCATTAATTCCTCAGCGAGTTTGGTATAAAGGTCAACCTGATGGCAGTGAAATAGATTTGGATGCTTATTTATTACATGTTGCTGAAAGCCAAAGCGGTAATATAAATTCAGAGCCAAATTTTTATTGTGATTTTAGAGGAGGTGATAAAGATTTAGCTTGTTTATTATTAGCTGATTTATCATTGTCCACTGATGCGTGGCTTAATAACAAAACAAGAGTAATAGAGGTTATTCGTGATAGCCTCTTTCTGTTTGCGGAGAGCTTAAATGCAACTGGTGATCAATTTGCTATGTATGGTTTTTCTTCCCGTTATCGTAATCATATACGTTTTCATACTTTGAAAACTTTTGGTCAAAATTATAATGCTAAAGTACGTGGGCGTATTAATGAGATTAAGCCGGGTTATTATACAAGAATGGGAGCAGCTCTCCGCCATGCCAGCAATTTACTGACTCAGCAAAAAACTTCTCAATCTTTATTATTATTACTGACAGATGGGAAACCAAATGATTTAGACCAATATGAAGGTCGTTATGGAGTAGAAGATACTCGTATGGCTTTGCATGAAGCTAGGAAACAAGGATTGCAACCGTTTTGTGTAACGATTGATGAGAAAGCAAATGATTATTTACCATATATTTTTGGGACTAATAGTCATGTAGTAATTCGTAATCCGGTTGAATTACCAAAAAAATTGCCGTATTTGTATGCACAGTTGACATCATAAACTAAAACAATAATTTTTTCTCGTTTTAAACCAAGAGATTGGGAACTAGTAAAATGGTTTTTCGTAGGGTGGGTAGAAACGAAGTGTAAACCACCAAACCTTCTAGCGGTGCGAAGAAATTAGCATATTAATTTTTTGATTCACTGTACAATCTTGTACATTATTGACCGTGTATTTTTTTATATATACGCACCGCTGGTGCATTGGAACGAGAAAAATTAACTAGCAATATAGAATTATTAGTGAAAAGTTAATAGTGAAAAACTAAAAATTAATTAAAATTTTTCAACAATTTTAGGGCAGGATTCTTTATATGAATCTTTATGTTTTTGACCAACAAAGCCCCGAATTTTTTGTTCATCTGCTAATTGTAATTTTGCATCATCACAATTGGATTCAATTTTATATTTAAAAGTTTCAATTGCTTCAGGATTATTATATTTGTATCCAATCATTCCAAACAAAAACAAAAACATAATCGCAATAATCAAATATGCTGCTATTGTAGATACTGAAATTATTGACTCATATACTATTGATTTTTTTCCAATTTTTTCTACAGTAAAGAAATTTTTTTGATACTCAATATGCTCGCCTCGATCATTAAAGTCAGAAATTAGTCCTGAATATTTTTTACCGTTACTCATCTTTATAGTTCGATATTTCATATACCCCCCGGTAATCGAACAATGTAATTATTTCATTGTTATTTTCTCAATAATAACTGGAGTGAGCGGAACATCACTTGGAAATGGACCACCACCTCCAGTCTTAACCTGTTTGATTTTATCAACTACTTCCATCCCTTCTGTTACTTTACCAAAAACAGTGTAACCCCAGCCTCGCATTGTCTTAGCCTTGAAATCAAGAAATGAATTATCCGTTACGTTAATAAAAAATTGAGCAGTAGCAGAATGCGGATCACCAGTACGTGCCATTGCAATTGTACCTCTAGCATTTTTTAGGCCATTATTGGCTTCATTAGGAACTGGGTTACGAACTTTTTTTTGTAGATAATTCTGAGTAAACCCACCACCTTGAACCATAAAGTTATTAATTACCCTATGAAAAATTGTACCATTATAGAAACCATTTTTGACATAACGCAAAAAATTATCAACACTTTTAGGTGCTTGTGCAGCATTCAATTCAATAACGATGTTACCAAAGTTAGTTTGCATAATCACAGATTGCGATGATATTGGAGGAGTAGCCGAGTTAGATACAACTGCTGGCTCATGTTGCTCACCTTCATGACAATAACTTTGGATTGAAAATAATAAGAAAAATACACTAAAAATATACTTCATAAAAAATACTCCTTAAAATAATAGTTAAAAAATTTAATATAAATCAAAAAAAGAATTAAGTAAATCTCAAAATTTAACTATTTCTCTCTTTGTTATAATAAATAATTGATTTAAATATAAATATAATGTTAAAAAAATTAAGTATTCAAGTCAAACTTCTCCATAATTCAATCCTTCCTTAACCCATCTTTGTACTAAAGCTTGACATTGTTCTGGATAATCTTTAAAAATAATTTTACCAGCTTCAACAACATCATTTAACAAATCTTTATCTCGACGTACATCCGCAATTCGTAAATTCATAACTCCTTTTTGCTTTGTACCTAAGACTTCACCTGGTCCTCGAATTTCCAAATCACGTTGTGCAATTGCAAATCCATCATGATTATCTCGAATAATTCCTAAACGTGATTTAGCAACTTCAGACAACGGTAATTGATATAA
Source organism: Candidatus Halobeggiatoa sp. HSG11 (assembly GCA_030378105.1). Classification (GTDB taxonomy): domain Bacteria; phylum Pseudomonadota; class Gammaproteobacteria; order Beggiatoales; family Beggiatoaceae; genus DRQV01. The sequence goes on along the minus strand of JAUCGL010000097.1, from coordinate 7,895 downwards.
AAGTACACAATAACTTTGTACTGCACCTCGACCAACTCGACCTCTTAACTGATGTAATTGAGCTAAACCCAATCGCTCCGCATTTTCAATAATCATCAAACTAGAATTAGGTACGTCAACTCCAACTTCAATCACAGTTGTTGCTACTAATAAATGTAGTTCTTTGGCTATAAAAGCTTCCATAACTTGCTCTTTTTCTTTAGCTTTCATACGACCATGTACTAATCCAACTTTTAAGTTAGGTAAAGACTCTTGTAATTTAGTAGCAGTTTCTTCAGCCGCTTGTAATTGTAAAGTTTCTGACTCTTCAATCAATGGACAAACCCAATAAGCCTGTCTAGCTTCATCAGTGCAAACATGTTGAATCCTATCAATTACTTCATCTCGCCGAGTATTAGGCATAACCACAGTAGTAACTGGAGTACGACCCGGTGGCAATTCATCAATCACGGAAATGTCCAAATCAGCATAAGCAGTCATTGCTAAAGTACGTGGAATTGGAGTTGCGGTCATAATTAATTGATGCGGATAAACGCCATCTTGATTACCTTTATTTCGCAACGCTAATCTTTGATGCACTCCAAACCGATGCTGTTCATCAACAACAACTAATCCTAACTTAGCAAATTCCACATCCTTTTGAAACAAAGCGTGAGTGCCAATAATTAATGATACTTGCCCAGAAGCTATAGTTGCTAAAACTTGCTCTCGTTTTTTCTTAGTTATACTGCTAGTTAACCAAGTGAATTCAATACCTAACGGCTCTAGCCATTGACCAAATGTACGAGTGTGCTGTTCAGACAATAGTTCGGTTGGAGCCATAATTGCTACCTGATAACCAGATTCAATTGCTTGTAAGGCACTGACGGCAGCGACTACAGTTTTGCCCGAACCAACATCACCTTGCAATAAACGTTGCATTGGATTAATAGAACGTAAATCAGCATTAATTTCAGCTATAACTCGCTGTTGAGCATGAGTTAGTTGGAATGATAATTGAGTTAGTAAAGCCTGTGCCAATATTCCAGCATTATTTAAACAAGCAGCACTATGTTCATTGCTACTGGCTCGCAAGCTATACATACTTAAATGATGTCCCAATAATTCTTCAAAGGCTAACCTGAATCGAGCTGGATGTTTATCATCTGCTAATTTAGGAGCAATTTGAGGGGTTGGATGATGTAGAGTTTGTAGAGCTTCTAGTAATGGTAATAAATTGAATTCAGTGCGTAAGTTTTCTGGGATATAATCAATAATATCGTATTTGGCAAATATTTGGTCAATTAATGAATGGAAAACTGTTTGATTTAATTTACTATTGCTTGGATATATAGGGGTTAAATGTTCTGCTAAATCTGGAGTGGAATTAGAATAATCAACCAATTCATATTGAGGATGCACTATTTCTAAACAGTGATACCCTTGTCGCACTTCACCAAAACAACGTAGTTTAGTTCCCGGTTTAAGTTTTTCACGTTGAGATGGATAAAAATGAAAAAAACGCAACATAATAGTACCAGTGTCATCCTCAAACATACAGACTAAAGAACGTTTTTTACTTGACTTAACTTCACACGCTTGGATAGTACCTTCAACCATAGTATTATCCCCAACTTCCAGTTCAGCTAATTGCTTGATTGTTGTACGATCTTCATACCGTAATGGCAAATGGAATAACATATCATCAATCGTATGTATACCAAGTTTGCTCAACTGTTCTATTGTTTTTGTATTAACGCCGTGTAAACTATCTATTGTCACCATTTTTATTAAGGTAATGCTTAAATAATGAATGCTTGATGCTTAACCAAAATCAAAAAGCATTAAAAAAAATTATAGTACTAAAACTGCATCCATTTCTACTGCTACTCCTTTAGGCAAACTAGCCACTCCAACTACAGCTCTTGCTGGGTAAGGAAGTTGAAAATATTTTGTCATAATTTCGTTGACCAAAGCAAAATGCGTCAAGTCAGTCAAAAAAATATTTAGTTTTGCAATGTTATTTAAATCACCGCCAGCAGCCTGAGATACTGCTCGTAAATTTTTGAAAACTTGATGTATTTGAGAATTCATATCACCATCATTAAGTTCCATTGTATCTGGAATTAATGGAATCTGTCCAGATAAGTAAACTGTATTGCCAGCTTTAACAGCTTGTGAGTAAGTTCCTATTGCTTGTGGAGCATCAGGAGTGCTTATTATTTCAAATGCCATAATATAACCTTTGTGTGAAATAATGCAATTGGATAAGAAAGTTTTGGTAGTCCTGCAATATGTAGTGTTAAACCTACTAGGTTTTTTGAAGCTATCACTACTTTCTATAGGACTACCAAAGTTTTTTTGGAATCCAAAGTATTAGCTTTGTTAATATTATAAATTATAAATCAATAATATCAAAGCTTTGCTTTGAACTCCAATAAATTTTTCTTAGTAATTTTTACAGCCAATTTCCAATTAATAAAAATGGAGACCAGTAAGCTGGATGACGATATTTTCTTTTAGAAGCAAGGTTTCTTTGAGCATTTTGTAAAGCTTGAGCTTTAGACAAATTTGGATTTTGTAATTGTTTATAAAAATCAGTTATTAATTGTGATGTTGCATTATCATCTACAAACCATAAACTGGCTAAAGCACTTCTTGCCCCGGCTTTGATTGCTACTCCAGCTAATCCTAAAGCTGCTCGTTCATCTCCAACTGCTGTTTGGCAGGCACTTAGGGTTAATAGTTCAACTTGTTTTTTTCTCAAGTCGTTAAGTCTAAATAACTTTTCTAAACGATCCATTGTCAATTTATCATCGTAAGTTAATAAAAAGCTATATTTAGGATTACGATCAAACTGACCATGTGAAGAAATATGCACAATATCATAAGGAGAATTTTCTAACGTTGTTGTAACAGTTTGTAATAGAAAGTTTTCATCAATTAAAGTAGTACTATTATCAAATAATTTATCTACATCACCAATTTCCTTGATAACGCTTGGTAATGCTGAAAAATCTTGTACCGATTTAGATAATCCGTTAAGTAATACTTTTGTGTTTTTTCTAGGCAGAGGTCTTGGATCGGTTAAAGTTAAACTAGGTGTGACTGCAAGAGCAACATAATCAAACAAGAATTTTTTTTCGGAATCATTGTATAAAGCTGCAAAAGGAATTGTGCGTAAAGGACCATCAGGTACGACTATTAAAGTTTTAATATCATACTTAGCAATATGTTCTTCGATAGGCCTAATCATCCAATCATATAGTTGTTTAGATTGTTTAATAAAACGACCTTCAGTAACACGCTGTAAATTCTTACTAAAATCTAGTATTACCTGTTTAATTTGCTTATTATCAACTGGTACAACAATTTGATGCATGTCATCAGAAGTAGTTAACAATAATTCAACACGGTTGGGTAATAAAATTGGATATAAAACAGCCGTATTTTTATCTATATTTTTTAACTCAGTAATTTGAGTTTTAGCAGCCGAAACACATTCATCTTGGAAATAATTTTGTAATTCAGCCTCTTTTAAATGCTCAACCGTATCTCTGGCTTTAGTTAATAACAACTTTTTTTGCTCTGAACTGTCTGGAAGTTGTTTAGCTTTTTGAAGCAAAACATCAGCAAGACTATAATAAATAGGGCGAACTCGTTCATAAAATACTTCACTGCTATTACGTTGCCCATTAGTCAAACTAGTCCGAATAGGTGCTAAATAATCAAAAGCCTTTTGATAAGCAACCAAGGATTCTTCCAAATTTTCCTGAGAATGCAAAATATTACCCTGTTGCCATTCCCATAAATATAATAAATCAGGCAACTCTTGGGCAAAAAATATTGCCTCTTTAGTTAATTTAAGAGCTGCTGGGTATTCATGTTTTTGTGCATACAATTGTCCTAAAAAACTTTTGGCGTAAGAAATTGAGCGGTTATCCTGCAATTGATAAGCAATATTTAATGCTTCTGTAAAAATATTATAAGCATTTAATTTAGGACTAGTTGCTTTAGTTTGTAATTTAAAAACTAATTGTCCCAAGCTAAGTAAATGGAATGATTTGACATGATTATTTGGTAATTTAGCTAACAAGGTTAGTTCTTTTTCTAAAATTGTAATGCTATTCTCTGGTTCATTAACTTCAAAATATACCTGTGCTTGATTGTTTAATGCCTGAATTTGTAATAAAACATCACTTGAATGTTCGGCTATTTCAAGAACTTCTTGATACATTGACAATGCTTCAAAATAATACTGTTCGGAACTTAAAGCATTACTCATATTATTCAATAAGTTTGCCAAAATCAATTTATTATCCAAAGTACGAGCTTTAGGTAAATATTTTTCTAACTCTTCAAACGAGTCATCTGGTTGTTGTAAAGTTAATAAAATATCCCCTAAATAGACATGAGCTAGTGTTTCTTGTTCGGGCGTTTGTGCCACAGAGATAGCTTGTTTGATAGCATTTAATGCTGAGTTATAGTTACCTAACGCTTGATAAGAAGTACCAAGTCGGAGCAATATATCAAATTGTGAAACAGTTTCTGTTTGTAAAGCAGTTTCCCAAACTTCAATAGCTTGAGCAAAATTTCTTTGTTGGTAAAAATCGTTACCCTTTTGGAATAAGTTTTCATCAGCATTAACTGTATTAAAAAATACACTACTTAATAATAATCCTAAAAAAATCTTCATAATAAATTCAACATTTAAAAGTTATTAACTTTTTCAGTTGCCTCTTTGTAGTAAAATCCCAAATATCCTAACAAATTCAGTTTTTGAAGTTACAAAATTTGAACTTGATACAAAATATTTTAAATTAGCATAATATTGGCCAAGATTATTTTTGGCTTTAAGATATATTAAACATTAAATCAATTATATTACATTTGGTATCTAAAAGTCATTAATTACTATTACCAAAATATAATTGGATTTTAATAATTCAAAGTATCCTCTAATTAAGTTTATTTTACTTATATTTAATATCGCTGTCTAGTGCTTAATGGTATTCTAATTTAATTTTGGCATACTTATTGTTCAAAGTATGGATATTCTGTAGCAATTCTTAATTATTAATTAAAATCTATAAAAATATCAGATTCTTGCTTAATATAACTGTAGTCTATTTAAGGAGTTCTAATCGTTATACACAAGTATTTAAGTGCTTGAAATGAAAGTATATTATGTAGAGTGGGTAGTAACGAAGTGGAAACCCACCGAACCTTCAAAATGGTGGATTTCATTTCATTCTATCCATCCTATATTTATTGCTTGGGACTTAATGTATAAAGATGAGAACAGGAGTTTGGGAACAATAATAAATATGGTTTATTCTGATCCAGATATAGTGTTTCCCAATCGAATATAGTATATTAATACAAATTAACTATATGATATTTATATTTAATTAAGAATTACTATATCCATTTTTATATAAATTAGTTTAACTGAAAATGACTATTAATATTGACTATTTTAACCGATGTATTCAAACTTTAGAAAGTGCATTTGACCAATTACAATTGGTTAATCAAAATGATATAATTTTTGATATTTATCGTTCCGCTTGTGTTAAAGAATTTGAAATTATTTTGGAACAAAGCGGTAAATTATTAAAAAAACGACTAAGGGAATATTTTTCTAGTAACAAAGCAATAGACAGAATTACCTTCAAAGATACTTTCCGTTATGCCGCTAAACATACGTTGATAGATATTGATGCCTGTGAACGTTGGCTTGAATACCGAGATAATCGCAACAATACTGCCCATGATTATGGCGAACAATTTGCCGAAATAACTCTGAAATTATTACCTAACTTTATTACTGATGCCAAAGCACTCGCCAAAATTATTGAAAATGGATAACCATCTTAACTTGCGTCCTCAACACCGACAAAAAATTGAAGCTTTGATACAACAGTACTTACCAAATATTGAAGTATGGGTATACGGTAGTCGTATCAATGGGCGTAGCCATGACGGCAGTGATTTAGATTTAGTTTTGCGTAGTCCAGATTTAACCATTATTGACAAAAAAAAACTTAATACTTTCAATGAAAATTTGCAGGAATCGACCATTCCTTTTTTAGTAGAAGCACGTGATTGGGCTATCTTGCCTAAAAGTTTTCATCGTGAAATTGAACGTGATTATATTGTATTGATTGCACGTTAAAACAAGAAAAATTAACTTAACACAAAAATCAAGCGAAACGTAATGAACCACGAATTCCCCCTACCCGGTTTACGTCCATTTGAACGAGATGAGACCGATATATTTTTTGATCGTGAAGACCATACCGAACAATTGTTGGAAAAACTTGGCTATGTTCGTTTTTTAGCGGTAGTTGGCTCTTCTGGATGCCGAGGTTAGTTAGGTCGTGTTGGGCAAGGGCGTAGCCGAGTTCGGTTTCCCAGTAGCTGTATTGCCAGCGTTTTTGACTTTCAGGTTATATTTGATTAAAATAAAACGTTTACAACAGGATAAATAACATGCAGCAACAAATAGAAATATATTTAGCAGATGAAAATAAATTATATCAAGAATGGTTTGCTATATATAACCAACCAATAGATGGTGAAACCGTTAAATTTTCTGAAAAACCATCATTAGAATCGTTAAAAGAACGTTTTGCTACTTGGTTTGACAGCCAAGAAAAAGCTTTACGCAAGATAATTTGTGAAGAATGGGGTTATAACAAAAAAACCTTTGAAAATAAGCTTGCATTAATTACTGCCATTGCAATCGATTGTTTGGTAGTAACTTATGAACTTTCTACCGCTAATACGATAACAATAGCTACAATTTTAGTAGTTGATGGGTATTTAGAACGTTTGTGTCCAGAAACTGAAGTGCAAGGTTAAATATGTCTGAAGATCGCAAAATTATTCATGATGAAATTGCTAATGCTACAGTTAAGATTTTTGTATTTGGGGAATTTCAAGGTACTGGATTTTTTATTACGCCTGATGGTTACTTATTGACGGCTTTTCATTGTATTAAAGAACCAATACCAAATGAAATCATTGTTAAAACTCGTTTTGATGAAGAATTTAAAGCAGAATTTGATTATAGTAAATCTTTAAAATCTGATAAATTTGATATAGCTGTTTTAAAAATAAAAAATTGTAATATTCATCATTATTTGCCTTTAGGTTTAGTTACAGATGAACATATTTTTGATAAGTTAGTTGCACCTGGTTATCCTGCTGGGCATCTTTTAAATAACCAAAATATTGGTATTTATGATGGTAAAATTAATAGATTTAGGGATGATAACCGTATAGAAAATGAGGCTATGAAAGGAAAAGGCCATAGTGGTGGACCGGTATATCATTACGAAACAAGAAGAGTAGTTGGTTTAGTATCAGCGGGTTATAAACCAGAAACTATGTTAAATACTGGATTAGCAGTTAGATTTAATGACTTGTTCAAAAAATGGACTCAATTAAAATCAATAAATAATGAATTTTCTGAATCATGGGATGAAAAAGTAGCATTAATTCATAATAAAAAGAAGACTCCATCATTTGAAACTAATTATGAATATGAAGAAAGTTATAAATACCATGTATTTTTAAGTTATAAAAGGTGTAAGTCGTGGAATAAATGGATAAAACGTAATTTTTTACCTATTTTTGAACATTGGCTTAGTGAAGAACTTGGAAAAGAAGCAAAAATTTTTTGGGATACTGAAAAAGTTGAAACTGGTTCGTGGCATGATAGATTTGAAAGCGAGTTAACTCGTTCACGTGTGTTAGTTACATTATGGTCTCCTCAATATTTGATAGTCCCTACAGACCAATGCAGTTCTAATTAAATCAATATTTTACAGGTATAGGGACAGTCAACAAAAATCTCCAATTAAGTTGTTTATGAGTTAAACCCATTTTCATAGCAGGGGTATAATGTT
>JAUCGL010000096.1 GCA_030378105.1 Candidatus Halobeggiatoa sp. HSG11 | reverse complement strand
TTCTCATAGAATGAATGTACGTAAATAATAACAAAACAATGACTTACGCATTAAATTTTACTTCAGACGGAGTGGATTTTTTGTAACACATTGAAAAATAAATTATATTTTTATGAGAAAGCCGTGGTTGTTTCCTGCCTTGGATATTCAGATTTGGCTCACGAAACGTTGATAAGGACTACTACGCGCCAAGCCGCAGGCGGGACATGGAAGGCAGAAGTTTATGCGAAGGCAAAGCTCGAAACGTTAAGCGATAATCAGAGCTGTACATCTTATCAATTTCCCGCGAAATGCCGAGTGTACACTGGGCGTCAGGGGTGGGAAAATAACAAGTCATTAACTTTAGCTAAGAGCATAGCATTTAATGAATATCATTCATTAGCACAAACTATACTTGATATATCGAGAAAGGGAGCTGATTACTATTGGATACGGGTTACAGCCTCTGACATCGCAACTTTCACGAAACCTACTGTGACATATACTTTTGGTTACGCAGTTGGAGAAAAACCTACCCTAACTACCACTGACCCCAGTGCTGTTACTAATTCCTGCCCGCCCTTACCTAACGCTACACCAACTTCTTCTAACTCGACTGTTTCCACGACTGAAGACACTACCAAAACTATCACCACTAATGACATTGCTTTCACTGACAACGATAATGGAGATACGCTTGCTAAATTAGTCATTACCTCTATTTCGAATCCAGGAACACTTTTCAATGATGCAAACTCTAATGGAATTGTTGATACCAATGAAACTCTTGCCAACAATGATGAGATAAGCAAAGCTGACCTTGATGCAAATCAATTAAAATTTTTACCTGCAACCGATGGAAATGGAACAGGATATTCCTCGTTCCAATTTAAAGTTCACGATGGTACCGACCCAAGTGCTGCAGCGTATACCATGACGATTGACGTCACCGCAGTTAATGACGTGCCAAGTTTTACCAAAGGAGCTAATCAAACTGTATCAGCTGGTACCAACACTGCTCAAACTGTCAATAATTGGGCAACGGCACTAAATAAAGGTGCAACGAATGAAAGCACCCAAACCCTTAGCTTTAATGTTAGTCCAACTGGTGATAGTATTTTTACCACTGCTCCAGCTATTGATGCCAATGGAAACTTAACCTACACTCCAAATGGAACCTCAGGAACCGCAACCGTCTCCGTTACCATTAAGGATGATGATGGAACTGCTAATGGTGGTGTTGACACCTCAGCCGCCCAAACTTTTACTATAACTGTTGAAGAAGCGATTACCGTAACAATTCCTAATTCGGTCAGTGAATCAGGAACAACAACTACAGGAACTGTCTCAGTACCAACAAACGTTAGCGGCAACTTAACCGTTAATTTATCCAGCGATGATACCGGAGAAGCAACTGTACCAGCTTCGGTTACGATTTCAAGTGGGCAAAATTCCACAACTTTCACTATAACTGGCATTGATGATGCTATTATTGATGGCGACCAAACACCAACTATAACCGCTACCGGATATACTGATGGCACTGCTGACGTTACCGTCCAAGATGACGATATAGCTGGTGTAACCGTTGGTTCAATCGGAAGTGCTATTATTGAAGGTGCTAATAACACATATACTATCAAACTGAATACCAACCCAGATAGTGGTGATGTTACAATTGGTGTTAGTTCTGATGGGCAATGTACTGTTAATCCAACTTCAGTCTCATTATCTAATTCTACTGCTGCGGCTATAACGGTGACAGCAACAGATGATAGTAATATCGAAGGTGATCATAGTTGTACAATCAATCATGCAATAACTGCCTCAGATGACACTACAAATTATCCCACAACTGGAATGAGTATTGCCGATGTCACTGCTTCTATCACCGACAACGAACCTTACGTCAAAATAACCCAATCCTCCGGCACCAACGTAACCGAAGGTGGAAACACAGATACTTTTGATGTGGTTTTAAGTACTCAACCTCAAGGACAGCAACAAGCTAGTAGGCATTGGTTAGATTTCTTTATCCAACAAGCTGTTGCCGCAGGTGCTTCCGTAACTGTTAATTTAACTGCTGATAATCAATCTACCCTTGATATATCCTCATTGGTTTTTGATGCAGATACTTGGGATCAACCGCAAACTGTAACTGTAACCGCAGTTGATGACAGTGATGTTGAAGGCAGTCATAGTGGCACGATAAGCTTAAGTGCTTCGAGTGATGACCCTGATTATGAAAAAGCAACCTTTGTTGTTGATGGCACGGCGGCAACCAATTTATCCGTTAATATCACCGATAATGATAGCCCACCTCCAACAGATACCGGTGGTCCAACCTCAACTCCATTACCAGATGAAATGACAGTATTTACCAAATTTGGTGGTTTGGGTTCAGGAACCGTAACAAGCAGTCCAAGTGGTATTAACTGCAAAACTGCTGATGAAGAATGTAGTGCAAAATTTGATACAACTACTAAAGTTAAACTAAGTGTTAAAGCAGATTCAGGCAGCGAATTTGACCGTTGGAGTGGCAAAGACTGTGATACAGAAATGTTCTTGGTCAGTAGTCGTACCTGTACCGCTTATTTCAAATTAACACCTCGTAATTTAACAGTTGAATATCCTGAAAATGGCGTAATAACAAGTTCTCCAACTGGCATTGATTGTGGCGACACTAGTCAAGAATGTAGCTATGAATTTGAAGGTGGCAAAAACATCAGTTTAACAGCCACCCCAAATACTGACTATATGGTTGATTCATGGTCACAAAACTGTCCAGATGGTAAAGTTCAATTACTAGAAAATACCAAATGTTCAGCTACATTCAAAGTTAAACCGGCTGAACCAATTGTGATAACTCCAGTTGACCCGACAGTTCCAGATGTTGTTCCACCAACTACGGGTACTGATCCAGTTGTTCCAACAATTCCAGATGCTGATGAACCAGCTATTTCAACAAATACAGTTAGCTTCAGTGAGCAAAATTATGAAGTAGCTGAAAATGCTGGACGAACTGAAATAACAGCAACTCGTATTGGTACTGAAGGAAAGGTAACTGTTGAATTGCGTAGCTCAGAAGATGACCGTCATAAACCAATTGCGGAAACATTGAAATGGGATGATGGTACAGACGGTGATATCACTGTACCAATAACAATCATTGACAACGATAAAGTTGATGGCAATAAGGAAGTTATCTTAAGTTTAGGTGCAACTGAAAATGCCAGTTTGATAGACCCTGATACTTCGATATTAACTATTGTTGATGATGATAAACCAGATGTCCCAGTGGCAGAAATACCAGCAGATGACATAGAAACTCCATCAACTACTTCAACATATGTTCCAGCAAACAATGCTTGTTCATCTGGAAACGTTATTAATACAACTTGTGATTTTAACTGGAATAATGCTAAAGATGTTATTATTGAAAAAAATGGCAATGTATCACATCTAACTGTTAAAACTGATGTTAAAAATGATGGTATAATTGGTAATTCTGAAATAACTGAAGGAAATCAAGTGACTGGTGGTTTTTTAACTGGTTATATAACCAATCATGGTATTTTGAAAGACTTCAGTTTTGTTGGTTATTCTATCAATGGTGCAAATAAAGCTGGTGAAATTGTCGGAATACTGGCTGGAAAAATAACCAATACCAGTAAAGTTGAAGGTTTTTTTGAAAATGTTCGATTAGCATCAGGAACTCATATAATTGGTGGTATTCTGAGTGGTCAGATTATCGGTAATAGCGAACAACCAGCTCTTTTGGAAAGCTTAATTATCAAGTCTAAAGCTGTTATTTCCAACGTAATTCTTGCTGAAGATGTTGAATTGGAAGATGGCGTTGTATTTGGTGAAAATATTGGATTCTCTATCCATATTAACTACATGGAAAGCCATAATCTAATTGGATTGCCAGCGTTAGGTGATGCAATTTTCTTCAAGGGCAATGCTAGAAGTTTCGCAAGATTAACTGGTGGAGCCTCAGAAAATGGTGGACCTTTCCAACGCAAATCAACTATCACACGCAAATCTCAAGTTACGATTAAAAGCAACTTATTGATTGACGTGAAACATATCGGCAAACAAGCTGATATTTTGGTGGTTGCACTTCATGAAGGCAAGTTTTACATGCTTAATTCTGAAGGCAAACCAGTTATTTGGGATGGTAATATTTCCAGTTTGATTGCTTTCCAAAAACCGGAAAATTTAGCTCCAGTTGAATCAATTGAAATTTGGAATAACCCACTTGATATAACTGGTTCGGTAAAAGTTTATGTTGGTTATAGACTCGCAAATGGTAAGATTGTTTACTCACCTAAAGACATGATTGAAATGGATTTAACTGAGTAAATTAACTGTAGAGACGCAATGCTTGCGTCTCTTAATTCCAATCAATTTATCAACAAAATTAAATAGCTAACGGAATATGGACATTCCGTTAGTATCATGAAATCTCTGCTGTACTATCAATCCAAAAATTCCACTAAATTACTATAATCATCTGTCCATATAGTCTTTTCTTGTTTTGCAAAATCAGGCCAAGGTTCAATATAAGCCAAAACTCTTGGATGTTTCATAAACTTCTTGTTATTAGAAATAAGTACCCAAGTAGAACCTTTAACACCTTTGGACCTATTTCTGTCTTCTTCAACCAGCACACTGTCAATATTAAACTCTTTCGCTATATTGTAAAGAAGTGGTTCCAAATCAACGTATTTATTAGAAATATGCACAGCCAACACTCCATCTTTATTTAGGTGTTGAAAATACAGTTCAAATGCTTCCCTAGTCAATAAATGAATAGGAATTGCATCCCCACTAAAAGCATCTACCGCAAAAATATCAAATTTTCTGGAACCTTGCTCTTTAAGCTCTCTTTCCATAGAAATTCTGCCATCACCAAGAACAACTTCAATCCGTTTACCACCATCATTTAAATAAGTAAAATACTGTCTGGCAATTCGTTCAACATCAGGATCAATTTCATAAAATACAAATTTATCTTTCGGTTTAAGATAGGTTCCAATAGTTCCTGAACCCAAGCCAATAACTCCCAAATGTAATCCTTGTTTATTAAGACGTTTAGGATGACGACGAACAGCTAGACCAATTCCACTATGAATAGAAAAATAGGTAGTTGGTTCTCTCTTCAGTTTAGCCTTTTGGAACTGTATCCCATGATTTATCTGGCCATGATACATTTTATACCGATGCCTACTCTTACCTTTAGAACTTTCAATAACACGAATTACTCCATAAAAATTGCGGTTGCTTGTTAAAACATCCTCTGAAAAATTGTCATGAAAGTCTGTAATTTTAACTCCAAAATACATTGCTCCACCAACCAAAACAATAACAACACATGTTGGTGAAATAACCCATTTTGCAAATTTAGGGTCAGAGAATTTAGCACTGATTAATTTGGGAACATCAAATCCGGGTTTGCGTACAATACTTATTCCAGCCAATAACAATGCTAGAACGAGTCCAATTGGCCATTCCCAGAAGTCGGAAAAAATTTCGGGAGCAACAAAGGTTACAAAAACTCCTCCAATTGCCCCACCTAATGAAACCATTAAGTAAAAAAAAGTGAGATGTTTAGCTGGTGGTTTTATACGCACCATTTCTCCATGACAAACCATAACTGCCAAGAACATTCCGCCTAAATATACAATAATTTGTTCCATTAATTCAGCATCATCCAAAACATAATGACCTTCTAATAGAGTAAATATTTTTGGAGTTATCAAAATCAAAGCTGGAATCCAAAACCAACGCATATACCAACGCGGACTGTCAAAAGCTATGATAAAAGTTATCAGATATAAACTGAGTGGAAGAATCCAAAAAAATGGAATCACCGCTACATCCTGACAAACAAAATTAGTTGCTGCCAACAACAGGATTGAACCACAGGCTGAAAATGCGATCCATAGAGGTGGGTCCAACAAACTCATTTCTTTTGTTTCGGTTGGCTCTGTCTTTGTTAAAGTTGGAGGAAGATTTGATACTGATTTATACAACGTTATCCCAGCCCAACCACAAGCCAAAATAAAGACTCCATAACCGACAGACCAAAATATAGTTTGAGTATTTAAACCCAAATTAGGTTCTATGATAAATGGATAGGAAAGCAAAGCCAAGAGAGAACCTATGTTAGACAATGAATAGAGACGATAGGGAGATTTATCTGGATATTTTTTGTTAAACCATTGTTGTAAAAGTGGGCCAGTAGAAGACACCAAAATATAAGGAATACCAACGGTAGAAAGCAATAGTAAAATTATATCTATCGCAGGTGAATCAACATTATCCGGCTTAAGAGCCTCGGTTGGCGTTATTGGTAATAGCAGCAGTGAAAGCCCTAATAATACAAAATGAAGGATAATTTGTTTCTTGGTTGCTAGATATTTACTGATAACATGTGCATACGAATACCCTATAAGTAATCCCACCTGAAAAAATAGCATACAGGTACTCCAAACAGCCGGACTTCCTCCAAACCAAGGGAGAATATATTTTGCGATTATAGGTTGAACCTGAAACAGCAGAAAGGCACTTATGAAAATTGTTATTGCGAATTGCATATTTGAAAAAACCTTTTATACTTGGATAACACATAGTACGGACAGTTTTTAAAGTCAAAAAATCAATTATTATTAGATATTGATAAACAGTAGGGTGTATAAGTGATAACGTCATACATCATTATCGTTAGAAGGTGGATGACGCTCTGCTTATCCACCCTACTTTTGTACTATTTCAAAACTGTCCGAATCATTGAGATAAGAAACAGGCACAAAATAATTTCTACAATATTGAATCAGACCTGCTAGTCTAAATTGCCAATTTTATTTCATGTACGTTCCTAACCAGATTAATTCTTCCTTACATTAGACATCTTTCCTAAATAACTGATGGTTGACGCTGAGAGTATTTTAATTAATTTGATTCCATAGGTTTCACTTATGGCTATTCAAGTGTGAACCCCGTTGGAGTTGTTTTAACTATCCTGAAAGGATTGAATGTGAATAGCCACCGATGAAATCGGTGGAATATAAAAACTTTCTGCGGCAAGCTCAGTTAATAAGTATATATACCTATTTAGGAAAGATGTTTATTAACAGAAGTAAGCTAATTTATATTTTTTGTTGCAAAATCTATACTAAGGAATGAGAATTTAATAAAATTCAAATTAAGACCTGACAGGTTTTGGAAACCTGTCAGGTCTGCTATCATCATTTCAACCCATAAAGGCCACCTGATTTAATTGTTATTAAACCTTGTAATTCCAACATAAGTAAGATAGAAGAAATTTTGCTGACATCTAAACCAGATAATTCAACTAAACCGTCAATAGAATTAGGGTTGGTAACTAAATGATCTAATATAAGTTGATGTTCATTATCTAAATTTTTTACTTCTGGTTTAGGTACAGGTTTAGGTGGCATCATCGGGCTTGTAGCTGGAACCGCTATCGGAGGTCGATAAATATGTAACTCTTCAAGAATATCAGCTATGTTTTCTACTAACTTGGCTCCTTCTTTAATTAAGCGATGGCTACCTCTTACTGACGGACTATAAATAGAACCGGGTGTAACAAAAACTTCTCGTCCTTGTTTTAAAGCATGTTGAACAGTATATAAAGCCCCACTTTTATTAGGTGCTTCTATAACTAACACTCCCAAACTTAAGCCACTGACAATACGACTTCTGATTGGAAAATTTTGCCGTTTAACTGTGGTTCCAATTGGTAATTCTGAAATTAATGCTCCACCATTTTTAGCAATGTTATGAGCTAATTCACGGTGTCTTGGTGGATATACTCGATCCAAACCAGTGCCGGCAACAGCAATAGTTTTGCCATTAGCATTTAAAGCTCCAACATGACTAGCACCATCAATACCATAAGCCATACCACTTGTTATAGTAAAACCTTGATAAGATAGATTAGTTGCAAATTCCATCGCAGCAGTTTCTCCCTCTTTGGAAGGTTTGCGAGTTCCAACAATGGCTATTTGTTGAGTTGACAGTAGTTTGTAATCACCATGCACAAATAATATTGGCGGTGCATCGTCAATAGTTCGCAACATAGAAGGGTAATCAGAATGCTCTAAAGTCAAGGCATGGTTATCAGGTTGCTCCAACCATTGCATATCACTTTCAATAATTTGCCAATCAATATTTTCCAAGTATTTTATTAAATTGGCCTTCATTTTTATAGCCTGCCATTCTTCACGACCGGCTGTTAATACATTCTGTGGATTACCAAAATGTTTGATTAAACGGTTAAAATTGACTGGCCCTATACCCGGAGCATATAATAAGGCCAACCAATATTCAAGATTTTCAGACTTCAAGGTACGGTGATTATATCAAATTGGTTAATAGGTTTATCTGCTTTGGTAACTAAAGCATAACTAACTTGTTCAAAAGCTTTGAATACTAATATTTTTCCTACTTGCTGTTGTGGCAACATAACTTCTTCATCGGTAATTTTATCCTTTATTAAACGAGTTGCTTTTTCAATTGCTAATACATGGCCTTTTTCAATCCCATCATATGCTCCCTTATTTATTACCACAATTTGATATTTACCTATGGATAAAGTGCCATCAAGCAAAGCAACTATATATGCTTCATCTAAATTCTCTGGTGAATGTAAGTAAAAATCTTTTGGGAAACCACTTTCTTCAACCGCCATAAGGCGAGCTCCAGTGCCAATTTCACGAACTGCTGAGGTAACATTTAAAACAGTTGGTTCTCCCAGTTGTTCAACTGTTGATTCACCAAGATAAACACCTTCATAAGCTAATACTTCTTCTTCATCTTCAGCTGGATTACGATAGGCTTGTCCAAGTCGCATAATAGCATATTTTTTCCCTTTTTCAGCATCATAAAGATTACGAACATAAATTTTACTACCTTGAGTTACAAATAAGGAATTTTCAGCATTTGCAACAATATAGCCCATATCTTCAATTTCATCTGGAGTAACTATTTTTGGTCGATTTAGAAAATGTTGAATCATTTCCATTTGCAAAGATGGAATTTCATGTTTTCTCTCAATAATTCTTATTTCTGGTGATACAATCACTGTACGACCAGCCAAAACACAATTTACACTGAAAATTATAGATAAGAATAATAATAAAGTAATTTTTTTCATATTGGTATGTATAAATTTGAAGTTTTTAATAAAATAATTCAGTCAACAGATTATAACATTTTAAATTATGAGAATAACAATTAATTATCTCTAAATTTAATAATAGTTTGATTCTTATCAAGTAAATATATCAATATGGGTGTTGATTATTTATAATATAACAAGTAAAAACCTATGAGGTTTCCAAAACTTCACAGGTTTCATGCGAATATATTTTGTGAATTATTGATTTACATGAATTATCATTATTTAATATATTAACTTTTTAACCACATTTTAAGAATTAGCTTTTGTATTACGGTTATGATATGCTTTATTTAAATCAATAGGACTTACGCATTGACAAACATAATAAAGTATAATTATATTAAAATCATAACGAAAGCATGTCCTCATGAAAATGGGGATGGAAATCTAGTGAGAGCAAAGATTCCTAAATTCCCATTCCCCAATCAAGTTGAGGACAAGCTTCACAGGAATGAAAGAGCTATATAAATATAGTTTATACAAGCGATGTAATTTTTATAACTATTTGTATTTTAACAAATTAATAAAATAATTATTTTGTCAATGCGTAAGTCCTAATCAATTTTAAACTAAATTTTAATGAGGAAAACCACAGTGAGCCAACGAGATACTTCTTCGATTAGAAATTTACTTATTGGTATTGTTATTTTTATTGGTATCATTTTACCTATTGCGTCTATTGTTAATAAATTAGTAACAGCAGAATTTAAACTTCAGGAACGTGAATCTCAGGTTTCAAATACTAAAGATGTTGAAAAAGTAGTATTAATATCAAAACCTAAAGTAGAAAATGTTTCAGCAACAACAATGACTGATGAAAACCGTGTAATAGCGAGTAAATTAGGCAAAGAAGTTTATGATAAGGCATGTACATCTT
Source organism: Candidatus Halobeggiatoa sp. HSG11 (assembly GCA_030378105.1). Taxonomy (GTDB): domain Bacteria; phylum Pseudomonadota; class Gammaproteobacteria; order Beggiatoales; family Beggiatoaceae; genus DRQV01. The sequence continues at coordinate 8,736 of JAUCGL010000096.1, read as the reverse complement.
GTCATACTAATGGACTTGCTGGAGCTCCTAAATTTGCTGATAAAGATAGCTGGATTGAACGAGTTACTAAAGGTGAAGATACGCTTATCAATAGTGCCATAAATGGTATTAATGTTATGCCACCACGCGGTGGACGTAGTGATTTAACCGATAACGAAGTAAAAGCAGCAGTACAATATATGTTATTAGCCATTGATGATAAAACCAGTATAGCTGAATCAGCCCCGGTTCAACCAATAGTTACTAAATCAGTTGCTAAACCTTCTGTTACTTTATCAAGTAAATCAACTAATGGTCCAAAATCTGGCAAAGAAGTTTATACAATGTCATGTATAACTTGCCATGGAGAAGGGGTAGTTGGTTCGCCGAAAATAGGAGATAGAACCAGTTGGCAACCAAGAATTGCTAAAGGTGAATCTGCATTGGTTACTAGCGTTATTAATGGTTTAAATATTATGCCGCCAAGAGGTGGAAATAACTCACTTACTGATGAAGAAATAAAATTAGCGGTACAATTTATTTTAAAAGCCGTTGCCAATCCAACTCCTAGCCAAATTGTAAGTCCGAGTAAGACGGCTAAACCGGTTATGCTTGGTAATGCTAGGATGTCTGGTAAGGAAACTTATGATACATCTTGTGCTTCTTGTCACGTAGTTGGTATAGCAAAAGCTCCTAGATTTGGAAATAAAGATGATTGGAAGCCAAGAATTGCTAAAGGTAAATCTGCATTAATATCTAGTGTTATCAATGGTTTTAACGTTATGCCGCCACGCGGTGGTAATAACAATCTTAACGATGCAGAGATAAAATCAGCAGTACAATACATGTTACAAGCTGTTGGTAAATAACTATTTTAATTTAATTATCAATTTTTGGTAGTCCTAAATAAAGTAGTGATGACTCCAAAAAAACTGCTAGGTCTCAAATACCTAGTAGGTTTAACGCTACATATTGCAGGACTTCCAAAATTTGATAGCCGAGTATTATTGAATTCTTTTTAACGAGAATACCTGAGCAGTTATTTTATTTGTTTACTTACTAACTTTTTTGTATAATTAGGCTCTTTGAAAATAACATTAAGGTAAAAGAATGGTCGATAACATTATTGCACAACTTAAAAATATTATCGTTGAAGAATTAGATGTGAATTGTGAATTGGAAGATATTGATGAAAAAGCTTCTTTATTTGAAGAAGGATTAGGACTTGATTCAGTTACAATTATGGAATTTATCGCTTTAATTGAAAGAAGTTTTAGCTTTCAGTTTTCAGATGAAGAATTAAATATGGAGCCATTTAAAAACCTCCAAACTTTGGCTGATTTTATTTCTACTAAGTTAGGAACTCAATCAGTATAATGACAAAAAATACTCATTTAGAACCTACTAGAAGAGGTTTTATTACTAATTTAACTCCTTCCAGAAGAGGTTTTATTACTAATTACCCTAATTTTCAACATTGGAAGCAAGCCACAGATGCTAAATTGTTAGCCGCTAAACCACTTAATATTTATGTACATATTCCTTTTTGTGCTCAACAATGTTCTTACTGTTATTATCGAACTGTGACTGGAAGTAGAAAATCTGAAATTGATATTTATGTTGAAGCATTGTGTAAAGAAATTGAAATTGCTACTAAAAAATTTCGGTTAAATGAAAGACCAGTTGTTTCAATATACTTTGGTGGTGGTACTCCAACATTGCTGGATGGAACCAATTTGGCCAAAATTATAGACACTATTCGTAATAATTTAAATGTCATTGAAGGTGCTGAATTTACTGTTGAAGGAGAACCAGTTACATTAATTCAGAAAAAAGCAAATATTCTAAAAGATATTGGAGTTAATCGTATCAGCTTAGGAGTGCAATCTTTATATGACGATGTTATTAAGTTGTCAAATCGGCAGGACACAGAAAAAAAAGTATTGAAAGCTATTGATTTTGCCAGAAACACAGGCGCTATTGTTAATATTGATTTAATGAGTGGATTAGCCGGTGAAACTCCAAAAACTTGGGCATATAGTGTTAAACGTGCTATTGAGACCGAAGTGGAAAGTATAACTGTCTATAAGATGGAACTATATGCTAATACTCAATATTATAAAGATGTTCGTAACAAAACTATAGATTTGCCGTCTGATGAACAAGAACTTGAGTTTATGCAACATGCAATGGAAAAATTTGAACAATCAGAATACGAGCCTTGGTGTTTTTTCACTTTTACTAAGAAAGGCAAATTTGTTCATGTACATGCACCTAGCATTTGGCGTGGTGATGATTATTATCCATTTGGTGCTTCAGCATTTGGACGCTTGGGTGATTGGGTATTCCAAAGCACTAATGAAGTGAATAAATATGTGTCAATAGTTGAAAAAGGTGAATTGCCTATCAGTCGTGGTCACAATATGACTAGTTTGGACAAAATGATACGAGATATTGTATTAGGTATGAAATTGATTCGATTGGATTTAAAAATGTTTAAAAGCAGATATGGTTTTAAATTGAGCTCATTTTGTGAAGAAGTAATGCAACAGCTTGAATCAGATGGTTTTATTACTTTCAATGAAGAAGAAGTTGTATTAACTAAAAAAGGTATGTTACATGGAGATTTTGTAGGGAAAAGTTTATCTAAGCCTTTAATGAATATGTATTAATTATAGGTATTTGAGGTGTAAAGTAGCAACTGAGTAGTCTGCAACTTGTGTGAAAGTTCAAAAATTTGAAGAAATAGTTAAGCAGAGCTACTTTGTGCGGAGTCACCCACTGGATGAAGCGAGAGTTCCATGTCCAGTTTTGAGAAAGCCTTTGGGGGAAGTTCCCAAGGGCTACTCAACCTACTAATAATTTTACTTTTTAATCTTCCGCAATTTTTCAATAGCTCGTAATTGTAACATTGCATCAGCTAATTCCGCTTGAGCTTTAGCGTATTCAAAGGATGCTTGTTTATCTGACAACAATTTTTCAGCATTCCTTTTAACTTCTAAAGCTGCTTCCTCATCAATATCATGAGCTCTAAGAGCGGTATCAGATAATACGGTTACTTTATGTGGTTGTACTTCCAACACACCACCAGAGATATAAAAAGATTCTTCTTTATTATCACCAAGTTTTAACCGAATTGCACCTTCAGTTAACTGAGTTATATATTGAGCATGGCGAGGTAAAATACCTACTTCACCATCAATAGCCGGAGCAACAACCATTTCAGCTAAACCAGAAAAAATTTCTGCTTCTGCACTGACTATATCAACATGAACTGTCATTGCCATAATTATAACACTCCTATTTGGCTCTTTCTAAAACTTCTTCAATATTACCAGCCATATAAAATGCTTGCTCAGGAATATTATCATATTTACCTTCAATAATACCTTTGAAGCCAGTGATAGTTTCTCGAATAGGTACATATTTTCCCTTTGAACCAGTGAAAACTTCTGCTACAAAGAAAGGTTGAGACAAGAATTTTTGAATCTTACGAGCTCGAGATACAGTCAATTTATCTTCTTCAGATAATTCATCCATACCCAAGATAGCAATTATGTCTTTCAATTCTTTATAACGTTGTAAAGTACCTTGAACTGCACGAGCAATTTCATAATGTTCTTGTCCAACTACTAATGGATCAAGCTGGCGACTGGTTGAATCAAGTGGATCAACTGCTGGATAAATACCCAATTCTGCTACTTGGCGAGATAACACAACCGTTGCATCTAAGTGAGCAAATGTAGTAGCTGGTGAAGGATCAGTTAAATCATCGGCTGGTACATATACCGCTTGAATTGAAGTAATTGAACCAGTTTTAGTTGAAGTTATTCGTTCTTGCAAAGCACCCATTTCTTCAGCCAAAGTTGGTTGATAACCCACAGCGGAAGGCATACGGCCTAAAAGTGCCGAAACTTCGGTACCAGCCAAAGTATAACGATAAATATTATCAATAAATAACAGAACATCACGGCCTTCATCCCGAAAATATTCGGCCATAGTTAAACCAGACAACGCTACTCGTAAGCGGTTACCCGGTGGTTCATTCATCTGCCCATATACTAATGAAACTTTGTCTAATACGTTACTACCTTTCATTTCATGGTAAAAGTCATTACCCTCACGAGTACGCTCTCCAACTCCAGCGAATACTGAAAAACCACTATGCTCAATAGCAATATTACGGATTAACTCCATCATATTAACGGTTTTACCAACTCCAGCACCACCAAACAATCCAACTTTACCACCTTTAGCAAATGGACAAATTAAATCAATTACCTTAATTCCAGTTTCCAATAAGTCATTACTGGTAGAAAGTTCTTCAAAAGTTGGGGCTTTACGATGGATTGCCCAAGTTTCTTCGGCATCAATTGGGCCTTTCTCATCAACTGGCTCACCCAACACATCCATGATGCGACCTAAAGTTTTTTGTCCTACCGGCATAGCAATAGGAGCTCCAGTATTTTGTACTATCAAGTCACGGGCCATACCATCAGTACTACCCATCGCAATAGTACGAACTACCCCATCGCCTAATTGTTGTTGTACCTCCAAAGTTAAATCCTTTTTTTCTACTTTTAAAGCATCATAAACTTTTGGCATTTCACCACGAGGAAACTCAACATCAACTACTGCACCAATTATTTGTACAACTTTGCCTGAACTAGCAGTTACAACATTCTCTGAACTCATGTTCTTATTAAAACCTCATAATTCTTTTATAATTTAATATGGCCCAAACTCTAAAAGTTTGACTATTTTTTACATAAATATTTAAATAAATTCAATAAGTCAATAATTTAAAATTAATTAATTGCTATGGGATTAAACCTATTATAATATCACAAACAATTATCTTGATCAAAAATCTAAGAAATATCCAGCAATTCTCAATTTAGGAATTATCCTGTTAAACTTAATAAAAATATCTAATTGAGGAAAATCATAGGTGTTCAGGATAATTTATAACTAATTTATATATATATTTAATTGTGAATTGGTGAATAAAAAATGGTTAATTATTAATGATTTTGATTTTCATTAACAATTAATTATTCACAGTTAACCATTCACAATTAATTGGTAAATGGAATTTTGCAAGATAAGTATTTTCAAATTTAGTAATCGCTATTTCTAAAGCTCTATCAAATAAGAGAGCGATACTTTTTAATATAGTAGTTTTTCCTAAACCATTTTTTCCGATTAATACAGTTAATTGTTCGTGAAAATTTAGTTCAAAGGTTTTAAAACCACCTATATTTTTTAATTTTAATTTAGTTAGTTTGGTAGTCATTATTCTTAATAATTCACCTCTTCAACCAATAATCATGAGCTACAACTTGGCCTTGATTGTGGTCGAAGTAGACGGTTTTGCCAAATAAAGTTTTATTATCTGGCATAAGTCGCATGACAACTGAACCCATGATATAACCTTTCATATCAGTATCTTCATAGGATGCTACCAGAGTTCCAGAAGCAAATTTACCTTTGTAGAGGAAAGTTTTTTCAGTTTTATTGCCATCTCGGTTAATGTTACGAATTACTTGAATTTCTATTTGACGGCTACGTTGTTTGATATTTGCAGTACCAACTGATTCTTGATCTTCGGAATCGTGGGTTTGCCATTTACCAGAAATATCTGGAATATCGAATAAGGCTGATTTTATGAATGGAATAGCAATAGTTTTGAAAAAATAGGATATTGCTACAGTTATGGAAGTGGCTATAATTCCGCCAATAACTCCTAATATTAAATCGCTAGTCATAATTTTTTCCTGTTAAATATTTTTAATATCAATAAAGTATACATTTTACCACATACAAATACATCATTCCCTAAAACCACAATGTTCTAAAATTTCTCGTGCATCAAGTTCTCTGGTTGAATTATTGGTGCGGACAAAAAATAAATTTTTCTGTTCTTTCTTTAAAAAGGCCAATTTTTCAGATTTAGTAACTTTCACTACACAAATTTCTTTTTCTTCAACAGTTTCAAAGTATATCAACACATATTTTTCTGTGAAAACTGGTCCGATATTGTCATTAATAGCATTAGTTATAGTTTGAACAAAACCATCTTTATCATGACGTTTAGTTGCAATTTCAATATCTGGTTCTATTCCATAAATTTCGCCTTCATCTTTCACACCAATTAGCAGTGTTCCATCATTGGTATTTAAAAAAGCGGCAATGGTTTTTAAACATGCAAATGGCAACTTATCATTTTTTTTCTTAGGGCTATCTGGATTAGGGTTATATTGATAAGTTTGTTTAAACTCAATCGTATCACATTCACCTTGTTGGATTATGTCGGTAATTGCGGTAATCTCAATATGTTGAAATACTGGTAAATATAGAGGTAATTGCTTTTCACATAATTGTTGTTCTAGTTCAACTTTGGAATTAGCAGTGGCTAATACAGAATGGTTTAATACTGCGATATGTTGGTTTGGATATTCAGTTCGTAAAAAATCCCAGTTATCTTGAATCCATTTTTTGTCTTGTAAATTGCCCCAACGGTTTGAATATTCTAAAGCTTGTTGAATAGAATCATGTAGTTCTGATAAAGCACTGCGTTCTTCCATAGTTTTGGAAATATAATCCCAACATAAATAACCTTTTAAAGCTCGGCGACAATCTTTCACACTGTCATTAGCTGTTAATATGATAACAATGGAAGTTATTTTATGCTGTTTGATGATTTCCACAACTTCAAAACCACCACCAGTGTTACCTTCTAAAAACATATCAGCAACGATTACATCATAATAATTTTGCTCAAGTTTTTGTTTAGCTTCTGTTTCATTATTGGCAGTATCAATACCTTGATAGCCTTTTTTGGTTAAGCGTTCAATTATTCTTGGCAAGTAATCTTTATCATCTTCTACGACTAAAATACGAATGTTAGCTAATGTTGTCATAATTTGTCCTGATAGGGAATCCGAATTTGAAAAAATGCACCATGTTCACCAATTTCATGAATTGCACCGTGCATATGTTCTAGAGTCCTTTTTACCATAAATAGCCCCAAACCAGTACCATCTTTAGCTGTGGTTATTAATGGTAGAAAAATCTGGTTTTTTTGTTCTTTGGGAATACCTTTGCCATTATCTTTGATTGTTAGCAGTAAATATTTAGCGTTTGGCTGGGAATTTTTAGAGCGAACTCTTATTTTCACATCTTTATTTATATTACCACTATCTCTGGTACGAATAGTAATTCTTAAATTATGTTGATTGGGATTGTGTTTTAAGCAGTTTTCAATTAATTCGCTAATAAAACTATTAATTTTTTCTTTATCGCCAATAAATTGCGAATCAGGATTTTGAATATCTAGCACAAGGTTAGCATAACTAATTTTATTTGTATTTTGCCAAACTGTGAACAAATCTTTGATTTTAAATTTGCTGTTTTTTAGCTTAATACCTTGATTAATATCTTTCAGGTCATTTAAGGCTTTTTGGGTGGAAGTTATATAGGTTAGTAAATTGTTAAATTGTTGATAATTTGGATCGGTAGTTGGCAAATCTTCTAAAATATTATGTATATCTTCCCGTACAACTGATAATTTATTATTAACAAAGTCAACTATTTTATGAGCAGTTTTAGAAATTAGTTCAATAATTTGTCGGTAATCGTCATGGGGAATAGTTTGAATTTGTTCTTGTTCTAAAGCTCTTTCCTGTTTAATTTTATCTAATGTACTCAGAATTATAGTTAAAATGGCTGATATTTTTTCATTTTGTTGATTATCTTCAATAATTTCATGAATTATATCTTTTAAAATAGCGACTAAGTTTTGAATTTTATGGTACATACCCCGATTCAGCATTTCGGTATCTTTGATATTTATTTCGGTTTGGTGAAGTGTAAAATAGTCAGCCATTTTAAAATTGGGGAGCAATTTGTTGATAGCTTGTTGGATGTCTGGAGTATGTTGTTGAATATCTGATAATATTGCAAATGCTTTTTCACTTTGTCTTTGGACTGCAAGTAAGCTTTGAGCAACTCGTAAACGTTCAGCATCTTTGTCATCAGTTTGGTCGATTAAATTATTAATATAATTATCGGCTTTAGTTGTTTGACCGGTTTGATAACATAATCTAACTTGGGTTAGGGAAATGAATTTATCCAAACCTTTAGGCAAGTTTTTTAAATCAATAGCTTCTAATTTTTCAATAGCTTCTTCATAACGTTGACATAGTTGTAAAGCATTAGCACAAAGAAATAAAGCAACGTGGTCTTTAGAATCCATTTGTATAGCTTGTTCAAACTTATCAATTGCATCTTCAAACCGTTCAGCTTGGATTAAAAATTTTCCATAATTAGTTAAAGTTAATAAATTTTTGTTGAATTTAAGGGATAAATCAAATTGTTTAAATGCTGCTGTTAATTCACCTTTGGTTGCTAGTAAAACTCCATAGGTTGCTAATGCAATAGGATTATTTGGTTCTAATTCATTTGCTAATTGAATTTTTTCTAAGGCTTTATCATATTTACCATAATCAGCTAAGGCTTTTCCATAGCTAGTTAAGGTAATAATACTCTTAGGATTAACATTTAAAGCCTGTTCAAAAATCTCAAAAGCTTTATCATATTTACCATAATTAGCTAAGGCGTTTCCATAGCTATTTAAAACAATAATACTTTTAGGATTAACAGCTAAAGCACGTTCAAAAATCTCAAAAGCTTTATCATATTTACCATAATTAGCTAAGGCGTTTCCATAGCTATTTAAAACAATAATACTTTTAG
>JAUCGL010000260.1 GCA_030378105.1 Candidatus Halobeggiatoa sp. HSG11 | reverse complement strand
ATCGTTATACACAAGTATTTAAGTATTTGAAATGAAAATATATTATGTAGGGTGGGTAGTAACGAAGTGGAAACCCACCGAACCTTCAAAATGGTGGATTTCATTTCATTCTATCCACCCTACATTTATTACTTTTGACTTATGTATAACGATGAGACGAAGCCATTGGGAACGAGAAAACTGATCCTTTGCTATCCCCAGCCTCTTTTTTATCAATGAGGAAAGTTTCTTCGCCTTAAAGAAAGAAGGGCTAGAAGTGAAACTGAAATCCACTATTTCAGAAAAATGATTTACGGAGATTAACAATGGATTTTTTAGCAAATTTTAGAATGATAACAAAACTCAGATTATCAAACCTACATTTAACCATTATAAATCATTATCTATCATTACGTTTTCCACGATGTTTACCACCACGACGATGCCCAAAAGAGGCATTGCTTAATTCTTCCGCAGAAATAATACCGTTTTGATCAGTGTCCATACTTTCTATTTTTTCCAATAATGGAGTATTGAGCTCTATGCTAGAAAGCAAACCATCTCCATCTAAATCCATACGTGAAAACATACGTTCTGCTTTATCGCCACGTTTTCCAACTGTCAGTTTACCAGCCTGAAATTCTTCGACAGTCAGTAAACCATTACTATCAGTATCTAATTTAGCAAAACGCTTTGTTACCCGTTTTGAGTGGCGTTTACCACGACGATCTGCTGACATTTCTTCTTGGGTTAATGAACCACTAGAATCAGCATCCAAATTGGTAAAATGTTCTGCTGCTCGCTCTTGATGACGCAATTCACGGGCTGCTGACATTTCTTCTTGAGTCAGTGAACCATTACCATCGGCATCAGCATTGGCAAATTTTTCAGCTAAAACAAATTGAACTTCATCTCCAGAAATTACTCCATCTTGATTAACATCAAACTTTTCAGCAAAACGATCTGCCCTTTTATTGGTTGAAGTTGAGTCAGCTATTGCAATGGTAGCTCCCATTGTTAAGCTAAGTATAATTGCACTTGATAAAATAGTTTTCATTACTTGTTTCCTCATTGGATTAAAAAAATGTTTAAAAATATTTGCTTCATTGAGAAAAATTATAACAAACGATTGTGGAGAAATTATGGAGAAATTGTGTTATTAATGTGTAGATTTAAAATTATGTTTAAAACTAGGTTACAATTGATTTTAACAATATAATTAGCGAAATCCAATATGAAACTTTCCTATAAATTTTTCATTGCATTTTTACTCACAAATGTTATAAGTGTTGCTTTAATGATTTTCATAATACATTTCAATCTTTCTAAAAATTTTATGGCTTTTGTCAATCAAAGAGATACAGAAATATTAAACAGCCTAAATAACATTATGGTTTCAGAGTATCAAACTCAACAAAGTTGGAATAGATTAAAAGATAATCAGCAACTTTGGAATGAATTATTGCGTCCTGTTTCAGCAAAACTAAAGTATTTAAAAAGACTGCCGCCTCCATTTGGTTTTGATAATCGATCACCACCAAATTCTAAACGAGATAAACGTCGTAGACTTCATCCTTTTGAAAAACTTGCTCTATTTGATGTAAACAAGAATTTTGTTGTTGGTAATGCAAGTCCATTTGAGAAGCATATAACTCAACCTATTATTATTACAACAAAAACAGTTGGTTGGGTAGGAATTAAAAAACATAGACCAAGGCTTAAAGAAAGACGGTTTTTAAAACGTCAAGTTAATAACTTTTATTTGACTGGTATTTGTATATTATTAATGACAACTTTGATTGTATGGTGGTTATCAAATCATTTATTAACTCCAATTCAACAACTTATTAAAGGTACACGGGCTTTAGCTGCTCGTAAATTTGATACCAAAATTACAGTTAAATCAACTGACGAATTAGGTCAATTAGCTGATGATTTTAATATGATGGCTCAAACTTTACAGAAATATGAGCAAATGCGTAAGCAATGGCTATCTGATGTTTCTCATGAATTGAGAACACCTTTGGCTATCATGCAAGGTGAAGTTGAAGCGATACAAGATGGGATTAGAGATTTTAATCACGATACACTTGAATCATTGCATTCAGAAGTACGAAGTATCAGTCGAATTGTCGATGATCTACACCAGCTATCGGCAATGGAAACAGCTACTTTATCTTTCCAAAAAACAGCTATCAATCCGCTAGTTATTTTACATGATACTTTAAGAGTATTTAAAACTAGATTAGAGCAAATTCAAGTTCAAGCTGATATGCCAGTTGATGTTATTATACAAGGTGATACTGATCGTTTAACTCAGTTATTCTCTAATTTGCTAGAAAATACTTTACGTTATGTAGATTCACCCGGTACTTTAAAGATTTACCATGAACAAGACGGAGATAACTTGTTAATAAATTTTGTTGATTCAGGCCCCGGCGTACCCGAACAATCAATAGAATATTTATTTGACCGATTTTATCGGGTAGAGCAATCAAGAAATCGAACTAAAGGAGGTAGTGGTTTGGGTTTAGCTATCTGTAAAAATATTGTAGAAATGCACGGTGGAGATGTAATGGCCATTAACATACCAGATAATGGATTGGGAATTAAAATAACATTGCCTTTATTTAAACAATGAAACATATACTTATTGTAGAAGATGAAATTAAAATTGCCAATTTACTACGTGATTATTTGACAGATTCCAATTACACCGTATCTTGTATTGAACGAGGAGATAAGGTTATTCCTTATGTTAAACAAACACCTCCAGCATTAATTTTATTAGACATTATGTTGCCGGAAATGGATGGTATGGCTGTCTGTCAAGAATTAAGAAAATTTTCCAAAGTTCCTATTATCATGCTAACAGCTAAAGTGGAAGAAATCGACCGATTATTGGGTTTAGAATTGGGAGCAGATGATTATATTTGTAAGCCATTTAGTCCAAGAGAAGTGATAGCTAGAGTTAAAGCGGTATTGCGAAGAACTGTTTCTGAAGCAGTGGAAGATAATAAACTTGTTGTTGGAGAAATTGAATTAGACAAAAATACCTATCAAGTTAATATAGCTGGCCAAATTTTAAAATTAACTCCCAGCGAATTTACTTTTTTAAGAATTTTATTGCAATCTCCAAATAAAGTTTTTTCTCGGCAACAGTTATTAGAACAAGCAAGAGATTATAATTTTGATGGTTATGAACGCACCATAGATTCACATATCAAAAATTTACGCAAAAAAATTATGGTTATATTACCAGATAAAGAGGTTATCAGTACAATTTATGGTGTTGGTTATAAATTAAAATATCCTTGGTAAAGAATCTCAAAAAAAATATTTTACCCAAATTTAATAAATCTAGTACAACAAACACTTGAATTCGCATAACATTGTTATGATAAATGTTGTTATTCTCACAAAAGTGGGAATCTATAGACTTTCAGGTAAATAGTTTCCACTGTAGAGACAAGGCATACCTTGTTCCTACGTATGGTTTTGTGAAATTATTTATCTGAAAAACTATAGTGTTCTCAAAGATTTCTGGATTTCCGTTCCCTATTTTCATAAAAGTTGTACGAATTAACGATGGTTTAAATTCCATCATACTATTCCCTTTAAATTTGCTTCAAAACCAACAAAGTTATATCATCCAACACCTTCTGCTTTCCAATATAATCCTTAACATCAGCAATCACGGCCTGTTGTACTTCTTTAGAATTTCCCGACCAACTTTTTCCAACCACTTCACATAAGCGTTCCAAACCATACTGCTGTTCTTCAACATTTTGAGCTTCGGTTATTCCATCGGTAAATAAAACTATGCCATCACCGGGTTTTAATGTTAGTTCCTGATGAGAAGTAAATTTAGTTATATTTGCTATAATTCCAACCATAAAACCTAAATCAAATGTATCAATTAATTCAACTTTTCCATCTTTTCGTATCAACAATATCTCTTCGTGCTGTCCAGTTATCGTCAATTTACCAGCTTGATAATCCAATAAAGATAAAGTTAAATTCTTATCCGTTTCCATCCGTTGGACATTGTGATAAACAGTACGATTAACAATATTTAAAAACTGTTCTGGGTTATCAATACCGGCCAACAGTAAAGCTCGGACCGTAGTTTGCACCATCAACATCAATACACCACTTTCCAAACCATGTCCAGTTACATCCCCAATGCCAATTTTAATATTGCCATCGTGGTTCAGAACTTCATAATAATCACCACCAACCTCTTCAGCAGGTTCCATAAAACCGGCTATATCTAAATTGTCAATCTGTTGCAATTCAGTTTCTTTGGGCAGAACCATTTGTTGCAATTGTTTAGCAATATCTAATTCTGTTCCCATACGTAAATTATCGGCTGTCAATGTTTTCAAAGACAAATGAGTCTTAACTCTTGCCAATAATTCCCCTTTAGAAATTGGTTTAGTCATATAATCATTTGCACCAGCTTCTAAACCTCGGACTAAATCTTCTACTTGATTCTTGGCCGTTAATAATAGTATTGGCATTTCAAGTGCTTGCCATTTTTCCCTTAGTTTATGCGTTACTTCATAACCAGTCATTTTAGGCATCATAACATCTAATAAAATAATGTCTGGTAAAAAACCGTCATCTATAAATTTCAAAGCTTCACGACCGGAAGTTGCTTGTAAAATACTGTAATTTTGTAAAGATAGGTAATTATGCAGAACTTGTAGATTGACCGGTTCATCATCAACGATAAGAACTTTGAAGGTAGCAACATCTGTAACAGTTTTTACATCCGAATTTTCTTGTGCTTCCGTATGTATTATATGAGTTAATTTAGAATGGTTTGAAGATATAGGAACTGCTGGCTCTTGTGAAGAAGGTAAAGTGAAAATAAACTTGGAACCAACATTTAATTTTGATTCAACCCAAATTTTACCCTTGTGCAATTCCACCAGTTTTTTGGTAACTGTCAAACCTAAACCGGTACCGCCGTAGTCTCTGGAAGTTGAGCCTTCAGCTTGTTCAAAAGATTTAAAAATACTATTTAATTTATCAGCCGGAATGCCAATACCATCATCTGTGATAATAACTTGTACCTGCTCACCAATTACTTGAGCCGAGATTATGATATATCCTTGTTCGGTAAATTTAATTGCATTGCCAATCAAGTTATGTAGAATCTGTTGCAAACGATTTTCATCCGCAAATACTGAAGGCAAATCAAGATTAACTGCGTTGACAAAATTTATCTTTTTTTGAGCTATCAACGGTTGACTTAAGGTCAATACCATATCAACAATGGAATTTAATTCAAGTGGCTTTAACTGCAAACCAATATTTTGATGCTTTAGTTTAGAAAAATCAAGAATATCATCGACTAAGGATGACAAACGCTTTCCACTATTGGCTATCATAGCAAGATTAGCATTTGTTTTTTCATTTAATTCACCAGTAGCACCATCTATCAAGGATTCGGCAATACCAATAATGCCATTAAGAGGAGTGCGAAGTTCGTGGGAAGTATTGGCTAAAAATTCATCTTTAAGTTTATCAAGTTGTTGCAATTCCTGATTCATTTCTTTAAGCTGATTCCGTTGTTTTGCCAATTCTTCTTCGGAGCGTTTACGTTTGGCTTCAGCTCGTTTACGTTCTTCGATTTCTTTATTCAAATCAGTTATTTGATTTTTGATCGCATAACGCATTTTGCTGAAATTAGTAGCCAATATTCCCAATTCATCTTTACTGTCAATTTCAATTTTTTGTTCCAAATTACCATTGGCCATTTCAAGCGAAGCACTGGTTAATTTGAGAATTGGAGACGTAAATTTATTGACCAAACGTTGCGATACTAAGAGAATTAGTATAACTACACATGCTGAAATGATTGACATTAAAGCTATAGCTTCATAAATTTTATCCTTAACTGTTTGCAAGGAAATATTTACGGATAAAAATCCAATGCGTTGATTAGCAAAGGTTATTGGCAACAATAGTGAATCATATTGGTTATCTTGTTTATTTGTCAGTCTGACGCTGCGAGACATGGAGAGGCGAAGCCGAAGTCGAGTAGTCCGCGACTAGGTGAGAGTTCTTAAATTTGAAGAAATAGTTAAACGGAGTGCATTTCTTGAAATTTTGAACAAGCTCACCGTTAAGTCATGGGGGAGTCGGTGGGACGGAGCTGCTTCAGTGCGGAGTCGCCCGATGAGACCGGACGTGTCGGGGCAAGTAATAACCGGTTTCGCTGAGAAATTGATTAGTTCACGGGACATGGACGTTCCGGGGACATCATGAAATTTCTGCGAAACTCATTAGATTTCATTATTGAAGAAAAAAATAGTATGAGACATGCAAGCAAAATATTCGATATACAGTACAACACAATGAAAGAATGGGTGAAAAGATTTAAAGAAACAGGGGAATTTTCTCCCAAACCAATTTTGGGTAAACAACCAACAAAGATAAATTTGGCAACATTGAAGAAACAAGTATCGGAACATCCAGACTGGTTTCAACATGAACATGCACAAACATTTGATGTGACGCAATCAGCGATTACGTGAAGCACTAGCCAAACTTGGCATTAGCTGCAAAAAAAACATTTCGTTATGAGGAACAAGATGAACTTGAAGTAGAAAAATACAACCAAAAACTTGATGATGAGTTTCGCAGAAATTTCATGATGTCCCCGGAACGTCCATGTCCCGTGAACTAATCAATTTCTCAGCGAAACCGGTTATTATTTGCTCTAACATGTCCGTCCAACCACATCTCCATATCTCGCAGTTTTTATCTCTTAATTTTCCAGATTGTGGAATTATTCCAGATTGTGGAATTATTCCAGATTGTGGAATTATTTTTAGCAACTTAAATTCAATAATATAATTTTAATAATATAGTTAATACAATATGTTATTAAAAATTAGGGGCTTTGGTATATTAATTGCCTTAGTCAGCTAAGTTTAAATCAACTTTATAAGTAGGTAGGGTCGCATAACGACGTTACAAAAAACAAAAATATTGATTGGATTTATATTGGGTCTACATGGCTTTAACTACTATCCAAAATATTGTCTTTATAAGTACATGTTAAGTATGCAATTTTTTAAGGTATGAAATTTTTTAAAATTCTCAAATGTTGACCAACGTTTGGAACAAGTTAAAACATTAATTGTTAATTGTAGGGTGGATAGAAGCAAAGCGGAAATCCACCAAAAGTTGCCCAGAACCCATATTTAAATTGGTATTTGTTAAAAGACCTGCCAGGTTTGCGAAACCTGGCAGGTCTGGGAACTTTTATTGTTCTGGAAACCTATATCCACCCTACGGTTCTTATAAATATACATATTAAGAGATAAGACCATTATGTTGTTAAATACTGTTGTGAATAATGTGGGAATGTTATCACGGAAAACCCATTTATGTTGGCTTAAATCCGTTAAAGTACTGACTGACTATTATTGGGATAGGGTTTGTGTTACGGAAAATCTTAAACTAACTTCTGATTGGTTATTTGAGTTGAGTTGTTCGGATAATATTTGGAATTATCATTTGTATTGGGGTGACCGTTTGCCTGAATTACAATTGGCGTTAAAAAATAAAATTTTTGAGTTTCAAATGGGGGGTTGTTATGTTAAATAATTTGCGGAAAACGGTTAAAAGGGTATATAATATTCAACATGCGTTACGTGTTGAGATGCACCCAGTTAAAACTTTTTTTGGTAAAGTGAAGAAATGTTTTGATTTTCTTGGGTTTCAAAGCTGCCCCACCAGCTTGAAGGTGTCTCAATCGTCGCTGTCACGGCAAGATAAAGAACTTCAGCGGCTTAATGAGCAAGGTGCGTCATCTAAACGGCGGATTGCGAAGTATCTGGCTATGTGGCTCGGGTGGGCAATATTCACCGCCTCGACTCTATCCACCGCCACTACTACCACGGATATATATACATCCACTGCGACTGCTCTAGCTTATGACCCTTTGGGTATGTCCATGAATGTTTCCTATGCGTTCATCGCATACACAACTAATCCACCAGACTGGGACACGATACAGTCCGCCATTTTTTACTGGAATGGGAACAGTGATGACGGGATTTGTCGGAGTTATACTGGCGGAACTAAAGACCATGGGGCGGATACACAGCCTGACGAATCGAGTTCCACGTTCAACTCATTCTCTTACAGTGATTCTTTAGACTCGGGATCACCTAATGAGAACATCAACTTCCTCGCAACAACACCAACTACTTGCTTGCGTCGCGATTCCGATTACTTGGTTACCGACACGTATCTTATTTCTGTATTTCCGCCAGTTTTAACCTTCGACTCAGCGAATAGTATATACTCCCTTTTATCGCCTCAGCTCATTCCACCATCTCCCCTCGAAGTTGAATGTAGTACCTCTGATACTTACAACTCATGCCGTGAGCAGGCTCTATCTGAATACCACGCCTTGTACACAGCCGACACCGTGCCAACTGCAACTGTAACAACGGTATTAACTACTGAGACCCCAAACTCAATAACACTCAATTGGACAGATGCGTATGGCGACCCAGAACCGCATGGGTATCAGATATCGTGTTCAACTACAAATTATTCCACGGTTGCAGTGCCTTCAGATGGAGATTGGGAAGCTGACGACACCGACTGCTCCGATGGTGCAGGGAGCCAACGCATCAGGCAAGGAGCACAAACCTTGACATGGAATGGATTGGCAGACAACACCAAATATTATTTTAAAATATTTCCATTCACCAACCAAATGTCGTTTACCAAGTATAATACGACCTCACCAGCCCAAATAAACACAACATTAGGTACTGTAACATGGACATTGACTGTAGGGAGTGATGGGACAGGTTCAGGAACAACTGGTGGGGGAGGTTTGTATGCAGATAATACTTCTGTCACTCCAACACAAACGGCCGGTACAGGTAGTACTTTCACTGGCTGGACACCCGGAATCTGTGCTAGTGCTTTCAATCTCACAGCAGATACAACTTGTACAGCAACTTTCACACTGGATACGCATACTTTAACTGTAGGGAGTGATGGGACTGGTTCAGGAACTACTGGTGGGGGTGGAACATATGCCTATAATTCTTCTGTCACTCCAACACAAACGGCCAGCACCGGTAGTACTTTCACTGGCTGGACACCATCTAGCTGTGGCAGTGCTTTCAATCTCACAGCAGATACAACTTGTACAGCAACATTCACACTGCAAACGCATACTTTAACTGTTGGGAGTGATGGGACTGGTTCAGGAACTACTGGTGGGGGTGGAACTTATGCCTATGATACTTCTGTCACTCCAACATATTCGGCTGGGACCGGTAGTACTTTCACTGGCTGGACACCCGGAAGCTGTGGTAGTGCTTTCAATCTCACAGCAGATACAACTTGTACAGCAACTTTCACACTGCAAACGCATACTTTAACTGTAGGGAGTGATGGGACTGGTTCAGGAACTACTGGTGGGGGTGGAACATATGCCTATAATACTTCTGTCACTCCAACACAAACGGCCGGTACTGGTAGTACTTTCACTGGCTGGACACCCGTTAGTTGTGGTAGTGCTTTCAATCTCACAGCAGATACAACTTGTACAGCAACTTTCACACTGGATACGCATACTTTAACTGTTGGGAGTGATGGGACTGGTTCAGGAACTACTGGTGGGGGTGGAACATATGCCTATAATACTTCTGTCACTCCAACACAAACGGCTGGGACCGGTAGTACTTTCACTGGCTGGACACCCGTTAGTTGTGCTAGTGCTTTCAATCTCACAGCAGATACAACTTGTACAGCAACGTTTGCAGATACGACACCCCCAACTGTACCTACTGTCAATGGTACGACACCAACCAATGTTAATACCCCAACGTGGACTTGGAGTAGCGGTGGTGGTGGTAATGGTAATTATCGTTACAAATTAAATGATACTGACCTAACTAGTGGAACAACATCAACGTCAAGTCTCACTTATACGCCTGCTAGTACCCTAACTGATGGAACTCATACTTTGTATGTACAGGAAAGAGATGCTGTCGGAAACTGGTCATCAAGTGGTTCAAAAGCCATAGAAATTGATACTGCTTCCCCAACTGCCCCTACTGTCAATGGTACGACACCAACCAATGTTAATACCCCAACATGGACTTGGAGTAGCGGTGGTGGTGGTAATGGTAATTATCGCTATAAATTAGATGACAATGACCTAACTAGTGGAACAACATCAACGTCAAGTCTCACTTATACGCCTGCTAGTACCCTAACTGATGGAACTCATACTTTGTATGTACAGGAAAGAGATGCTGTCGGAAACTGGTCATCAAGTGGTTCAAAAGCCTTAGAAATTGATACTGCCGATCCAACCGTTACTGTCGAACAAGCTGGTAGCGATCCAACAAGTACCGGTCCTATCTATTTCACAGCAACATTTAATGAAACTGTCAACGGTTTTGCTACTGGTGATGTCACCATAGGCGGAACGGCGAGTGCAACCACAGATACCGTGACCGGTAGTGGCCCATACAATATTGCAATCAGCGGCATGACCGGACATGGCACTGTCACCGCAAGTATAGCAACTAACAAAGCCGTTGATGATGCTGGTAATGACAATGCTGCCAGTACAAGCACCGATAACAGCGTACAGTACTATATAACTTCGGATTTGGTTATTAATGAAGTTGATTATGACCAAGTAGGTACAGATACTGCGGAATTTATTGAGTTATACAATAAAGGCGGTAGCGGTCTTGATTTGTCCCTGTATGAAATTCAACTCATTGACGGTGATGGTACCACAGTTAATAAAACCATCAACACCATGAGCGGCACACTAGCGGCGAATGACTATTACGTGATATGTGGCGACAACACCAAAACAGCCAATTGCGACTTGGATGTGACACCGAATAGTGACATGATTCAGGACGATATTGAAGCGATTGTTCTTGTTGTCAAAGCATCAAATGCAGTAGTGGATGCCCTAACCTACGAAGGTGCTTTAACTACCAACAATGATATTTACTCTGAAGGTATCGGTGCTAGTGCTGATAGTAGTATAGAGGTTAATGTTAGCCTCTCCCGTTATGCTGATGGTGTAGATACAAATGCCAACAATACTGATATAAGTTTACGTTGTATAACCCCGGGTCTAGCTAATAATGTAGCTGCTAATTCTAATTGTTACCAACTATCTATTAATGATCCAACTGCAATTAATGAAGGTGATTCAACCACTAGTACGCTGCAATTTACCGCCAGCCTCAGCAGTGCTGCACCTTTTGCTATAACAGTTGATTATGCAACTGCTGATAACACGGCAACTACAACAAATAGTGATTATGATTCTAAATCTGACACTTTAACTTTCGGTATCGGTGAAACTTCTAAACCAATTGATGTTACTATCAACGGCGACCAAGTTGATGAAGGTACAAATGAAACTTTCTATGTCAATTTAAGTAATGTTAGTGCAAGTGCAAACATTGCCAATGCTCAAGGTACTGGAACCATAACTGATGATGATACCAAAGGCTTCACTATCACTCCAACATCAGGGCTAACTACAACTGAATCTGCTGGAACCACAACTTTTACGGTTGTACTGAACAGCCAACCGACGGCGGATGTGACCATTGGTTTAACTAGTGATAATACCAATGAAGGTACAGTCAGCCCAGCTTCATTAACTTTCAAGCCGACTGGAACATCATTATGGAATGTTGCCCAAACAGTTACAATAACCGGTGTTGATGACTCACCACCAGCTGGTGATGGCAACGTTGGTTATAACATTGTAACAGCAGCAGCAACCGGTGGTGATTACGCTGGTATCAATCCAAATAATGTCTCTGTCACTAACAATGACAATGACACACCCGGATTTGCTGTCAGTCCATCTAACTTAATAATAAGTGAGCCGGCTGGTAATGATACATTCACCATCAAGCTGAATACACAACCAACTGGCGGTTCAAGTGTTACAGTACCATTGAGTACATCACCTAATTGTACAATTTCATCAACTTCAGTAACCATAACCAACGGAAACTGGAACACCGATGAGTCGGTAACAGTGACTGCGGTTAATGATGACATTGACAATGCAACCAATCGTATTTGTACCATTACTACTGGTGATCCAACTAGTAGTGGCGGTACTCCTAATGATGCTACTTATAATGGGTTTGGTGCCGGCGATGTTATTGATATTGGCGTAACTGTACAAGATGATGATACTGCTAGTTCTACAGTCAATCCAACAACGTTGGCTGCTATAAGTGAACCAACAGATAGTACGACTTTCAATGTGAAACTAGCAACTGCACCAGCCTCTGATGTTACTGTTGGTCTGAGTACACCTTCTGGTGAATGCAGTGCAGTAGCTTCCGGTACTTTAACTTCAACAAACTACGCTGGCGGCGTGACCGTAACTGTGACAGCTACCAATGATAACATTAATGATGGCGACCAAACTTGTACTGTAGTAACTTCGTTCACTGGTGATGCTGTGTATGCGGCTATTGACCCAGACGACGTGACAGTTACAGTAGGAGATGATGATACTGCCGGCATAACTATCAGCGGCACTCCAACGAGCGTGGAAGGAGGTACAACCGGTACCTATACCATTACACTGGATACGACTCCGACTGCCGGAAATGTTACAATTGGAATTACGCCAGATGCTCAATGCACAGTCAGTTCTAGTTCTGTGATCATAAGTAATACAACACCATCAACTATTACTGTCACTGCTGTTAACGATGGTAATGTGGAAGGCAATCATACTTGTACCATCAATCATGCAATTACTGCTGGACCGAGTGAATACCCAACCAGCATGAGCGTTGCCAGTGTCACTGCTAATGTGACAGATAACGATTATGGTGTAATTATAACCCAAACATCGGGAAGTACCAAAATAACTGAAGGTGGTGCGACCGGTAGTTATACCGTAGAATTAAGTACGGAACCCGCTAATGATGTGACCGTTACAATTACACCAGATGCTCAAACTACTGTTGATAAAAGTACGCTTACATTTACTAATGGTGATTGGAATACTGCTCAAACTGTAACCGTAACAGCAATTGATGATGCGGCAGTTGAAAGTACACATAGTAGTACGATCAGTCACAGTGCTGGCAGTGTTGATACCAACTACAATCAAGGTGATGGTGTGGTGAGATATATGGTTGATAGCACAGAAACAGCTAATGTAACTGCAAGCATCACTGATAACGACAACCCACCTTCAACGGATGGTGGTCCTTCAACTCCACTACCAACTGAAATGACAGTATTTACCAAATTTGGTGGCTATGGTTCTGGAACAGTGACAAGCAGTCCAAGTGGCATTAACTGTAAAACTGCTGATGAAGAATGTAGTGCAAAATTTGATACAGCTTCTCATGTCGAATTGACAGCCAAAGCAGATTCTGGTTCAATATTTGATCGTTGGAGTGGCAAAGACTGTGATACAGAAATATTCTTGGTCAGTAGTCGTACTTGTACCGCTTATTTCAAATTAACACCTCGTACTTTGACAATTGATTATCCAGAAAATGGTGTAATTACTAGCTCTCCATCAGGCATTGATTGTGGTAACACCAGCCAAAAATGTAGCTCTGAGTTTGAAGGTGGCAAAAATATCAGTTTAACAGCTACCCCAAATACTGACTATATGCTTGATTCATGGTCACAAAACTGTCCAGATGGCAAAGTTCAATTACTAGAAAACACTGAATGTGCAGCTACATTTAAAGTTAAACCGGCTGAACCAATTGTGATAACTCCAGTTGACCCAACAGTTCCAGATGTTGTTCCACCAACTACGGGTACTGATTCAGTTGTTCCAACAACTCCAGATGCTGATGAACCAGCTATTTCAACAAATACAGTTAGCTTCAGTGAGCAAAATTATGAAGTAGCTGAAAATGCTGGACAAATTGAAATAACAGCAACTCGTATCGGTACTGAAGGTAAAGTTACGGTTGAATTGCATAGTTCAGAAGATAATCGTCATGAACAGCTTGTGAAAACTTTAGTTTGGAAAGATCAGCAAGATGGTGATATAACCGTGCCAATCACAATCATCGACAACGATAAAGTTGATGGCAATAAAGAAGTTATCTTAAGTTTAGGTGCAACTGAAAACGCCAGTTTGATAGACCCTGACACTTCAGTATTGACTATTGTTGATGATGATAAGTTGGATGTGAAAACACCAATTGAGGAAATAAGTTCAACAACTACTTCGACATCTGTTCCAGCAAACAATGCTTGTTCAGGTGGTCATGTTATTAACACAACCTGTAATTATGGTTGGAAAGATGCTAAAGATATTCTCGTTGAGGAAAAAGGCAATATTGGTTATGCAAATATAGTAAGTGATATTAAAAATAACCAAGGCCGTATATCCAACTCAAATATAAGCAAAGATGTTCAAGTAACTGGCGGTATTTTCAGTGGTTATATAAGCAATCTTGGCACTTTAGCTGATTTTGAATTTCTTGGTGGTTCTATCAATGGTGCGAATGATGATGGCGAAGTTGTCGGAACACTTGCTGGTCAAATCATTAATACCAGTGAAGTCGAAGGTTTCTTTGAAAATGTTCGATTAGCATCAGGAACTCATATAATTGGTGGTATTCTGAATGAGCATATTATCGGTAATAGCAAACAGCCTGCTCTTTTGGAAAACTTGCTTATTAAGTCTGATGCTGTTATTTCCAACGTGATTCTTGCTGAAGATGTTATATGGGAAAAAGGAGTTGTATTTGGTGAAAATATTGGCTTCTCAGTCCATGTTAATTACATGAAAACTCACAGTATAATTGAATTACCAGCGTTAGGTGATGCAATTTTCTTCAAGAGCAATGCTAGAAGTTTCGCTAGATTAACTGGTGGAGCCTCAGAAAATGGTGGACCTTTCCAACGCAAATCAACTATCACACGTAAATCTCAAGTTACGATTAAAAGCAACTTATTGATTGACGTGAAACATATTGGCAAACAAGCTGATATTTTGGTGGTTGCTATTCATGAAGGCAAGTTCTACATGCTTAATTCTGAAGGAAAACCAGTTATTTGGAATGGTAATATTTCCAATTTGGTTGCTTTCCAAAAACAGGAAAATTTAGCCCCAGTTGAAGCAATTGAAATTTGGAATAACCCACTTGATACAACTGGTTCGGTAAAAGTTTATGTTGGTTATAGACTCGCAAATGGTAAGATTGTTTACTCACCTAAAGACATGATTGAAATGGATTTTGTTGAGTAAGTTATTAACTGTTTAGACAGCATATATGTCGGGTTACGTTATTTCTTTTTGTTCAATAATTTAACCCGACCTACCTGAAGTTAAATTTATGGTAGTCCTGCAATATATAGTGATAAAACTATTAGTTATTTGATACTTAACATATTTTTTAGAACTATCACTACTTTGTTTAGGGCTTAAGTTTTAAAATCTAGTGGGTTTTGTTGTCAATTTTATTAGCTATTTATTAAAATAAACAATAAGCTGCGTTAAAATATCTATCATTGGTTGTAACCTATCCACAGCAATAAATTCATCTGGTTGATGAGCTTGTTCAATATCCCCGGGACCTAAAATAATGGTCTGCATACCAAGTCTTTGTAAATAAGGAGCTTCAGTAGCGTATGCAACTGCTCCAGCTAATTTCTTAGTTAAACGTTCTGTAATCGTAACAATCTCTGCATCAATTGAAGTTTCCATCGCTGGAATACCATCAAATAAAGCTTTAAATTTAATATCTAAACCACTATTTTGTAATGTTTTTTCTACTCGTTGGTGAAGTGTCGAACGTAATTCTGTTAAATCCATACCCGGCAATGGACGTAAATCTATATATAGTTCACAATCAGCACAAATTCGGTTAGGACTATCACCACCTTGAATATGGCCTAAGTTCATAGTTGGTATTGGGATTTGAAATGCTGAGTTGTTGTATTTGGTCTGTAATTGCTTTCGCCATTTTAATAGCTCTCCAATAACTTGATACATACCTTCTAACGCATTATTACCCAAGTCTGGATTACTTGAATGGCCAGATTGCCCATGTAAATGAATAGCTTCCATCATAATCCCTTTGTGCATTCTAATTGGCTGTAATCCGGTTGGCTCTCCTATCAGTGCATATTTGCCCTTAAGGCTGTCAGTTAATGCTTTTGCACCGGCCATATTAGTTTCTTCATTTGCAGTGGCAAGTATGGTTATTGGGCGTTTTAATTGCATATTATTAGCTAATAACTGTTCAATTGCAGTTAAGGCTAATGCAAAAAATGCCTTCATATCAGTGGTTCCCAAGCCATACAAACGATTATTTTGTTCAGTTAGTTTAAATGGGTCAAATTGCCAGTTATCATAAGGCACAGTATCAGAGTGACCGGCTAAGATTAAACCATCATCACCAGTACCTAAAGTTGCCAATAAATTAAATTTACCCGAATGGTTGGGAATTGGCATAATTTCACATTTAAAACCTAGTTCATGACACCAAGTTGCCAGTAACTCAATCACAGCTTGATTACTTTGATCTTTAAGTGGATCATTGCAACTAATAGAAGGAGTTGCTATCAATTCACTGATCATGTTTAAAGTTGAAGGAATTTTCATATATTTTTATAGGAAATGGATGGAATAATGGCTACGATACATAACATTTCGTGTTTCTTCAAGTATTTTTTATTTTGATCTAGTTAATAACATCAGGATGGCAGGCGGTATTACAACTAATTTCCGAAATAAGCGAATTTAAACCTATAGGAATATTCATTTATTTCGCCAATTCGCTGTACTCTTTTGTCTGAATCAGAATTCACAAAATTTGAGAGTTAACAGAATAAAAGCGACAAACTCAATAACATCAACAAACCCATTTTGGAAATTCTATAATTCTGAAAATTTTGATTCAGACAGTTTTTGAACAAGATTACACGGATTAAAAGTAAGATAAACTGGATTACAACATAAGTCTTTATAGCAACAGTTTCCTTTACTCAGTTGTTCAAATATTTGTTTATTATTAAATATTTTTCCTGTTAAATCAAATTTACTTTTATAATCAGTTATTTAGATAGTAGTGGGTAATTTTGTAAATTATTGAATTTTAAAGTATTAATGCTATTTAGGAAAGATGTCTATTGTGTCTTGCTTACGGCGTGATATAAGTTTAGATGAGGTCATACGATATGGAAGTGCGTCATAAGAAATGTCAGTCTGTTAATTTGTCGAATGGGTTAGATGACAAAGTAGAAATAACAATTGCTTAAATTAAGTCTGGGTGAACATTTAAATTAAGTTCGGGCGAACATATAGGAACCGCCCCTACGTCGTCTCCTGAATATGTGGAGTTTTGTAGGGGCAGATCGGCGTATCTTCTACCATTAACGTAAATGGCATTGACGTTGAAACATGGGAACGAGAAATCATCATCAATCCCTATCGTTCCCAGCAATTCCCTACTACTTTTCAGTCACCCAAGCACCAAATTCTTGAATAGAAATATGATTATCAGGTCCACCACCCTTTTGCATAAATAGGAGCATTTCCCTAGCCATGCGTGGTTTAAGAGTTATAGTAGAATTACATTTGGCTTCAAAACTTTGTCTAGACCAATTGTTAAACAAGACAGTATAATTACCAGTTTCTCCATCATTACAACCAACGGAAACTTTAAGTAATTTAACACGTTTTTTACCTTGTAAGTCACATTCCAATATTTGACCTACATCTAAAGTTTTCGGAATCTTACAACTGACAAAATTAAGTTGTACTTTCTTTACCACAACTTTATCAATGTAGGTACCTAAACCATTTGATTTACCAACGTCTTGAAATTCCAAACGAGTTTTAGTTTTGGAAGCATTTACGATATATTCATAACGTTTCCAAACAGTTTCTTTACCACCAGCACCAGCATCAAATGTATCCACAACATTTCCATCCCACATAACTTGTAACTTGTTATCATCAGCTGTAGTACCTGGACGTGGTGATAAATGGAAAATAAGTTTATAGGTTTCATTAACTTTGGTGACTATATCTTGATAAATAGCACTGCTGTTATGAGCATCCAGTTCAACCAACTGTTTACCTTGACGAGGTTTACCGGCAACACCATGTTGAACTTCTATATGGCCTTTCGATGCAGTCCAACCCGGGATTGAATCTAAAGCTTTCCAACCTTCACCTAATTTAGGTTTTTCAAAACTTCCATTTACTACCAAATTTGGTTTTATTACAGAGTTTTTACCTAACCTGACAACTTCTTCTTTGGACAAAGTACGATTGTATACTTTTACCTCATCAATTAAACCATCCATCCATTGATATTTTTCGGAACTACCTCCTATAAAGAAGGATAAATTACCATTTTTTTCAATATCAGAATTATGAGTTGAAGTAATTGTCTTCAAAAGTTGACCATTGACATACAAACTTATGTTTTTGTCATTCAGCACAAATACTAAATGATGCCATTTGTTGTCTAATAAACCTTTAGGGTCTTTAATGCTAGTACCACGATCTTCCCAACCTTTCCCATATCTACGTGAACCAAAATGCCATGTTTTTTTACCGACTGGGTAGGTGGATAAATATCCAGTTCTATCTTTAGCACCTTTCCTAGTTAAGTAAAATAGCATATTTTCAACACGGTTGTTACTATTGAATTTAGCAAACATTGACACTGAATAGGTTTTGTTAACTTTAGGTAAAGTAGAGGTAATAACAGTATTAGCACCATTGAAACTAGCAGCTCTTCTATTTATACCAGCTTTATATGCAAGCTTACCTTGAACAGTTCCATGGTTATTATTACCACTTCTATCTTTGGGCAGTGGGCTTGAACTGTGAGTCCCAAGATAAAAGGCCGGAGATTCCCAAAGGAATTTGGCTAAATTTTTATGCAAAACGTTGTGTTAAAATATCTTCCAGACCCAATGCTCCTGCGATAATG
>JAUCGL010000095.1 GCA_030378105.1 Candidatus Halobeggiatoa sp. HSG11 | reverse complement strand
TTCTGTGATAATGAAAAAGGATTATCTTTTGAAAACAATAATATATCTATATCCCCACCTTTTTTACTATCATCAACCCGACTTCCAAATAAATATACTTCCGCATCAATAGTTTTTATTATTTTGAATAGAACTCTTTTTTCATCTGGATAGAGTCTCATGATTTAACAAAATAAATTTTGCACTCCTAGTTATCTTTTCAACAAGCTACTGAAAAATTGTTTTAGTTTTCCTAATGAATATTTTTGTTCTGGAATTCCCATCTTATCTCGAAAAAAAGTTTCCATTAATTTAGATGCTAGTTTGGTTTTATCTTTAGTAACCCAACCGTGATTTATTAAGTTATTATCAATTCTGGTTTTTTTAGGGTTATAATTGGAGCTTAATATTGTAGCAATACTTTCTAATTGGTTATTTTTTAAACCAGCATAAATTTCTTGATAATAAGGCCGACAAGCTTGATAAACTTCATCAATTACTATTTTAAAACTTGGGTCTGAATGTTTGGCATAATTAGCAGCCCAAATATAACCTGCTTGTTGTAGTGGATAAGGATTATAACCTACTTGAGTTATTAATTCAAAAACATCCTTGCCATTATCTTTCAAATCATTTGGCAAATGCTGATAAATAAGATTAGTTGCATCAGTTAGATTAAGTGGTGATAGTGAATATGAATCAAATATATTAAAAAATGGCGAACCAGCTAATTCCTGTGGTATAGCTAAATGTAGCAGTTGTACTGGTGATGTAACGATACAACCAATTTGACTATGAGTGGAGAACCAAGAACGCAAACCTTCATAAAATGAAACTCGAAAATTAGGATTAGTTACAATCAAGTTAAAATTATCAAATACAAGAATTAAACATTTATCATTTTCCACTAACCAATCAGTTATTTTAGCAAGCTCTTGTAAATCTGTTGCTTTTAATAATTCTGTTATTTTGTGATAAAATACTTTAAAGAAATCTGCTTCATTATTAAGTTGATACTTAGATAAATCCATGTATAAAAACAGATAACTTTCAGATTTTTTGCCCAAGTATTTTGCTTTTACATTTGGATGGCGAATATAATTAACAAATGAGCTTTTGCCTTCTTTATGAAAACCAATTATTGCGAAGCTTTGTACATCGTCAGTACCCAGTCTGCCATAAGCATGTTGAACTAGGTTTTCTCTGCCAAAATGTTCACTGGCTTTAAGACAAGGGCGGTCGGGGTGAAAATTAAGATTTGGTTGCATTGTTAGTTATTAAATATTTTAGAAAAATCAACTTG
The DNA here is from genome assembly GCA_030378105.1 of Candidatus Halobeggiatoa sp. HSG11. Taxonomy (GTDB): domain Bacteria; phylum Pseudomonadota; class Gammaproteobacteria; order Beggiatoales; family Beggiatoaceae; genus DRQV01. The sequence continues at coordinate 17,726 of JAUCGL010000095.1, read as the reverse complement.
TATTCCTTCACTAGTAACTATTTCTTCATGAAATAAATTTTTATCTTTTTTACTCAAAACAAAAATACTTCTACCATATGGTTCAATTAACCAAACTGTTTTTATACCAGCATTTATTAACAATTTAGACTTTTTAAATAAATGCTTTATGCTGTGATTTGATGGAATTACTTCAATAGCCAAAATAGGCATTTCTTTAACTTTTAATATATCTTCAAAAAGATTATGACGAACTTTACCAGTTTGAAAAACAGAAATATCTGGAATCAAACAATTTTCAATATCTAATGCTAGTCCGGTAAATGCTTGGATATTATCGTCTTGTAATAATTGACGCATCAATTGGGTGCAGATATAGCTACGATTTAATGATGAAGATATATATTCGAATTGTTCGGATGTATCTTTACTTAGTAACATAATTATTTAATACTGATTATACTTGTTAAATTTTATTAGTTATTTAGAATAACTTGAACAAAAATTAAGACTTGGTTACATTGTTGTAGTCAATAATATTTTGAAATATCCCTAAAATCATTTCTAAATCGTTTATATAATAACATTTACTATCTATATGGATAACATCTTCTTCTAATTTTAAAAACTGCCATATTTCGCCGGTAGTTACACAACCAAATATAGTATCTATATCATTATTTTCTTGTTGGTTAAATAATCTTGCACCCAGCATTTGAGCGGTACATTGTCCAAGTCCACTACCTATATCATTTTTTTTAGCTTCTAATAATGCAAAAATTGGATTTTGGATAGTGTTAGTTATTTTACCTTGTGATAGTATAAAATCACATTCACCGAAAAGTCCGTTTTCTTTATCTACATCCAATCTTTCACCTGAATATATAGAAAAAGTCTTGCTTCTTTCTAATTCAAACAAAATCGGTACAACTATAAATTCTGATCTAGCTTTTTCACTCGAATTTGACAACGCTAATTCTAATCCGATATTTAATGCTTCGTTAAGCCAGTTACTCGGTTTAATCGTTTCTACATTACCAAACAATTTAACTCTATCTTCAAATAAATTGAATTTTTTCTTAACTTGGACTAGGGTAAAATCACTGTATGGCATATTTTTAACTATTTAAATTATACAATACCTTCGCCAATACCAAAATTGTTGTTTCGGGAATGAGGTACGATTTTCCCGAAACCAAAGTTAAATTAAGAGTTTCGGGAAATACGCTTTGCTCCATTCCCGAAACAAATATCAAATTGGCGAAGGTATTATTATAGGAACCAATTTTTCTCATTAATTTTATGTAAAGACTTTAGGATAAATTGAGTAGACATCTTTCCTAAATAAGTATATATACTTATTTAACTAAGCTTGCTGCAGAAAGCTTTTATATTCCACCGATTTCATCGGTGGCTATTCACATTCAATCCTTTCAGGATAGTTAAAATAACCCCAATGGGGTTCACACTTGAATAGCCATAGGTGAAACCTATGGAATCAAATTAATTAAAACGCTCTCTGCGTCAACCATCAGTTATTTAGGAAAGATGTCTAGTAAAAATTAAGACTTGGTTACATTGTTGTAGTCAATAATATTTTGAAATATCCCTAAAATCATTTCTAAATCGTTTATATAATAACATTTACTATCTATATGGATAACATCTTCTTCTAATTTTAAAAACTGCCATATTTCGCCGGTAGTTACACAACCAAATATAGTATCTATATCATTATTTTCTTGTTGGTTAAATAACCTTGCACCCAGCATTTGAGCGGTACATTGTCCAAGTCCACTACCTATATCATTTTTTTTAGCTTCTAATAATGCAAAAATTGGATTTTGGATAGTATATAAACGTTCGCCTTTAGCTAAAATAAAATCACATTCTCCTTTTAAACCTGCTTCTGCATCAACATCTAAATTTTCACCAGAATATATTGCTATTTGATTGTTATTTGCCTTGCGTAATTCTAATAAAATTGGTGTCACAATAAATTCAGAACGAGCTTTTTTGCTTGATGAAGAAATTGCTAAATCCAACCCCATTTCCAAAGTTTGTTGTAACCAATCGGTTAATATAAGTGGTTTTATATCCTCGAATAAATTAGTATTTTTTTGAATTAAACCGAAGTTATTTTGTAATTTTTTTAGGTTGAAATCGCTGTAAGCCATAAGTTTTGCAATTTATTTAATTGATTTTTTTAATTCAAAACACTAAGCAATTCTCCCCAATCAGGATGCTGTTGTTGAGCTATTATATTTAAATGCTGAATTTCTTGATCTGAAAGCCCTAAACTTAAGCCAAATTTATATAAACTGGCATATTCTGATTTGGACATCATTTTATCTTTCATACCTTGGCGATTGGCTGTTGTGTATAACCATGCTTGATAGAAGATAAAAGAAAATACTTGGGTTGGATTAAGCTCAGATTTATTTTCCAAACAATGTTCAATAAAAGCTCCCCATTCCCAAGGTATTTTTTCAGAACGAATTAAATCTTTCCAATTTGCCATCTCATTTATTTTCAAATCAAACAGTTCAAACAATAAATTAATTATTCCATTTTGAGATGAATTTAAAATTTGAGATGGCAATGGAGGCAACCAAGCACATATGCCAGTTGGATGCAGATAAAGACATGACATTTTCCAATTTAACTTCAAGTCATTTTGATTAACATAGTTATCCAAGTCTATGGTTTGCTTCATAACAAATAATTTATCTAAAGTTAAAAGTGAAGCAGTATTGCTTGGTTCAAATGTAGCAATTTCTTCAATTAAAATTGTAGCTTTCAACATTCCATCAATAATATCAACTTTGCTTTCTTTAATTGGCAAAATCGCTGGATGTGATAAAGATTGCCATTGTTGTAATAATACTTGGTATTGGTCAATAGCAGTCTGTGCATCCGGCAAATCTTGAATAGAAATAGTTGCTGTTAATTGGTTGTTAGTTAGGAGCCAGTTGGGAGTTGTCATTTCTATACCTGTGTTAATCTAAAATATTCAAAATACCCGAATTAAAATTAATTTTTGCCGTTAAAAGGTTTTTGCTTTATTATTAACTAAAACAATGTGATTACCTTGTTGAGTAAGGAAAAATAAACCAGCTTTTTTAGTTTTTTCTATCAATTTTTTGTTGCTAACCATACTAGCAATTACACCGTAAAGTTTTAAGTTTTTATAATAAGGAAATAAAGTTCTAAAATTGGGCAGCTTTCTTGCCAACATGTCATTTATCAATTTAGGATGGGCTTTTTGCTTAACTTCAACAATTGCAATACTATTTTTATTAACTAATACTATATCAAATTCATCTTGTAATTTATTTTTATTAGCCGGTAAGTTACGATAAATTGTATCAAAATGAATTTTTCCTAAATATGGGGCATTTAATAAGCTACGATAAAAAAATTCTTCTGCGGCATCTCCTTGGTTATTAGAAATATTACCAACTAGAGTTGCAATTCTCTCTATTTTGGCTGATAATTTATCCAACTTTACATCAGTTTTAGCCAGTTGAGCGTCGGTTTTAGCCAGTTGAGCATCAGTTTTAGCTAGTTGTGCTTCAGTTTCTTTTTGTTGAGCAAAAGCTTCTGCTATTTTAACATCAGTTTGTGCAAATTGTATTTCATTCTTTTTCTGTAGCTCACGTATCTCTGCCATATCCTGTGCAGATTGTATTTCATTTCTTTGTTGAGCAATCGCCAAACTAGCAACTAATTCTTTTAATTCATTATCGGTCATATGTTGTTGTATAGGTATATATTCCCAACGTGATGTTGGGAATAAGAAAAATTTTAGTTAATCAGCAGATAAAAATAACACAAGTAAAAGGTTTTCTTTAATTTTATCTATTTCCTGCCATCAATAATATCAACGTTGCTTTCTTTAATTGGCAAAATCGCTGGATGTGATAAAGATTGCCATTGTTGTAATAATACTTGGTATTGCTCAATAGCAGTCTGTGCATCCGGCAAGTCTTGAATGGGAATAGTTGTTGTTAATTGGTTGTTGGTTAGGAGCCAGTTGGGAGTTGTCATGTTTTATCTATAGTAAAATCATAATATTGTAAAGTTTTTTAACATTCTTTTGAAATTCATCAGTAACTACAATTTCATAGTTCATTTAAAAAATGGTAGTCCTGTAATATGTAGTGTTAAACCTACTAGGTTTTTGAAACCTAGTAGGTTTTTTGAAGCTATCACTACTTTCTATAGAACTACCTAAAAAATCTCTAGCTTTTTTCTCTGGTTTTTCGCCACTAACCATTGATGAAACTTCTTTTAAAGCAAGAAATAATCTATCTGTTAAATTTTTTTCATCAGTTATATCTATTTTGTTTATAGCTATAAATTCTAATACATCTTGAATAGTATTACTATCTTTAAAATATTCTTCAATAATTTGATTATCTATTTGTAATAATAACATTTTTATTTATAATAATTAAGTATTTATATTCATAATTATAAAAATCACCATATTAATCCAAAAAATACTCAGTTTGAAATACTTCTTTTTGGGTCAATTCTTCCAAAGTAGGTTTGATGCCGGTTTCTTTTTTAGCAAGGCGATTCGCTGCATTAAAACATTTATCCCACAATTTTGGTAGCTGTGGTTTTAAATGTGGTTCTTCTTCTAATATTTCTTCAATTTCAATTCTTGCGTTTTCAATGGTAATTAACCAACTCCTTGAGCGGTGTGTTGGCTGAATTTGCCATTTAATTATGTGCATCATTAATCTGGTTAATTGGCTTCTTAAATCTCTTCTTTCTGAACGGGACAAAGCGTTTATCAACTCCTCAATACCAATAACTGAATCTTCAATATGTCCTTGTTTTAGCTCATTTTGTATAGCAACAGCCGTTTGGTAATGTGATGTTATTGCCAATTCTTTCCAGTTCATTGTTTTTTGAAACTCATCAGTAGCTATAATTTCATAGCTCATTTAAAAAATTTCTTCAATAATTAATTCATCTATCTGTAATAATAACATTTTTATTTATGATAATATATTGATATTTAGATTAAAGACAAAAAACTACCATCATTATAATTGAATAATGGCAGTTTTAATAATTTCAATTTAGCTGGTTGTTGGTTTCAAATTAAAGAGAAATACCATATTTTATTTATGGTTAATCTCTAATATCACCGAAACTTGGTCCACCAGAATCATTTGAGTCTGATGAATCAGAATCCATAATTTCGTCAAAGCTTGGTCCACTTGGAGTATCAGAATCTGCATTTCCTGATGAATTAGAATTCATGATTTCATCAAAACTTGGTCCACTTGGAGTATCAGAATCTGCATTTCCTGATGAATCAGAATCCATGATTTCATCAAAACTCGGTCCACTTGGAGTATCAGAATCTGTATCTCCAGATGAATCAGAATCCATAATTTCATCAAAACTTGGTCCACTTGGAACATCAGAGTCTTCAGGAATATTTCTATTAACCTTTGGTGTTACAGGTTTTTCGATTTTAACAGGAGGTTGTGATTTTGGAGCTGGTGGAGACACTACTATTACTTTTGGCTGTGTTGTGCTACAACCATAGAAAAATACAGATAAAAAAAGCACTGTTAAAATTTTAATTTTCTTCATTTTAAGCATAATCCCATAATGTTAGATATCATATATAATCCAAATAATTATATAGTCTTCATTTAAACCTGAAAAAGTTTTTAACTCATCAGGTTTTATGTTCTAATAACAAATTTAAAAATTTAACTCACAAATTATACAAATATTAACGTAGTTTACAAGTTCTTATTCTTGTAGGTTCATCTTCTGCAAACAACCAAAAAGTTCTAGACCTATTTCTAACTTTAGGAATTCTCATTTTTTGTGTTTCTCTTTTAACCCATCTCCTATTAGAGTTAGCTAACCATAACAAGCCACCACTACCACGGATACTCATTTTAAGGCCAGCAGGTAACCATATTACTCTTGCTTTTTTGGGCATTAGTTTCCCTCTACTACAAGATGATTTGGCAAAACTAGTCAAAGGAGTAAAACCAGTAGCAAGAAAAACTATAAGAGTTACTGCCACCAAAAATTTGTTCTTACTTTTCATAAATAAAATATCTCCATAATGATTTAAAAAACTATTTAAATAATGGTTCTAAAATAGTAGCAACGGCTTGAATATCAGACTTGGATAATTGTTCATATGTCTTATCAAGACGTGGCTTAATTTTCATAAGAGCAATTACAAAATTACTAACTTCAACACTTTCTTTAAATTCAGGTGCTGCTTTCTTTTTGAAATAATTAATAAAATAATCAATTATAATTCCCCATTTAAACATGGCTAATTGATCTTTAGTTGGGTTTTGATAACCAGCTACTGTAGTTGTACCTAAATACATTGCCTTAAAATAACCAGTTCCTAAAACCAACGTACCAGCATCTTTTAAAGATTGAGAAGTTTTTTCATCTTCTACCATTCCATTAATAACTTCATTGAGCAAAATATCTACTTCAGCACGTAGTTTTTTTCCATGAAGTGTACCAGCTTCTAATTGATCCCTTAGTTTTTGTAATTTAACTTGGATGTTTTTAGGAGGATTTAAAGATGAAATAGCATCATAAGAAGTTTGCACGATCCCTTTTGGAGGAGGAGCATCTTCATTTTCACCAGACAAAACAATAAAAGCAACACTAGATAATGTTTTACCAACTTCAAAAGCACGTTTAGGCAATTTCATTGCTTTGTAATCTCTGGGTTGTACTTTAACCATACGATTCCAATCAGCAGTAATACCAAAAGCCATTGCTTGTAAATGTAATTCTGATATTGTTGGTAACATTAAATTATCAACAGGAGAAGCTGTTTGTTCCTCAGTTAATTGAGGCATATCCGATGTTTTAGGTTCCTGTTGTTCCTCAGCATAGATAAAACTACTATTTACTAAAAAAATAGACGATACAGCTATTAATTTCCATTTAAACTTCATAAGTATAAAATACCTCTAAAAAAGATTAAAAACAAATGGTTAAAATAAATTAAGATGCTTGTTTTATAATAAAACTAAAATACATCCATTCCAATAATAAAACCCCAAACGTCAAAATTAATAATATTATCCATACTGGTTTGGCATCTATATTAGATTGAAAATTATCTTCACTTATTTGGTTTACAGATGGTCGTCTGAAAAGCTTCAAAGTAGAATCATAATTGACCGCATCTGTCCAAACATTTTGCTCTAGTTTAGTCAATATTTCACTATCATCTACTTTGGATATAATATTATCAATTAAACTAGAATAAGAACTATTAAATTGTTTAATAATTTCTTCGGATAAACGAGATGGAGTCGGTTGAGATATTTCTTTGATTGACCACCCAAGTTTTTCCAAGTTCTCAATATATTGAGATTCAACTTCAGTCATTTCTTCATCACTAAAATATTTGATTTTTTCAGCAGCTTTTACTATAGACTCTTGCCAATATTGAGAAGTAAGGGGGCTTTTACTTAAAAATTCAGTTCCCTTGTCTATAACTTGAGAAGTGTAGTTTTGAGTATCAAACTTTATAAGCCCATAGTTAAAATTAAAATCACTGAAAGCCTCATTATGATCTTCCTGCCGAGGCATTTGTAAATTCAAATCTCGCTCAAATAACAATACCGCAGCTTCAAATCCCCATCGACTAACCATAACATTAGCAATAGTTTGAATCGTTGGACTCATATACATGATCGGTTTAATAACACTACCTGCAAACAATATTTGTACAATTAAAATAAATGGCAAAATAGCATTAGCAGCAGACCGTGAAGGAGTGAACATTGATACAAACATCGCAACTGCAATCGAAGCAACCGCAGTTAACCACAGTAATAATGTAAATAAAATAAAAAACTTGGGCATGAATGCGGTTAATAATGTCACAGATTCAGCTTTATGAACCTCAGTTAAAAGCCCTGTATCATAAGGTTGGAACCATGCGGGAAGGAAAATAAATAAAGAATGGAAGGTTAAAGCAAATAAAAGAACTTGCCCAAAAGCAATTATGGATAAAGAAATAAAAATTGAAATTAAATAATTAAAATTACCTAAAAAACTTAATCGTTCTTGCTGATATAAAACTTTAGTACCCGGAATTTCAACAATCGCCTTAGAAGAACCAAACCAAACTGCTGTCAATACAGCAAGAAAAACAATAATGCTAACAGTATTTGGAGCCAGATAAATTCGTAAAGGTTGAAAAAAAGACTGGGTTACACCAACTGTAACGATTTTTTGAAACACAAAGAAGAACGCTATAGCAAGGATAGGAGCTTGACCAAAGGTAATAACTAAATCAGTTTTATCCCGATAAAAAGTCAATAAACGGCGTTGCACTAATTTAAACAACTGATTAGTACGAGAACGTTTAACAGTTACATTTAAAGAAATTATGTTACTCATTTTGACTTTCCTCAGACAGTTTGGCCTGAATGTACTCCTGATAATACGGCGAGCTTTTATAAATCAAATGCCAATCTTCTGGTAAAGTTTTACGTTGCTCACCTTCTTTTTTCTCCAATATATCAAAGATTAACTTAGGTGATCGATATGGAGAAGAAGTTTGCTTAGAAAAATATTGCAAAGCATCCGGTTGTGCAGGACCATAGTACGCAATAAATCCACCTGTGTCAAGTACCAATAATGTATCCATTAAATCAAAAGCTTCAATATCTGGTGAGTGAATTGTTAACATAATGCCTTTACCACTATCAGCTATCCATCGTAAATGTTGCAAAATATTATCAGTATCTAACGAAGATAACCCTGAACAAACTTCATCAGCTAATAAAAAAGTTGGCTCCAACATCATCTCCAAAGCCAAATTAACTCGTTTGCGTTGCCCACCAGAAATATTAGAACAGAAATTATTACGTTGCTGATCCAAATTCATAGCTTTAACTAATTCATCAACTTTTTGCTCAATGGCTTCTGCTGGCCAATCGGCAGGTAATTTTAATTGAGCCGCATAACGTAAATTTTCTGCTACAGTTAATTCTTCTATAACAACATCATCTTGTGGTACAAAACCAATTTCTTTTAAAATTTCTGAGTTTTTTCTAGTATCATTTTGCGATAAAGTTATTTGCCCAGAATTAACTGGAATGATTGCTCTAATAGCCTTTAATAAGGTTGATTTACCAGCACCACTTGGACCAATTATCCCCATAAATTCACCAGCTTGAAAGCTCAAAGATAAGTCTCTTATCAAAGGTGGATTCTTACGCTTTTTAGGATGCAACACCCCAATATTTTTCATTGTTAAACGATCATTGGTTGCAATCATGACTGTTACTTGACCGTTATCTTTAAATATTAATTGGTAAGGTCCAACTCTTAATTTATCACCATTAACAACGGTAATTTTTTTATTAGTTTGAATCAAACGCAACTGCCATTGACTACCATCATGTTGTATTTCTACTGCATGCCAAGCAACCCGTGGAGATGATAATCTTATATCACATACATCTGAAGCTCCAGCTAAATAAATTCTACCCGAATCAAGTTTATAATCAGTCTGTTGTTGCTTTTGATTAAACTTAGTTTTAGGTAAAATACCTTTGTTTTTCAGTAACTCATCTAAAGTAAAACTAATTTTATCTAATTGCAGTGGAGTATATTTATCAATCCTCGCCATTGCAACTCGTTGCCTGCCTACAATTAAATTATTATTTGCACTGCATATTAAATATTCACTAGCCGATAAAGAAGTAACTGTAAGATTAGTATTTTCTTCAATACCAACAATGTGATAGGTATTTTCTGGCGAATTGCCAATAGTAAATTGCTTATTCATAATTGTTTAAATATAAAATCTATTCCTCCTAATAATTCTTCGGTCAGTCTATCCAAAGATAAACTGTGAAGATTTTTTGTAAATACATCATCTAGCAAATAGCCAAATTCCCAGTATTTACCATCAGTTACAATACCGTATACTTTTCCAGTTTTGTTAAGTTCTCTGGCAGCAATTAATTCTGCCAAACATTGTCCCCATCCTTGTTCAAAATCATTCTTCTTGGCCTCAACAATCATGACAATTGGGAGTTCTAATATTGTCTTACCCAAATCTGATCGTTTGGAAATCATATAATCAGGCACACCATTCAAAAGTTCATCACAAAATATTGTTTTTTGAATCCAAAGTTCATAATTAGTTGCGTAGTGCTTATAAACCTCTTTTAATACTGGAAATATTATTACTTCGCAACGAGCTGCTTCTGAAGAAAATACATCTAAAGATTCAAGAGCAAATTTTAAATCGTCTAAAAAAGATTGTCTTGGTTTAAAAGAACTAATTTGAAGAAAGTTATCTTCTTGATATTTTATGTTAAATTCTTGTTGAACCTGAGCTACGTTTTTGTATTGGTTAAAAGACATAACTAACGACAACCCCTTACTTTATTAGAAGCAGCTAAAATCGTCATCCCAGCAATATTTCTTAGGAAATTACCTTTTTTATCATCAATATTATCAAGTTCACTGCCAGGTCGTAATGTTGTTATAGCAGATTTTCCAACTACTTTTCTATCTTCTCTACCACGATGATCCTTAGTTATAATTCCCCAAAAATTATGAAAAACTAGAGCTTTACCTTTGAAAGTTCCAATGTATAACATTATATGTCCTTTCTTCCATAACAAAGTTAAATAAGGAATTCCTTTTTTAATTATCATTTTTTCTTTTTGCTTTAAACTCATGTTTTTCAATGAAATATATTTACCAGCAGTTTTAGCCTGAGCTTTTGAATTTCTAGGTAACCATAAGCCAAAAGGAGTAAATAAATCTCTAGTAGTTAAAGAACAATCTCTATTTTCATACATACCTCCCCAACCATAAGGTTTATTTAACAATTGATTGGTAACTTCTGCAATATTAGATTGGGATAATCTTAGCGGTTTGGAAATGGCAAACTGTTTAGAAATATAAGCGGTTCTTATTTTTGCTTGATGGTTTTCATCAGTGACAGCAGTCAAAATCTGGTATTTATTATTGTCTTCTCTGACTCTGGGAAAAATGGTTCCAACATTAGCTTTAAAACGAAATAGGTTATTTTCATCTACAATTGATGTTTGGTCATTAGTAATTGCAACATATTTACCAGATTTCCAAGTTTTAATAAATTTTTTATCCACAAAAGCAAGGTCTTCTGTCGGAATCCAACCGGGTACACGTGGTGATTCAACTAATGCCCAAGCTTTATCAGCAGAAATATGAGAAACAAAAATCGGAGTATTAGCCCAAATAGCTGATTTTTGTAAATTATCAAATGGATATCCTTCACCGGCTATATTAAAATTTTTAAATAAAGGTTGATTGGTGGGTAACTCTCTTAAATTAGTATTTCTTATTGTTATGGCTTTACGGCGAGCATTTGGATAAGTTCTCATATTAGCCAGTTTTTTCAAATTATTAAACCATGTTTTGGGGCGTTTTTGTTGAGTTTCTCCAAATCCATTATTGTATGTTCTAAAAGCGTAAGTAACTTTCCTTTTAGATGAAGGTCTGATTTGCCAAGGAGCAAAAAATTTGTTATTGAAACGTTTATCTAGCCGTTGTTGAATTTTAGATAGTGGTTGTTCTGCACAAGATTTATTTAAATAATTTTTTGAGTTTTGAGCCAAAGTTTTTATATCTTGGATAATGTGAAAAGCATCTAAATAAGGTTCTGCTTCTTCTTGAAGATATAAATCTTCTTCTATAGCTTGATTTGTTTTCACTAATGAAGGCTGTGAGCAACTAATTAACAATGAAGTCAATAAAAAGATAGGAAAAAGTTTGGAATATAACATATGTATAAATGATATAATACTTGTGTTATTAATATGTTAAGATTGATTATATTTACAATATTCAATCCGTATAATTATAATTTTTAATTTTAACATTTGATTGGTGAAAATACAAACAAATATTTTCCAATTAATCATTTTTTAAGTTACGCAGAGAGTAATATTAATTCTAAATTCAATATAAGTTTGAGATAGCAAAATAAAACTATTGCTTGTTAAATTTTAGGATAGGAAAAAACTAGTTCCCATAAATAATACTATACTAATCAATCCACTAGTAATTGCATAAGGCAATTGAGTATTAACATGAGCAATATGATTACATTTAGTAGCCATTGAAGAAATAATTGTAGTATCTGAAATAGGCGAACAATGATCACCAAAAATTCCTCCAGAAATAGCAGCAGCAATAGTAAGACTTAGTTGAGCATCACCTGAAATTGCTATTGCAATAGGTAACATAATAGAAAAAGTTCCCCAACTTGTTCCTGTGGAAAATGCAACAATACCTGATAAAATAAAAATAATTGGAGGAATAAAAATTAAAGGGATAGAATTGTTAGCAATAGATGCTAGATATTGTCCAGTTCCTAAAATTTGAGTTATATGGCCAATATTTAATGCTAAAATAAGTACAATCCCAATCGGAATCATATCACTTATTCCAGCATAAAAGTTTTCAAACCAAGTTTTGGTATCCATAACTTTACTGAAAACATAGTAAAAATAGCTAAAAAATAAGCTTGTTACAACTGCAAAAAAAACTGAAGTTGAACCACTCCCTTCCATAATATTTCCGTTACCACTAAAATATAAATTAACTGGCATCATTATAATTAGAACTAACAGAGGTAACATCATATGCCATAAATTACCTTGTACAGTAGAAAATTTTGTACTTTTTGGTTGAGCTTTTTTCTCAGCAATTTTCATGGTACCAAAATCTTTCTCAGTGAGAATAATAAATAGAACCAATAATAACGTTATAATTGCATAAAAATTAAAAGGAATAGACCTGATGAAAATTTCTACCGCATTGCCACTAATAATTCCTGCATTAATTTGGGTAGTGATCAAACCAATTATTAATGCTCCCCAAGCATTTAATGGGATTAATGAACAAACTGGGGCTGAAGTAGAATCACATACATAAGCGAGTTTTTCTCGAGAGATTCCATATTTGTCAGTCAGTGGTCTGGTAACAGCACCGGCTACAAGAGAAGTGATTGATGATTCTATAAAAATTATTATCCCAATAATATAAGCTAACAGCAATGTCCCTCGTTTTGAGTGAATAATATTTTTCTTTTTAGTTAAAAATTCCACAAAACCATCAACTCCCCCAGAACTAACTATTAAACGTAAGATTGAACCAATTAATAATCCAAATAATATAGTTTTAGTAATCCATGCTTCTTGAAATAAGGTAATAATTCCTTCAAAAAGTGCAATAAAAGATAAGATTGGGTTGAAAGAATTTAATAATAGATGGCCTGAAAATATCCCGATAAACAAAGATATAATTACATTACGAGTTGTTATTGCTAAAATAATTGCTAATGCAGGAGGAATAATAGAAAGATGTTCCATATATTTAAAGGTATTTATAATATGTTGTGATGTGATATAGTGAGCAACGATAAATCTAGTTACCCCACATACTACCAGTTATTACTTTTGGTGTATGGCACTCTGTCTGCATCTTAACAAGTTCATAATTTTGCACGTCACTAAATTAAATGTCGCAACAGCAGTCAAATCTTAAGTGATAAAACAAACGAGTTTTGGATGAATTGGAGGGTTACAGCACGTAGTGGTAGGATGTGTTTGATTGGGGCATGATATCTTAAATGGTCAAATATTGTTCTATGATAATGAATACTATAGCATTTCCCGATTGGATAGACCACAGTTATATTAAGCAAGAATCTGATATTTTTATAGATTTTAATTAAGAATTAAGCATTCATAATTAAGGATTGCTATATATTAGGTTTCAATATTGTTAAAATGGTTAAGCCTGAATTAAGAAAGAGTTATCTGATATTAAAAAAGTCGGGTTATGCTCTCACTTAACCCGACCTACAAAAAACCTACTTCTTACTCAAACTAAAAATATAAGTAGCTAAAAGGTGAACCTTAGCTTCACCCAAAAACTCACCATGAGCTGGCATCCGACCCTGACGACCCTTAGTTATACTCTCCTTCACATCAGACACCGAACCACCATATAACCAAACATTATCAGTTAAATTAGGAGCACCCATAGCTTGTACACCCTTACCATCAGGCCCATGACAAGCAAAACAAATCCGCTTAAAAGTCTTCTCACCTTCAACCGCAGCAGTTGCATCATGATCAGCCTTACTCAAGCTCAACACATACTGAGAGATATTATTAATATCAGCATCAGTAGCCACACCATTCATCTGTGCCGACGGCATCACTCCCTGCCGACCAGTCATGATACTTGCCTTAATAGCATCAGGACTACCACCATAAAGCCAATCATCATCCCGTAGATTAGGAAAACCCTTCACACCACCAGCATCAGAACCATGACAAACTGTACAGTAATTCATAAACAAACGATGGCCTATCTTGACAGCTTCCGGTTGCTTAACTAACTCAGCAATTGGCTCATTTTGATATTTAGTGAAGAGCGGCATATACACCTCATCCGCAGCTTTAATTTCAGCTTCATACTCACCAACTTCAGTCCAGCCAAGGAAACCTTTAAAAGAACCTAAACCGGGATAAAGTAACAAATATCCGATACTGAAAAATAAAGTTAGATAAAACATATACAACCACCACACTGGTAGCGGATTGTTATATTCAGCTAAATCCTCATCCCAAACATGACCCATAGTTTCAACTTTTTGGTCTGGATCGGGACGATCGCTAGAAAGCCATATTATCAAAGCAAAACATCCTAAAATGCCGCCCACAGTTGGAATGATGATAAACCATTCCCAAAATTGACTAGTAAATAAACTGCTGTCAAACATTGTTGTTACTCCTTCGGATTGAGTCATCATCTTCAATTAATGAGTTAGCAGCATTATTAAAAGTAGTCTTACGTTTTTTGTCGTAAGCCCATGCTATAACTCCAAAAAAAGCCAACATAACTACAATCGTCCATATTGATTGAAAAATTGCCATAAATTCCATAACTTACCTCACTGTTTTTATTGCAGTGCCTAAGTTTTGCAAATAAGCAATTATGGCATCCATTTCAGTTTTACCAGCCACCGCATCGGGAGCTTTAGTTATCTCATCATCAGTATAAGGATGATTGAACCAATCTTTTAATGCCCGCATATTCTTCTGCACTTGCACACCATCCAACTCAGCATCAGCTAAAAATGGATAATTTGGCATGACAGATTCTGGCACAACATCGCGTGGATTCATCAAATGCACATAATGCCAATCATCGCTATAACGACCACCTACTCGATGTAAATCTGGGCCAGTGCGTTTAGAACCCCATTGAAATGGACGATCATAAACAAACTCACCAGCTACCGAATAATGCCCATAACGTTCAGTTTCAGCCCGGAAAGGTCGAATCATTTGTGAATGACAGAGATAACAACCTTCTCGCACATATACATCTCTGCCAGCTAATTCCAAAGCTGAATAAGGTTTTAAACCTTCAACTGGTTCTGTGGTTGATTGCATAAAAAATAATGGTACAATTTGTACTAAACCACCAATCGCCGCTACGATAAGGATTAAAGTCATCATTAAACCAATATTAGTTTCAACTTTTTCATGTCCTGTTGCCATTGTCGTCTCCTTAATGAATTGGTTCTGGAATTTTATCATTGACTTCACCTTTTTCCGGACTAGTAACTGTCCTAAAGATATTGTAAGCCATAATTAACATTCCAATTAAGAATAAAAGACCACCTAACCAACGAATAACGTAGTAAGGGTGCATAGCCTGAACTGATTCAACAAAACTATAAGTCAAAGTTCCATCAGTATTAACTGCTCGCCACATTAAACCTTGCATGATTCCAGATACCCACATTGAAGTTATGTACAACACAACTCCGATAGTTGACAACCAGAAATGATACTCGACAAGTTTAAGACTATGTAAAGTACGTCCATACAAACGTGGAATCAAATAATACATGCTACCAAACGTGATCATAGCTACCCAACCCAAAGCTCCTGAATGTACATGGCCAACTGTCCAATCGGTATAATGAGATAAGGCATTGACGGTCTTAATAGCCATCATAGGGCCTTCAAAAGTTGACATACCGTAGAAGGAAACTGCCACAATTAAGAAACGTAAAATTGGATCGCTGCGAAGTTTTTCCCAAGCTCCAGATAATGTCATAATACCGTTAATCATACCGCCCCATGAAGGTGCTAATAAAATCAATGACATAACCATACCTAAAGATTGAGTCCAATCAGGTAAAGCGGTGTAATGCAAATGATGTGGGCCAGCCCAAATATAGGTAAAAACCAAAGCCCAGAAATGGACGATGGAAAGCCGATAAGAATAAACTGGTCGTTCGGCTTGTTTAGGAATGAAATAGTACATCATGCCTAGGAAAGCTGCGGTTAAGAAGAAACCAACTGCATTATGCCCATACCACCACTGTACCATTGCATCCTGCACTCCAGCATATGCGGAATAGGATTTAAACATTGATACTGGCACTGCCAAATTATTAAAAATATGCAATAACGCAATGGTTATGATGAAAGCCGCAAAAAACCAATTAGCCACATAGATATGTGAAATTCTACGTTTCAGCACAGTTCCAAAGAATACTATTGCATAAGCTACCCAAACTACGGTTATTAATATGTCAATAGGCCATTCTAATTCAGCGTATTCTTTACTGGAAGTGAATCCAAGAGGTAAAGTTATAGCTGCTGCTACGATAACTGTTTGCCAACCCCAAAATGTAAAGGCTGCCAATTTATCGGAAAATAATCTAACATGGCAGGTACGCTGCACAATGTAATAAGAAGTTGCAAATAATGCTGAACCACCAAAGGCAAAAATAACTGCATTGGTGTGTAATGGCCGTAATCGACCAAAGGTAAAGTATGGTACATCAATGATATTGTTTAGCCAAGGCCAAGCTAGCTGGGCAGCTATAAAAACTCCCACTGCCATGCCAACTACACCCCAAACTATTGTCATAATGGCAAATTGCCGCACGACTTTATAGTTATAAGTGCCTTGGCCTGCTACAGAGGTTGTACTCTCCACTGTATATTGCTCCTTTTTGAAGATTTAAAAAAGAGCATTATTTCATGATTTGGCGATATAAGTCAATATTAAAATTTTTGGCTTGTATTATGATTTCAAATAATAGACATCTTTTCTAAATAACTGATGGTTGACACTGAGAGCGTTTTAATTAATTTAATTCCATAGGTTTCACCTATGGATATTCAAGTGTGAACCCCATTGGAGTTGTTTTAACTATCCTGAAAGGATTGAATGTGAATAGCCACCGATGAAATCGGTGGAATATATAGTAACATTTCTATATTTTCACACCATTAAAATTAATTATATTCTGAAAAATAAAATCTATTGTTTCGGTAAGTGAATCAAATTTATGACGAAACTGCTTAATATAACGTTATAACTGAATTCTATTTGTGTTCAATTGGATTGAGTTCTGGTGAATATGCGGGTAAAAACAATGGTAGTCCTCCAATATGTAGTGTTAAACCTGCTTAGGTATTTGAGATTTAACATGTTTTTTGGAGTCATCACTACTTTTTGGAGGACTACCAAAACAATAAATCACTATGGACTAAAGTCCATAGTATGGATGGCGACTAAAAGTCGCATTTCGGCTTACAGCCGACTTACAGTATAAACTGACTGATAGTCAGTAAGTAACGACTTGCAAGTCATTCAATCTTAAA
>JAUCGL010000094.1 GCA_030378105.1 Candidatus Halobeggiatoa sp. HSG11 | reverse complement strand
TTTAAACTTTCATGAATATAAGAAATAAATTTTATTTAGTTTTACGCACTACATTACTCATGGGGTTAATAAGTATATTGGTTGCAATATTCGCTATTGCTGCTGTCAAATGGTATTTTATACCTCAATTACCTTCAGTGGAACGATTAAAAGAAATACGTTTGCAAGTACCATTGCACATATATACCAAAGATAAAGCTTTTATTGCAGAATATGGAGAACAGCGACGTACTCCATTAACAGAAAGACAAATTCCTCCTTTATTAACTAAAGCAATACTGGCAGCAGAAGATGACCGTTTTTTTGAACATGGTGGAGTTGATTTAAAAGGTTTATTAAGAGCAGTCGTTAGTTTACTTAAAACCGGAGAAAAACGTCAAGGTGGTAGTACCATTACTATGCAAGTGGCTCGTAATTTTTTTCTGACTCATAAAAGGACTTTTACTCGTAAATTTAATGAAATACTGTTAGCTTTTAAAATTGAAGAAGAATTAACTAAAGATGAAATCCTTAAGTTATATTTAAATAAAATTTTTCTTGGTAATCATGCATATGGAGTAGGAGCAGCAGCTCAAGTTTACTATGGAACCGACATAGATAAACTATCCTTAGCCCAATTGGCAATGATAGCCAGTTTACCCAAGGCCCCATCAGCAAATAATCCAATCAGTAATCCAAAGCGAGCTTTAAAACGTAGAAATTATATCTTAACAAGAATGCAAATTTTAGGATATATTGGCAATGAAGAATATGAAACTGCAATTGTTGCTCCAATAACTGCTAAGATATATAAATTAATTCCAAAAATTGATGGTTTATATGTTGCTGAAATGGTACGTTCCTATTTAATAGAAAGATTTGGTGAACAAGTATCTCATAGTGGTTATAGAGTTTTTACTACCATTGATAGTAGCCTACAACAAAAAGCTAACTTAGCAGTACGTAAAAATCTATTACGTTATGACCGCCGCCATGGGTATACCGGTGCTATTGCTAATGTGCCAATACCTAAAAAAGCTGATGGCATTGATTTAGAAAAATGGGCTGCTAAAGCTTTACAAAAATATCCAGTATTAGGTAACTTAATACCAAGTATTGTGTTAAAAGTCAATCGTAAAAGTATAGTTGCTTTTAATTCTAAGGTGGGAAAATTTACTATTAAATGGAGTGGTTTATCTTGGGCCAGACGATATATTACTTCATATAGGAGAGGCCGTTACCCAAAAAATGCTAGAGCCATTGTTAAACTTGGAGACATAATTATGGCAACTCCTAGTAAAATAAAGCATAACATTAATAAACTAGATGAAACTTCCAAGGAACAACCCCTTATAGAAGTTAATATACAAAATTTGAAATTTAAAGATGTTAGCTGGCGTTTATCACAAATTCCACAAGTTGAAGGTGCTTTAGTTACTATTAGTCCAAATGATGGAAGTATTATGGCATTGGCAGGAGGATTTCATTATTTTAATAGTAAATTTAATCGAGTAACTCAAGCAAAAAGACAACCCGGTTCAACTTTTAAACCGTTTATTTATTCGGCTGCTTTATCCAGAGGTTTTTCAGCCAATTATTCTGTTAATGATGCTCCTATAGTATATAAAATAGGTGGTGGTAAAAGATGGCGACCTCGCAATTATAGTAAAAGGTATTACGGTTGGACTACTATAAAAAGAGCTTTAGCTTATTCACACAATGTATCTTCAGTACGATTGTTAGAAAAAGTTGGGGTTGATTATGCGATTAACCATTTGACTAATTTTGGTTTTAATAAAAAAAATATGCCTAAAAATTTAACTATTGCCTTGGGTACTGGTGAAGTTACTCCATTAAAATTAGCTACTGGTTACGCAGTATTTGCTAATGGAGGGTTTAGGGTTAAACCTTATTTTATTGATCGAATTGAGGATAGTTATGGTAAAGTTATTTATTCTAGTAATCCGTTAAAAATATGCCGTAAATGCCCAGCAGAGGTTTTAACATCTGAATTAGATGAAGCTAAAGAAATTTTAACTTCCCATACTAATTGTGATCAAATGCCACGTTATGCACCAAAAGCTATAACTTCCTATAATGCTTACTCTATGACTTCTATGTTAAAAGACGTAATTCGTATCGGGACTGCCAAACGGGCTCGTAGGCTTAAAAGGCGTGATATGGCTGGTAAAACTGGTACAACTAGTAACTTACGGGATGCTTGGTTTGTTGGGTATAATTCAGATATAGTTACTGCAGTTTGGGTTGGTTTTGATAAACCTCGTTCTTTGGGTTATAAGGAAACTGGTGGTAGAACTGCATTGCCTATGTGGATGGATTTTATGAGTTTAGCATTGAGAGGAAAACCAATTAAAGATGTACCAGAAAAATATCAATATTCTGACAAGAAAATTAGAAAGAAAACTGCAAAAAAGAGTAAGAAAAGAAAGAAGAAGAAACGTACTGTTAAGAAATCCACTGTTATTCCTGAACAATTATTTTAATTTATCCTATGGTTATTGAAAGTTTATTAATAGTTTTAGCTTATTTATTAGGCTCTGTATCTGGTGCAATGCTTATATCTAAAATGATGGGGTTGTCTGATCCACGTACTCAAGGCTCTGGCAATCCTGGAGCAACTAATGTATTACGATATGGAGGTAAAAAGGCTGCTCTTATAACCTTAATATTGGATATATTAAAGGGAGTAATAGCTGTATTAATAGCTAAATTATTAACAAGTTCTGCAATAATATTAGCTGGAGTTACTATTGCGGTTTTTGTTGGACATTTATATCCTATTTTCTTTAATTTTCAAGGTGGTAAAGGAGTTGCAACTGCATTTGGAGCTTTAGTTGCTTTAGTTTGGCAAGTTGGTTTAGCAGCCTTAGTTACATGGTTAAGTATAGCTTTACTATTACGCTATTCATCATTAGCAGCAATTGTCACAGCAATATCTGCTCCATTATATATGTTTTGGTTTGCTCCAATATGGGAATATCAAATTGCTAGTATTATAATAAGTATTTTGTTGATTTGGAGACACCGTTCTAATATTCATAAACTTATGGCTGGTCAAGAAAGTAAGATTGGTAAATAAAAATATAGGACTTAACACATTGATAATATCCTTAAAATATTATCTATAATAAATTCAGTTAATTAAAATAAATTGGGTAGTCCTATAGAAAGTAGTGATAGCTTCAAAAAACTACTAGGTTTCAAAAACTTAGTAGGTTTAACACTACATATTGCAGGACTACCATAAATTGATGAGTTTCGCAGAAATTTCATGATGTCCCCGGAATGTCCATATTCCGTGAACTTCAATTTTTCAGCGAAACCGGTTATTACTGCCCCGACACGTCCGATCTCATCGGGCAACTCCCCCATAACGTAAACGGTGAGCTTGTTTAAATTTTTGAACTCTCACGCAAATTGCGGACTACTCGACTTCGGCTTCGCCTCTCCATGTCTCGCAGCGATTGTTTCCCAAACAAACTTTAGAAATAAAAAAATATCCAGCTAATTTGAGTTAATCCCACATTTCCAATCAAGTTTGTCTGACTTATTCGCATTAAGTTTCCAATACAAAGGCTGTAAATTACTCAAATCATCAGAACCACCTTCGGCTTTAGGTTGAATATGATCAATTTCCCAACCATACAAAGATTGCCTGCATCCATACTTGTCCTTTTCAATCCTAGCACCACATACGTCCTGCCTAAAAATATCAGGATTTTCACCCTGAATAATTTCAGCCTTATTCCATATTATTTCTTTTTCTTTTGCTAATGGCTTTTTCTCATAAATTGCAATCTCCTTAACTGAAGCAGTATCTACAACAAAAGTAATACCACCATCATCAGAAATAAGAGTAGCACTATAAGCCTTTTTACCATTTATCGTTTCAATCTCCAAATAAGGCAAATTCAATGTCCAACTATCATCAATAGACAACCGAGGTGCTTCTTGTGCATGACCCACTACCACAAACAAAGCCAAGTAAATAAACATTTTTTTCATAAATCAGCTTCCCTAACTTCTTCCAATATCACCTGAGCAAAGTAATCCTCAAGTGACAACCCAAATGAACTAACGTTTGCACTATAAAACCTTACAACTAGTATAAAGACTATCATCACATATCTAATAAGTGATTAACAATTAAAGAAATATCATTACAACTTTAAAGTAGGAACACGATGCTAGATAACTTAAAAGTAAATCTCCTGCTTTATAAAAAAGGCCCTATTCACAAATACCAAGATTTTTCCCATTATACACGTTTACTGCCACATTAAGATATAAACATAAAACCGCCCCACAAATTGCATCCCTAACCAATTTAAGCTAAAATCAACTATATACTTAACAAACGAGGCAACTCAACATGTTTAAAAAAATCCTAACCTTAGCATTAATATGTAGCTGGTTCACGCCAGTTTGGGCGGTTTATGACTCCAGCGTGTTTCATAAAGAAAAACCTCTCGAAATCATGAAAATAAAACCCAGTGGTAAAGATGTGCCGGCTGGGCGGCAAATTGTTATTAGTTTCAATCAACCGGTTGTACCAGTTGGAAAAATGGAGCGTGATAGTTCCGAAATTCCCATTACATTCAAGCCGGCCGTGCAATGCCAATGGCGATGGTTAGACACCTCCAATTTGGCTTGTGAATTAGGTCGTACAACAGCCCTACAACCAGCTACCCGTTATGAAATGGTGATTGAACCCGGCATAACTACGCAAGAAGGTCGCACTATTGAAAAATCTCTGCAACATATTTTTATTACCAAGCGACCAAAGGTCAGTTATACTTCAATCCGTCAATGGTTAGAACCTGGCAACCTTAAAATCCGAGTATTTTTTAAACAAATTGTCACCAAAAAATCAGTGGCAAAACATATATATTTTCAAACTTCAGATGGTCAACGAGTTAAAGCCAAAGTTGAATTGCCAACTCGCAATAAAAATGAACCACCTTTACCAGCCACTGTGTCGAAGAAATGGGATATATTGCCAGCCCAAACTTTCCCGTTAAATAGCCAAGTGCAATTAATGATCGAACCCGGTTTACGCTCAATTAAAGGTAAGGAATTGGGAATTGAACAACGTAGTTTAGTTCAGATTTATACCTTTCCAGAATTTAAGTTTCTCGGTTTAGAATGTGAAGCTTTGGATGGCAACGATTTTTCGGTTGCGGTTGGAGAAAAAGCTAATAAACGTTGTAACCCAATGCGAAGCGTGAGTTTGAAATTTTCCAGTCCAGTAACAGTTAATATGCTGAAACAACAGTTGCAAATAACTCCTAAAATTGGCAGTAAAAAATATAATCCTTGGCAAGGCAGAAACAGTTACACTCGTTTGGATGAGTCACATTATAAAGATCAAGAATACTGGATTCGATTGCCACGAGCTTTCAAAGCTTTCACTGACTACAACATAGCCATAACTAATCCCACTGCATTAAAAGATGAATTTGGCCGTTCCTTGACCAATTCGGTAGCACTCAGTTTTGCCACTGACCATCGAGCTCCAGATCATCATTTTGAACATGATTTCTCTGTATTGGAGCAGGGAGTTGATAGTGAATTACCCATTTATACAACTAATTTAGACGATATTTCAATATCTTACAATGTACTTACTGAAGATGGTTGGAGCAAGAATAAAAAGCATAAAGTTCAACCTTCGCCATTGAAAGATATTGCGGTAAAAATTCCACTTGGAGTCAGGGATTTAATTCCAGCCGAATCAGGAGTGGTGCAGGGTTATTTCAAAACTAAACCCGATATTAACAATGAATCTGCTAAAAATCGTAATTGGTTTTTTGGTCAAACAACACCTTATTATATCCATGCTAAATTAGGCCATTACAATACTTTGGTTTGGGTGACGGACCTTGCAACTGGTTTGCCAGTGGAAGGAGTTGATGTGTCGATATATAAAGATACCTATGCTCCAGATAAAAAACTTCCAAGTGAACTAGCAATAGCGATAACCAATGCTGAAGGTATAGCACGTTTGCCAGGTACTAAAGCTATGGACCCCAAATTAAAACATGCTTATGTCTATTGGGATTATCAAACTGAAGACCGCTTTTTTATTCGTTGTCAGAAAGGAAAAAATCAAGCTTTATTGCCACTTGATTCTAAGTTTCGTGTGCAATTATATGATTACACTGATGACTCTAGTATGTATCCAGATATGAAAGCTAAATATGGTCATATTCATACTTGGGGAACCACCGCTCAGGGCATTTATAAAGTTGGGGATACGGTGCAGTATAAGCTGTTTGTGCGAGATCAAAGCAATGAAAAATTTGTCGCTGCACCTCAAAAAGGTTACACGTTAAAAGTAACTGATCCAATGGGCAAAGTTGTCTATGAACAGAAGAACTTTAGTTTATCAAAATTTGGAGCTTATGATGGTGAATTAACGATTCCGAAAACTGGTGCTGTCGGTTGGTATGATTTTGAATTAACCGCTAAATTTAAGAAGAATACCACATGGACTCCAATACGAGTTTTGGTCAGTGATTTCACTCCATCACCGTTTAAAGTCCATACAGCTCTTAATGGCGAATTGTTCCACATTGGTGAAAAAGTCATAAGTAGTACCGCCGCTATGTTGCATTCAGGTGGTCCATATGGTGAAGCTAAAACTAAAGTGAGAGCTATTTTAAAACAGCAAGGTTTGCATCCAAGCCATCCACAAGCTAAAGGTTTTTGGTTTGATGTTTATAGTGAAGATAATGATAGTGAAGCAATTTTCAGCACTGAAAAGGAAAAATTGGATAATAAAGGGCTGTTGCAAACAACTTTCAGCTTGCCAACTAGTTCTAAAATTTTATATGGTCAGTTAATGGTGGAAAGTGCGGTGCGAGATGACCGAGGCAAAGATGTAGCCAGTAGTGTAACGGCTCGTTATGTGGGGCGAGATCGCTTTGTTGGTCTGAAAGAAACCAGTTGGTTATTAACGGCTGGGCAGGAAAGCACTGTTATGTTGTTAGTGGTGGATGAATTTGGCAAACCAGTGGCAGATACTGCAATTGAGACCAAAATAGAACGGTTGGAAACTAAGGCGGTCAACGTTAAAACGGCTGGTAATGCCTATAATAAACGCTATGAGCATACTTGGGTTAACACAGATTCATCTTGCAGTCTGAAATCTACTTTGGAAGCTATCCCATGTGCTTTCACACCGTCACAATCTGGTTCCTATAAAATCACCGCTACCATTAAGGACAGCAAAGACCGAGTCCATCAAACTGAATTACGGCAATGGGCGATTGGTAAAGGTTATGTGATGTGGGAGACTAAACCCGGGCATGGTTTGGAAATTGTGCCAGAGCAAGAAAATTATAAAGTTGGTGATACCGCTCGTTATCTGGTCAAAAATCCGTACCAAGGTGCTAAAGCTTTAGTGACAGTGGAACGATTTGGTTCAATTAAAAGCTGGGTGACAACTTTAAAATCCAATATGGAAATAATTGAAGTGCCGGTAGAACCAAATTATGTGCCGGGTTTCTTTGTTTCTGTTACGGTTATGTCGCCAAGGGTTGATAAGCCAATTGATAAAAATCAGGTTGATTTAGGCAAGCCAGCTTTCCGCATGGGTTATGTCAAAACAACGGTCAAGGACCCGTATAAAGAGATATTAATTAACGTTAAAACTGATAAATCGGTTTATAAACCAAGCGAAACGGTTATCGTTGAATTCCAAGCTCAACCTCGGCATCCGAAGCCAGAGCGTGAACCGATTGAATTAGCTGTGACAGTGTTGGATGAATCGGTATTTGATTTATTGAGTGCTGGCCGTGATTATTTCAATCCATACAAAGGTTTTTACACTTTAGATGATTTGGATATGGCTAATTTCAGTCTATTGATGCGGTTGGTTGGACGGCAAAAATTTGAGAAAAAAGGTGCTAATGCTGGCGGTGATGGCGGTAGTAGTTTAAGTATGCGGTCGGTATTTAAATATGTGAGCTACTGGAATCCGTCTTTGAAAACCGATAATGATGGTAAAGCTCAAATTAAGTTTGATTTACCTGATAATTTAACTGGTTGGCGAATTTTGGTGATGGCTGTCACGCCGGAAGATTTGATGGGTCTTGGAGATTATAATTTCAAGGTTAATCAACCTGTTGAAATTCGTCCAGTATTGCCTAATCAAGTTTTAACTGGTGATATTTTTCAAGCTGGTTTTAGTGTGATGAACCGAACTGAAATAGCTAAGGATTTAAAAGTCACGGTGACAGCTAAAGGCCCAGTGATAACTCCTAATGCAAACACCACCACTAGCTGGATGCAAAGTGTTAAAAATATGGTTGGTTTGGGCAAAAAGGCGGTTAATAAATCTTACACTATTAAAGCGGAACCATATAAACGCTATGTGCAATGGTTACCACTGCAAACAACTACGGCTGGCAGCATTCAATTTGAAGCAACTGCTTCCGATGGTACAGATAGTGATGGATTGCAGAAAAGTTTGCAGATAAGAGCTAGGCAAATAGCGGTGACAGCAGCTACTTATGGAACAACGGTAGCGGATGAAATTACCGAAAAAGTTAAGTTTCCAGCAGATATTTATCCAAATGTTGGTGGTCTGAAAGTGATTGCTTCGCCAACTGTTATCGGTGGAGTTGATGAGGCTTTCAATTATATGCGAGATTATCCATACGCTTGTTGGGAACAGAAGCTAACTAAAGGTACAATGGCTTCTCATTACAATAACTTGCAGGATTATATTGCTGATGATTTGACTTGGAAAGACAGCTATACTTTGCCCGGCCAAACTATCAATTTAGCTAAAGAATATCAAGCTCCTAATGGTGGCATGACATATTTTGTCGCTAAAAATGAACGGGTAAGCCCTTACTTAACTGCATATACTGCATTAGCTTTCAATTGGTTACGAGCTGCGGAATATGATATTCCAGAAACAGTAGAGAAGCGTTTGCACAGCTATCTGTTAAAATTGTTACGCAAAAATGTGATGCCAGATTTTTATTCTAAAGGCATGGCTTCTTCAGTGCGAGCCACTGCTTTAGCAGCATTAGCAGGGCATGGCAAGATAACTCGTAATGATATTAATCGCTATCATGGTCATGTGGAATATATGGATTTATTTGGGAAAGCTCAGTTTTTAAGTGCTGCATTACAAGTGGCTGGAACTCAGCGTATCCGTAATGATGTGGCCGATAAAATTCTAGCTCATGCTAATCAAACTGCTGGCAAGATTTCTTTTTCAGAGGATTTGGACAGCAGTTATAAACATATTTTATCTTCTTCGTTACGTACTCAATGTGCCATTTTGAGCAGTCTGAGTGGTTACGATCAAACTATGGGGCAGCAGAGTAGTGTTGGAGAGGTTCCTTTCAAATTGGTGCGTAATATCACTAAGATGCAAGATCGGAAGGGTTATTGGGGCAGTACTCAAGAAAATATGTATTGTATGAATGCGTTGATTGAGTATGCTAATGTTTATGAGAAAGAGCAGCCGATATTAACGGTGCAAACTTGGTTGGATGATGCTGCGATTGAACGTGATAATGGCGAATCCGAAGGTAGTTTTGACAGTGTGAAAAGTCCAGCATTGACTTTTGTTCATGCGATGAATAAGGATAATCCGGGACAGGAAGCAACTGTTAAGTTAAAGCGGGAAGGTCAAGGCCGAGTTTATTATAAAGTGCAGATGACTTATGCTGAAACTGATGAGAAAGCAACTGCGGTCAATTCAGGAATTGAGGTGCAACGGGAATATCATGTGGAACGGGATGGTAAGTGGATTTTGTTGCAAAGCCCAATGAAGTTGTTGACTGGGGAGTTGGTGCGAGTGGATTTGTATGTTTCCTTGCCAGCTCCACGTTATTTTGTGGTGGTTGATGATCCGATTCCGGGTGGTTTGGAGCCAGTTAATCGGGATTTGGCGACTACTTCTTTGATTGATGCGGATAAGGCTGGGGCTGGTCAATATGCTAAGGAATCTATTTGGTTCACTGATGATGAGTGGTTGGAGTATGGTGAGTCTTGGTGGAGTTTTTATCATAAGGAGTTGCGTCATCATGCGGCGATATTTTATTCTGATTATTTAACGGCTGGCAATTATCATTTGTCTTATGTGGCTCAAGCGATAGCTCCGGGTGATTTTGGGGTGATGGCAACTCATGCTGAGGAGATGTATGAGCCGGAGGTGTTTGGCAGTGGTAAACCGGCTAAGTTGAAGGTGGTTCGGGATTCTAAGTAGGTTATTTACCTCATTTACCTCGTTCCCAACCTCTTGGTTGGGAATGCCTTCTGCAATGCTCTGCGTTGCGGGACGCAGAGCGTCCCTGACTGTATTCCTAACGGGATGTTGGGAACGAGTTCGGTAGGGTCGGTGTAACAACGTGAAACCGACCATTATGATATAAATAAATACATACATAAGCTATTGATTGAATTTATGTTTGGTCGGTTTCATTTCATTGCACCGACCCTACATGGCTTTGGTTCTCGGAACTGGCCTTGATTGAAGTACGTTTACCACCGATACAAGTTTTGACGGTTGTTTCGGGAATGGAACGAAGTGAATTTCCCGAAACCTATATCTAGCAATCGTTTCGGGAAATCCGTTTCACTCCATTCCCGAAACAACTGTTGGATGTTGGGAACGAGAAAATGTTCAAAAATGTCAGAATCAGGATTTTCAGGATTAAAAGATTTGCAGGATAAAGGCAAATAACGATATAATTGGTTTATGGATTTTAATTCTGGAAATTCTATAATTCCGTTAATTCTGATTCAGACAAGCAACAAAAAGGAGATATTATAAAATGCAAATATTTAAAATGTTGATAATTGGGTTGATTGTTAGTGGATGTGTGCCGGTTGCAGAAGCTCCGATAAAACCAATTAAACCAATTAAACCAATTGTAGAAAAATTACCAACTTTACCCAAACCATCAATACAAAAGCTTAATCATGGAAGTATAAATGCTGTAGCCTTTTCCCCAGATGGTAAATTTATTGTATCTGGTTCTAGTAATAATACTTTAAAACTATGGAATGTAAATAGTGGCAAAGAAATCCGCTCTTTTAAGGGGCATTCTAATATAATAACATCCGTAGACTTTTCTCCAAATGGTAAATTTGTTATATCTGGTTCTGGTGATGATACTTTAAAACTATGGAATGTAAATAGTGGCAAAGAAATCCGCTCTTTTAAGGGACATTCTAATATAATAACATCCGTAGACTTTTCTCCAAATGGTAAATTTGTTATATCTGGTTCTTGGGATGATACTTTAAGACTATGGGATGTAAATAATAGCAAAGAAATTCGCTCTTTTAACGGACATTCTCATTCTGTAAATTCCGTAGCCTTTTCTCCAGATGGTAAATTTGTTGTATCTAAAGCTTTTGATATTTTAAAATTATGGGATGTAAATAGTGGCAAAGAAATTCGTTCTTTTAAAGAACGTTCCTATGACGTAAACTCCGTAGCCTTTTCACCTGATGGTAAATTTATTGTATCTGGTTATTGGGATTATAATGCTTTACAACTACTGGATGTAAATAGTGGACAAAGAGTTCGTTCTTTTAAGGGACATACTGATGATATAAACTCCGTAGCCTTTTCACCTGATGGTAAATTTGTTGTATCTGGTTCTAGTGATGATACTTTAAAACTATGGGATGTAAATAATGGTAAAGAAATTCGCTCTTTTAGGGGACATTATCATGGTATAAATTCTGTAGACTTCTCACCAGATGGTAAATTTATTGTATCTGGTTCTTCGGATGGAACTCTAAAACTATGGGATATAAACAATGAACAAGAAATTCATTCATTCATATCTCCACCTAACAACCCATATTATGTATCCATTCTTCCTAATGGTAAATTAGTTTTATCAGGCTCTAATAATACAATAACTTTATGGGATATAAATAATGGCAAAAAAATTCGCTCTTTTGAAGAATATTCTAACAATATAGAATCTGTAACCCTTTCTCATGATGGTAGATTTGTTGTATCTAGCTCTGATGATAATACAATGAAAATATGGAATATAAATAGTGGCAAAAAAATTCGTTATTTTAAAGGACATACTGATGATATAAAATCTGTAGCCTTTTCTCCTGATGGTAAATTTATTGTATCTGGTTCTTCAGATAATATTTTAAAACTATGGGATGTAAATAATGGCAGAAAAATTCGCTCTTTTGAAGGTCATTTAGGTCGTATAAAATCCTTAGCCTTTTCCCCTAATGGTAAATTTGTTGTATCTGGTTCTGATTATTCTACAATGAAACTATGGAATGTAAATAATGGCAAAGAAATTCGCTCTTTTAAAGGTCATTTAGGTGGTATAAAATCCGTAGTCTTTTCTCCTGATGGTAAATTTGTTATATCTGGTTCTTGGGATGATACTTTAAGACTATGGGATGTAAATAATGGCAAAGAAATTCGCTCTTTTAAAGGACATACTGATGATATAGAATCCGTAGCTTTTTCTCCAGATGGTAAATTTATTGTATCTGGTTCTGATGACAATACAATGAAACTATGGGATATAAATAGTGGCAAAGAAATTCGCTCTTTTAAAGGACATTTAGGTGATATAAAATCTGTAGTCTTTTCTCAAGATGGTAAATTAGTTTTATCTGGTTCTTTGGATGGCAGCAATCGTTTATGGAATATACAAACCGGCAAAGAAATTGTACAAATGGTTAGTTTCAAAGATGGTGAATGGGTAAGCATAACACCAAAAGGTTATTATGTTACTTCTAATAATGGTAAAAAATATATTAATAATCCCAGTCCTTATTTTAATAATCCAGAAAAAGTACGTTTAGCTTTGCTACCTTATATTAGTCAATTTGCCAAACCTACACCTGTAAATATCAAAACTGCTTCATCACAAAATAAACCTATACAAAAAGTTGCTAAACCAAATACCATAATTGCTCAACAAACACCAATAAATATTACCACGCAACAAATAACAACAGACACCACTCCACCCCAAATAATAATCCACAACAAAACTCGTGGCCCAGAAACCACCTTAGTCCAAGACAACCACATCATTAGTGGTCAAGCCATAGACGAATCCGGCATCGCCACCATAACCGTCAACGGCCAAAACACCAGATTCAATCCCCAAGGCCATTTCTCCACCGAACTCCAACTCCGAGTTGGCAACAACAACATCCAAATCACCGCCACCGACAAACACAACAACACCGCCCATAAATCAATTACCCTTGCCCGTGCCGAACCATACCAACCAATATTCACCGGCAACTACCACGCCCTTGTTATCGGCATCAACCAATATCAACATATAAATAACCTCTCCACTGCTGTCAACGATGCCACTGAAATAGCCCAAATACTCCAAAACGAATACGGCTTCCGAGTCACCACCTTAATCAACCACCAAGCAACCCGTAAAGGAATCATCCGAGCCTTAACCAAACTCAACAAAACCCTTAAAGCAAATACCCAATTATTAATTTATTACGCTGGTCATGGCTTCTACAATGAAGATGCCGACAAAGCTTACTGGATACCAACCAACGCCAGCATGGAAGATGAAAGTGAATGGTTAATCGCCGACCGAATAACCTCCCAAATAAAAGCCAATCCAGCCAAACAAATTTTATTAGTATCAGATAGTTGCTACTCAGGAACATTAACTCGCAATCGTACCCGCAACCTTAAACGACTCAAAAGTAATAAACAACAACACCAACGTTACTTACAAAAAATGTTAGCAAAACCAGCCCGTATCCTAATTGCCAGTGGTGGCAACGAACCAGTCACCGATGGTGGAGGACAAGGCCACTCCATCTTTGCTCAAGTCTTCCTTGACAGCCTAAAAGAAATAGAACTAAAAGCCTTCACCGCCGAAGAACTCTTCTACCAACAACGCATCAAAGAACGAGTTGCCGGCCAAGTTGAACAAACTCCAAAATTTGAAATTATCCGTCAATCCGGGCATAATGGCGGAGATTTCATATTTCAACGACAATAAATTGTCTGAATCAGCTCGTAGCTCGTAGGGTGGATAGAAGCGAAGCGTAAATCCACCACATCCCAACCCAATAATAAACTAAATTGAATTTATACCATGTTTAAAATTGTTGGCTTTGATTTACCTCGTTCCCAACCTCTTGGTTGGGAATGCCTTCTGCAACACTCTGCGTTGCGGGACGCAGAGCGTCCCTGACTGCATTCCCAACGGGACGTTGGGAACGAGAAAATTATGTTCAAACACATTAAACAACTCAATAACCATGAAAAACCCAATCCTAATCATATTAACCATTACCATATTTGGACTACTAAGCGAAATTAATTTAGTACAAGCCGATGAAAAACAACGAGGTCCAAAATCAAAACTTATCGGTGGTGACTCGCAAACCTCCTCTGTCATCAACCCACTTGATTTCAAAATAAACTACGTCTATCGTCCTGATGGTAAAGGAAATTTCAAAGACTTCGGTAAAAACAGCACCTTAAACTCTGGTGACCATTACAAACTGATATTTGAACCCTCAAAAAATGGCTATGTATATATTTTCCAAATTGATTCATCCAATGAAATTTTCCGACTATTCCCAACAACAGACTTCAAAGGAGCTGACCCAAACAACACCAATACCGTCAACAAAGGTCAAAAATACTTCATACCAGCCGAACATTGGTCATTTAAACTAAACAAAACAACTGGTAAAGAAACAATTTACTTTGTCGTAACAAATCACCCAGATACTAATCTCGAAAAATATTACAAAATCATGTTAGCAGAACAAAAAAATCGTAGCATCAGTAATAAATCAACGGCACGAAAAAAATGGCACAATACC
Source organism: Candidatus Halobeggiatoa sp. HSG11 (assembly GCA_030378105.1). Lineage (GTDB taxonomy): Bacteria > Pseudomonadota > Gammaproteobacteria > Beggiatoales > Beggiatoaceae > DRQV01. The sequence continues at coordinate 4,278 of JAUCGL010000094.1, read as the reverse complement.
ATGAAACAACGTGGCCCAGAAATGAAACTGGTTAATGATATGACTCAACCACCAACAATTTGGACAGAAGACGACAAACAACAGTCAGCAGAAAAAAGCACCTATCTAAAAGACATGTGTGACGGCTGCGTTTATATCGTTGAGTTTAAACATCACTAGAAACCTTCAAAATTTGATTTAATCCCAACAGGAAACAACATTGAACATGAGTCATTAAGTTGGAGTCCAAAGCAAAGCTTTGTATGTTATAAAGTCATTATTAATACGTTGGCAATAGTCGATTTAATAAATGTTAGAATTGTTTACCTACAAAGCTTCGCTTTGAACTCCCCCAATTACCTGAGCTGATTCTTCATGCGTCTACCTGTGGATAATAAGAAGTTTAATCAAAAAATTGATTTAGTTGATAAAAATGAATATGTATATCTTGATGAATGCGGTATTAAACCTAATATATACTCAGCATTGGTATAATTTGAATTTATAATTACTCACTCCCCTTAATAAGGAAATTTACAACTAAAAACTACAATATAAACATTAATTTGCATGATAATAATAAGAATATTTTATTAAATTTATAGGAAATCTGAGTATACCATTTCCCAATTAAATAGATTATAGTAATACAAACCAAATAATTGATATTTTTGTAAAATTTAATTAATAATTAACCACTCATAATTAATAATTACTATATACCTAAATTATTACTTGAAAATTAAACATAATTACGCTATATTGCTTAATGTAATTATCTTATCTTTTAAGCTGAAAAGAACTTAAGAAAAATGACTAATTACACTTAAATCTTTAATATTATTCAGTCTGTTAGGCTATGATATAACTGAATAATTAATCTTAAGTTTTTAGATAGTTTTTAGCGATTATATATAACTATCCTGATTACTTTAAAATTAATAAATTTAGGAATTTTAATGAAATTACATTATGTAACCATCATAACGATGGGTTTACTTGCTGGTCAAGTATCAGCTGATGAGGCAACACCAACTGATGCAACTGATTCACTAACAACCCCAAAAGACAAGATCAGTTATATTTTTGGGCATAATATTGGTAAAAATATGAATCAACAGGGCATTGAGATTAACATGGATGCTCTTTCTCAAGGAATACAGGATGGTTTATCTGCTGGAGAATCTAAAATATCTGTTGAAGAAACAACTGCCATAATGCAAGAATTCAGAAATGAAATGAACGCAAAAAAGGCTGAAAAAAAGAAGCTGGAAACTGAAAAAAATACTAAAGAAGGTAAAGTATTTTTAGCTGAAAATGCCAAAAAGGAAGGAGTAACTGTCTTACCTAGTGGTTTACAGTATAAAGTGATCACTCCCGGTACTGGTAAAATTCCTAAAGCTGATGATCAAGTAAAAACTCATTATCGTGGTACTTTGATTGATGGAACTGAATTTGATAGTTCTCACAAACGTAATAAACCAGCAACTTTTCCAGTCAATGGAGTTATTTCTGGTTGGACTGAAGCGTTACAATTGATGAAAGAAGGAGCTAAATGGCAATTGTTCATTCCTGGTTCTTTAGCTTATGGAGAAAGAGGTGCTGGTGGTAAAATAGGACCTAATGCTACATTAATTTTTGATATTGAACTTCTTGAAATATTAAAAGAAGTTAAAGAAGAAGAAAAGAAGTAAATTATTTAAGGTAGCTCTGTTAAAAAGGGCTACTTTAATAACCAAGTTTCATGTTATACTCATGAAAATTTGAAAAAATTCTGGAGATTTATATGAAAAATGTTACCATTGTCATAATGACAATCTTGCTATTTTTTTCTGGTGTTTCAGAAGCTCAAAATGGCAAAGTAGTTGGCAAAATATTAGGAGCTGTTGTTGCAGGTTCAGGTGAAAAAGCAGATTTGACAAAAGAACAACTACGTGACTGCATGTTTTTACAAAGAAAACTCACCGGACAGGTTGAAGCAATAGAGCAAATCAATTCTAAATTAAAATTACTTAAAAAAGAAATAGATAAACGCTCTAGTTATATAAAAGAAAAGCGTTCACAGGTTAAAAACCTCTCTAACAAGCAAATCGAAAGTCTCAATAAGACTATAACTAAACAGAAGGAAGTGATTACTAAATATAATAGCAAAGTTGATTCTTCTAAGGAAAAATTCTCTAGTTATAAAACTGATAAAGAATCATTTAATACTGACTGTGCTGATAAATCCTATAATGCTGATGACATGGAAGCCGTTACTGCTGAAATTGAAAAGGAGGATAAGGCTAAAGAGGCTAAAGAAGCTAAAGAGGTCAAAGCAAAAAAAGATAAATATTCTTTAACAATTAACCTAACGCCATCAAATAGTAAGGTTAGAATTATGAATATTGGTCCTAAATATAAACCTGGTATTTTGTTAAAAACGGGTAAATATGATGTTTATATCACCAATAAAAATCATCATGAATATAGAGAATGGGTTGAAATAAAAGACTCTGATTTAAGCATTGATGTTGTACTCAAGAAAAAATAAGTTTTAAGGCATAATGATTTCTCATACTACAGAAAGGTTTGTTGTTGCATTGTTTTTTGCGGTATTGATCCATGTAGTTGGAATTAGTTCAGATTTTATTATGCCACCTCTTCCTAAAGAGACAGCAAGTACTACTATGGAAGTTATTATTGTCCAGAAAAGTACTGAAGTAGTCCCAGAAAAAGCAGATTATTTAGCACAGGTTAATTACAAGGGCGGTGGTGAAAAGGAACAAGAACATCGCCCTGCAACTCCTACCATTGCTCCTTTTCCAGATCAAACGGCAGAAATAGTTTTTACTCCACCACCAAATCAAGTTGCTGCTGCTCTTACAGAATATAAAACTGAAATTTTAGCTGCTGAAACAGATTCACAACATCAAGTTGAGGTTCAACCGGATGTCATACCGCCTGAAGAACCAGCCAAACAAGGTCAAGATTTACAAACAGAAAATGATTATGTTTCTGAAAATGAAATTTTTGTTAATGAATTTGCAATAAAATTTGCTAGTATGCAAGCTGAATTTGATAGGAAATATAGAGAGTATTCCAAAAGGCCACGACAAGAGTTCATTAATTCCAGCACTAAAGTATATAAATACGCTAACTATATGGATACTTGGCGTAGAAAAGTTGAAGATGTCGGAACTAAATTTTATCAGGATAATTTTAAGGAAATCAGTGGGTCTGTAGTACTTAAGGTAGCTCTTAATTCTGATGGCACGGTACGCAATATTGAAATAACCACACCATCTAATCATAATAGGCTTGACGAGGCTGCTTTACAAATTGTGCATCTCGCCTTGCCATTTGAGCCTTTTCCAGAAGCTTTTCGTCAAGAAGTTGACATATTACATATAACCAGAACCTGGATTTTTAACTATGATAGTTTGATTAGCCGTTAAAATTAAAATCGTAGTTTAAAATTTTATGCTGGCTGAGTATCTTTTTCATCAGTTTTCTGAGCTTGCTCTTTTCCATACTTAAATGCTGTAGTGAAGTATTCTTGCATTTTATCAATATCAAAATCTAATAATGTTCCACCCGATTCAAAATGTTTGACAAAAACTTGGCCAAGAGCATAAGTAGAAGCACCACCAAAAGATGACATAGTCATCATTCCAGTTATCGTCCCACCAATAGGTATCATTTTTACCAAACTACCAGTTACACCAGCAGCAGCATAAGTAGGCAGAACTCCCCCAATTAAACTACCAATTATTGATTTGCTATCATTTTTAGAAAATGGTATTTGATAAATTTCTGTGAGACTACTTAGCATTTTTAATTGAATTCCAGTTAATGCAACCATATCAATGGCAGGGATTGGTATCAATCCAGCTCCCATAGACATAATCATATATTTTTTAATTGTTTCATTGGAACTAATCAGTTTATCATTTTCCATATTTATACCTTAAAGTTAAAGATAAATAACTTATATCTTGCTATTAAAGACAAAAATTAACTCAGTTGAATAATTATCATTCTATCACATTTGACGATTAGGAATGAGGATTTTATAAACTCCTCAGGGCGACCGCATTAAAATACGTCATACAGCTTTCATCGAATTGAACCAGAAAGCGGTAGTTGATGTGATGTATGATGATGATAATATTAAGCTATATAAAGGAAAATGGTACTGGGCTCCAAGTAAAATTAATACTAGCAAAATGTTAATTAATAGTTTAAAATAACATAATGGAAAAACTTAACCAATCAGAAAACTGCCCAAATTGTGAAAGCTCAGAAATAAAGATAATA
>JAUCGL010000093.1 GCA_030378105.1 Candidatus Halobeggiatoa sp. HSG11 | reverse complement strand
CTGGACATAAAATTATTATTTCTGTATTAATTTTTTCGCACATATATTCCAATACCTTTATTAAGTGTTTATCTTGATATAAAATACTATGATAACATACCTACATCGGTTTGTAGGGACTACCTAAAAAATGGCAAAAATCATTATTAAAACAACGTTATGGTAGCCCATTTTCCATCAAATTTCCTCTCTGGGACCCAGACCAATTTATCCAACGTTTTGTCCCTAAATTTTCCACTTGGTTCTTATTAATCTGGTTCATAACCGTAACATATGGAATTCTATTAGCAACCCAACATTGGGACATCCTAACCCACAACATAGCCGATTATATTTTAGCTCCAGATAACTTAATTATCATGTTGCTATTATTTCCCATACTCAAACTATTCCACGAATTAGCCCATGCTTTCACCGCAAAATACTATGGTGGCGAAGTCCATGAGCTTGGGATTTTAATTTTAGTTTTCATGCCATTACCATATGTAGAAGCTTCCAGTGCCTCAGCTTTTCCCAGTAAGAAAGCTCGCATTATGGTTGATTCTGCTGGCATTATGATAGAATTGTTTATTGCAGCTTTGGCAATGATGTTGTGGATTAATATAGAACCAGGTTTGATACGTTCTATAGCATATAATACTATGTTTATTTGCAGTATTTCAACTTTGCTGTTCAATGGCAATCCACTCTTACGCTTCGATGGTTATTATATCTTGGCAGATGCGATTGAAATTCCTAACTTAGTATCACGTTCCAAACGTTATCTTGGCTATCTGTTTCAACGTTATTTAATTAATATCAAAGCTTTAACCTCTCCAGCCGAATCATTAGGTGAAGCTGGTTGGTTAGTATTTTATGGAATAGCAGCCTTTTGTTACCGCATATTTATCTCAGCAGTTATTATTTTTTTCGTAGCCAACGAATTTTTTATTATCGGAGTTTTAATCGCAATATGGGCTGTTTATTTATTTTTACTTGCTCCAATACTTAAAAATATAAATTATTTAATAACTAATCCAACCATGCAAACTCGAAAATTACGCATTTTTTTAGTGTTAAGTATCTTCATAGGAGGACTCGGATATGGACTATTTTGGTTGCCAATTCCGTTATGGAGCAATGTGGAAGGAGTTATTTGGCCACCAGAACAATCACATGTTAGAGTTAAAACTTCTGGATTTTGTAAAAAAATATTGGTACAACCCGAAGAACAAGTTATAGCTGGTCAACCATTAATTATATTAGAAGATATTGAATTAGAAGCTGAATATTTAATTTTACAACATCAATTAGCTGAATTGGAAGCCAGATATACAGCTTTATGGAACAAAAATTTTCCTGAAGCTATCATGTTAAAAGAAAAAATGGCATCCATTAAAGCTGATTTGGTTAAACATGAGAAACAATTACAACGCTTGACAGTGCTTAGTCCTCAAGATGGATTGATTTATATACCTCACCATGAACGATTGTTAGAACATTTTTTACAACAAGGAGAATTAGTGGCTTATGTGGTAAAACCGCCAATAAATATTGTGATGGCTATCGTACAACAGAAAGATATTGCTTTAGTTAAACAAGGAGTTGAACGAGTGGAAGTGAGATTAGCTGATAATCGAGAACATATTTATACAGCAGAAATAAGCCGAAGTGTGCCGAAAGCTTCTGATTATTTGCCTAGTAAAGTTTTATCTACAGCTGGGGGTGGTTCTATTCCAACTGATCCAGCTGATCCAGATAATCTAAAAACTTATGAACCAATATTTCAGTATGAAGTTAAATTACCAGATGAGTTATCTATTAATAAAATTGGTGGACGAGTTTATCTGCGATTTTATCATGAGAAAGAAGCTCTCGGTTGGCAGTGGTATCGTTTAATTCGTCAGTTATTTTTGCGTAGTTTCGATATGTAAATTATATTTTAACTTTTAATAGAAATCATATAAATATTAAGATTTTGCTGGATACTGTGGTTGCGAATGGTGATATGACTGATTCTGTTGCAAGTTTAGTTTTACAAAACAATTACTTGCAAACGCAAGCTCTCAGCATAGGGCTGTCATTAGCTCCTTCTTTATTAAACTAACAGAGAAATTATCCAGCCTAACTGGAGACACGGATAAGAAAAGTTTAGAGATAGCAGTCAATCATTTGGTAGAAGCAGGAGTTCCAGAAGCTTTGGCAATTAAAATCAATAGTTTGCCTCTATTATTATCATCTTTGGACATTCACGGCTTTCTCATAAAAATATAATTTATTTTTCAATGTGTTACAAAAAATCCACTCCGTCTGAAGTAAAATTTAATGCGTAAGTCATTGTTTTGTTATTATTTACGTACATTCATTCTATGAGAATCTCTACGGCAAATTTTGTAATTTATTGATTTATCACGTTATTTTTTATGAGAAAGCCGTGTTTGGACATTGTTGAAATAGCTAATAATACTGGGATTAAGTTAGAGTATGTGGCTATTTTATATTTTAGATTAGGTACTGAGTTTAATTTGGGTTGGTTATTAAATAAAATCAGTGCATTACCAAGGGATACACGTTGGACATCTCTGTCCCATTCTGCCTTGCGAGATGATTTGTATCGTACTCATAGAAAGCTAACTATTGTGGTATTGAGAACTGATGCTGCTGAACCAGAAACTCAGATTAATACTTGGATGAAACAGAAACAGGCTTGCGTTACTCGCTGTCAACAGGTATTGGCTGATATTAATAATATTGAAAATCCTGATTTATCAGTGTTATCGGTGGCTTTACGGGAAATTCGGAATTTGTTGTGACGGTTCTTCAGTACTCAGTATCAATTTGAAATTTAACATATTTTTTAGAACGTTCACTACTTTGTGTTGAGCTATCATGGGTGAGAAATATTTTGAGGTGTTGCTTAGTCTATAAGATTGTTGTTTTTCAAAAAACTTCAGATAAGCCTGTAACGTTTTCCAAGGAAGAAGGAGTTTATATCTGTGGTACAGCTATCTCGTAGTAAGGTAGAAACATCAACGAATGTTGTTGATAATATTTTTAGACTGCCGGTGAAATCAGTGTCTGGGGCATCAATATTGATTTCGCCGTCTATACCAAGTTTTGAATCGGCATCTAAGATGCTATTATAGGACTTAACGCATTTACAAACATAGTAAAGTGTGAATTATATTAAAATCATATATTTATTACAATATAAACTAATTAATTGTCATTCCCACGAAAGCATGTCCTCATGAAAATGGGGATGGGAATCAAGTGATCTCATACGATTTGCTAGATTCCCGTTTTCACGAGAATGACAGAGCTATATAAATATAGTTTATATATTAAGTTATACAAGTGGTGTAACTATTTGTATTTTAACAAATTCATAAAATGATTGCTTTGTCAATGCGTAAGTCCTATAGATATCCAGATAAATTGTAGCCGAGACCTGACAGGTTTCCAAAACCTATCAGGTCTTCAGTTGGGATAAAACTTTTCTGGCTAACTATATATACGTTATTGCCAAAGCTGAAGCTTTGAACCCCCAAAATATTTGAGGAATTTTTTTATGGCTGTAGAACTTAATTTAGAATTTATCAGTAACACTCAATTCATTATTAATTTTGGTGAAAAGCATTCAAAGGTGCTTGATTTTGAGTCGCCAATTAATGATAAGGATAAGGCTGAAATCCAGTGGTATTTGGAAAAGTACGCAACGCTTTATATGGCTGATGTCGATGATGCACGGGCAGATTTGGTGGTGGCGAATTTAGAGCAGTGGGGCAAGAAACTGTTTAATGCGGTGTTTAAGGGACGGGATGCAGTACGTTTGTATGAGGAATTTTTGAAGACGGAAGGGCATTTGTTGACTATTAGTGCTAAACATCCAGAAATTTTGGCTTTGCCTTGGGAGTTGTTGTTTGATCCGGAGAGTACGTTTTTGCATGATCATGAGCCGACTATTTCGATTCGGCATCGTTTGGGGAGTGCGGATAAGGCGTTGCAGCCGTTGGAGGTTAAGTCCAAACCAAAGTTGCGAGTGTTGTTTGTGATAAGTCGGCCTTCGGATGCGAGTTTTATTGATCCACGTGCGGATGCGAAGGCGGTATTGGAGGCGGTTGATGAAGAGGGGCGGTTTGAGTTGGAGTTTCTGCGTCCGCCAACGTTGGAGAATTTGACTAAGCGGTTGGAATGTCGGGCTAAATATCGTAAGTTTCCGCCGGTGGATGTGATTCATTTTGATGGGCATGGGGTGTTTCGGGCTGCTCAGTATGAATCCACGCCAATGGCTGAGACTAAGAAAGATAGCGGTGGTATGGGTTATTTGTTGTTTGAAAATGCTGAGGCTAAGAGGCATTTGGTTGATGCGACTACTTTGGGCAATATGCTGAATCGGAAGAAGGTGGCTTTGATTATTTTGTCGGCGTGTCAGTCGGCGGCGATGGATGGGGATGAGCCGATGGGTTGTGTGGCGGCGCGGTTGACTCATGCGGGGATTCCGGCGGTGTTGGCGATGTCGCATTCGGTGTTGGTGGCTACCACTCGGCAGTTGTTTGCGACTTTTTATGAGTCTTTGGCGTATGGAGCTGGGATAGGGAAGGCGTTGGATAATGCGCGGCGGCATTTGTATAGTCATCCAGAGCGTGGTGAGCGATTACGAGGGCAGGAGCGGATAACGCTGAAATTGTATGATTGGTTTTTGCCAACTTTGTATCAAGGTAATGATGATATACCACTGTTAACCGATGATTCCGAAGCATCCGGAGTTCAAGCTTTGTCCCCTAAATCTAATTTACCTCAACTTCAGGAGGCTGGTTTTTTTGGGCGTACTCCGGAGTTATGGTTTATTGAACGGGCTTTTGTGCAGGGGACACGGCGCCTAACGATTTCTGGTTTTGGGGGGCAAGGGAAGACTTATTTGGCAGTTGAGGCTGGGCAGTGGTTGGTTAAGACTGGGTTGTTTGAGACGGTCTGTTTTGTGGATTATGCGAGTTTTCAAGGGGTGGATGCGGTTGGAACGGCGGTGAGTACTTTGGGGACGGTGTTGGGTCAGAGTTTGGTGGATGCTGATGCGGCTACGGATGCACTGGGTGCTACGTTGGTTATTTTGGATAATTTGGAGACTGTGGCTGCGGAGCCGTTGAGTAAGTTGTTGACGGTGGCGAAAGTTTGGTCTGAGACTGGGCGGAGTCGGGTTTTGTTGACGACACGTTCGCCGGATTTTCAGCATCCGGATTATTTGGTTGCGGGTAGTTTGAAGCATCAGGCGTTGGCGTTGGGTGGGTTGGCTGAGGATGATGCGGTGGAGTATTTCCAAAGGTTGGTGAAGTTGCCGCCGGCTCCGTCGGTGGATTTGCCGAAACGTGGGGCGTTGGTGGATATTTTTAAGCAGGTTTTGTTTCATCCGTTGTCGATTGGTTTGTTGGGTAGGGAGTTGAAGGTGCGGCGGGTGGCGGAGTTGGGGATGGCGTTGGAGAGGTTTGTTGCGGAGTCGCCGGATGATTTGTTGGTGGCTTCGTTGAATTTGTCGTTGGATAGGGTGGATGAGGATGTTAAACGGTGGTTGCCGAGGTTGGGGGTGTTTCAGGGTGGGGCGATGGAATTTAATATACCTGAAATAACTGAATTGTCTGAAGAACAATGGCAAACTCTTCGAGCAAGTTTGGAAGCAACTGGCTTAATTCAAGCTGAACTTGTGCCGGGTGTCAATGTACCCAATATTCGCTTTCATCCAACTTTAGCTCCCGCACTTAAGTCTCGTCTCGCTGCTGAGGAACTGGATTTGTTGCTTGCCCGCCATCAAGAGTGTTATTATCAATTGTCGGGTTATTTGTATGCTGAAGATAAAAAAAATCCCCATCAAGTCCGTGCCATCGTTCTGCGAGAATTACCCAATTTAATGTTTGCTGTTAAGGGTGCGTTAGCGGCAAAGACAGGCAATGCTGTGGAGTTTGTTGAAAAAGTCAACTGGTTTCTTAATTTGCTTGGACTCAACCGTGACCGTGCTGACTTAACCCAACAGGTTGAACAGATTGGTGGATTTCTTGCTATGTTCAATAAAGGACAGCATTTGTACAGTCAAGGGCAATATCAAGCTGTGGCACAAGTGTTTAATGAGATACTCACGAGTTTGGAGGAACAACCAAGTTATGAACGTTGTATAACGTTAACTCAGCTAGGACTATGCTTTGGAAAGCAAGGCCAAGCAGAACAAGCCAACATCCATTATCAGCAAGGCTTGGCAGTGGCAGAACAATTGGAACAGTCTAAAGATGTGAAGCGACATAAGGGTATTTTACATCAGCTAATAGCGGATGTGCTGATGCTTAAGAGAAATTTTAAGGAAGCCAAAAAAGCTTATGAGGCTGCTTTAGTTATTGCAAAAGAACAAGATGATGATCGTCAAATTGCTGTGGTTGAAGGACAACTCGGCACCCTAGCTATGTTGCAAAACAATTTCCAAGAAGCCGCAGAACGTCATCATGAAGCACTGACAATTTTTCAGCGATTAAATGAACCAGAAATGGAAGCAGTGGCTCATCATCAACTGGGCATGGTGTATCAAGAAGCTCAACAATGGGATGCCGCAGAGCAGGCTTATCGAGAATCAGCACGGATTCGAGAATCTCAAGGTAATCTTGGTGGTGCAGCCCAGACTTGGAATCAATTAGCTCTCGTCAGTGGAGGAGCGGGCAAATTTAAAGAGGCAGAGGCTTGGTATCGTAAGGCAATTGATGAGGCAAAATCGGTTGGAGATTTGGTACAAGTAGCTATGTCACTAAACAACCTTGCCGACTTAATTCAAACAAAATACCCCGACCGCCTACCAGAAGCACGGCAACTGGCGGAAGAGTCTTTGGCAATTATGAAAACTTTGGACCCGTCTGTGTCTGAAATTTGGACAATCTATCTTATCTTGGCAGAAATTGCTGAACAAGAGGGGGATGGGGGGAAGGCGGAGGAATATCGGGGGTTGATGGAGTTGAATAAGCCTGTTTGAATCAGGCAAGATAGTACAGCGAATTAACGAAATGAACGAATTTTTAACCGACATCACATTGCCTTTAATTCGATTATTTCGTCAATTCGTTGTACTATCTCTCGCTCTCTCGTTCCCTCGCACCAGCGTGGGAATGCAGTCAGGACGCACCAGCGTCCTTTACCATAAAATAGTGACGCTAGTGCGTCAAGAATGGGTTACCACGCCGGTGCGTGGGAACCAGAAAACTTAAATATAGGACTCAACTATGAAATTTACTACTGAAGAAATAGCCATATTATCGGCACAAATGGACGAACAATTACGTGAATTGCGAGACCAAGAAAAACACCTTCAATTTGGAGCAAGCAAATCCGCCTCACCAATTGATAATGAAGAACAAATACTAGAAAAGCAACGCCAACAAATTGCCGAAAATACCCAAGAAGCTCCAGATACCTTTTTACACAAATATGGCAGCCAAGCCAAAGATGCTCTTTGCAAAGAAAGCAGCGAACTAAGCAAGCAATGGCAAAAATGGGGCGACCTCAGAAATGAAGATGTACTAGAAAAACTTGGCTCAGTCTTACTGATAATGGGCTATTCAGGAGCAGCACTACATATCCTGACAGTAGCAATTAGTGTATACGTTATTCGGGTTGGGCTAAACGCATTTTGTGAAAAATATTGCTGAGTAACAAATCAGTGCTTTCACTCAAGCAAGACGCAATTTACGTCATACAGCTTTCATCGAACCCATTTGAAAAAGATTGTGGAATAGCCCGATAATTCCATTGAGGCAGAAAGTCATCAAACATAATCTACATATTTTTGGTTCTTTGGTAATTTGCGTTAAATATAACATATTGATTATAAAACGTATAATTTTCCGAGGTATCCAAAAATATGCGTTGGAACAGATGTCCAACATTAATAATGCCAAAGCAACATAGTTTTATTAGTTTGATTATAATTATAGGACTTACGCATTGACAAACATAATAAAGTGTGAATTGCATTAAAATCATATATTTATTACAATATAAACTAATTAATTGTCATTCCCACGAAAGTGGGAATCTAGCGATCTCAAAGATTCCTAGATTCCCGTTTTCACGGGAATGACAGAACTATATAAATATAGTTTATATGCAAATTACACAAATGATATGATTTTTTATAACTATTTGTATCTTAACAAATTCATAAAATAAATGTTTTGTCAATGCGTAAGTCCTAAATTATTAAATCCCTCAACAAAACCACTTGTATGTCGAGCAATGAAAATTCACAATATCATTCCAAATGAGACTTTAATGTTGAAAGGAAATCAACTAAACAATTACTTGTTATTTTAGGATTTTTATCGTAAATTAGCAAAATATTGAAAAACCACAAATGTGAAGCATATAAGTACAAAAACTGGATACCAAACTCTTCCCATTAAGGTTAGTTTTCTAACAAATTTTTCATTTTTTTCATAGGAATGCATAGTTAATCCCATTCCAATACATAATAATGCCAACAAATAACTCATATAGAAGAAATACTCAACCAATGTAAAATAAGCAATATTAGGTAGTTGTGATGCAAGTCTGACATGTAAAATGGAAGTTGGTAATATAATATTGACCCCTAAACCCAATTGGATCGATAATGTAGTGGTGAAAAATATTCCATATCCCAACATAATCAATATAAAAGTTGGAAACAAATTCTTGAAAATAAAATTTAACGCATTTCTTTTGATTTCTATCGTGACATTAAACAGAGAATATTCCATTCGCTGTTGAGAATGAAAATAATATGGAAGCCCAAAAGTAGAATCGTTTTCCTGTACTCCTTCAAAAAATGATACATTGGATACTTGCCAACCATCTACAAAAAAAATCTTTTTGTATCTATCCACAATATTATCAATTCTCATACCATAATGATCAACTATATAAATTAAAATATCTCTAGTTTTTTGTTGGTGACGAAATTGAATTGGTAAAATTTGCCGATCTAATGGATAGTTATGAAAATCAAAAGAGCCTTTAAAGCGAGTTTTAACACGATAAGTTCTGGTAGTGAAAATTCCTTTAACAGTATCATATTTTTCATTAATTATTGGTTTTCCCAACCCATTAAAATTAACCGCATTTATAAAATTTATCTCTTTATCTGCAAAAGATTCAGTCTTAAATCGGAACCAAAGATAAAAATCGGCGGTAAAAGTTGAGTTTTGAGTATTAAGATTGGTTATTTCATTCATGTCCATACCAACATAAACTATCTGGGCTTTAGTCATAACGTTTTCATCAATCTTAATTAGCTGTCCGTCTAAAATTTTAGGTAAAATATCTCCCTTAAGATAACGTGGATTAGTGAGTAAGCGATATTGAGATAAAGCTATTTCTGGTTCACCTTTTTTATATACACTTATTGGTATAGATTTAACGACATCGCCGTATTTATCAAAATAAATTGGACCAGTTACCCCTTTAATTGAATTTTCAGAATTAGACATTTTCCATAGATTATTTTTTAATAACCGCCTTTGCTCCTTAATTTTAGTAGCTGGTATTTTTTGTAAAGCATGTAAAGCCACTTTTGCTGTGTCATAATAAAGAGCTGCTGTTGTTGAAGGTTTAGTTTGATGTCTATCAACAAAATCACTTTCAAATTTAATCGCTAATTCATCAGCTATATCCATAGCAAATTGAGTTGTTAAATAAATTCCATCGGTAAAATAGCCGGGCTGAATTTGTTCTTGAGGAAGTTGCTTAATTTGTTTATTAAATTGGCTACTGGATAAAAAATCTGCTCCAATAATAGGTGTGTAATGCCATTCTTGCCGAAGAGCTACAATAGCTTCTAAAGCTTCTTTGGAATGAGTGGCTAAAAATAAAATACCAGCTTCTTTACCTTCACCACTAAAAATTTGCACAACTCGTTTCAACACATCATGAAAATTATCTTTATTAAAACCCCATTTATATTTGATATTTAAGTTATCTATCTGTTTCGCTGTCTGTTCAAAAGCTGTTGCTAAAGTTGAACCATACACTCCTTCATCAAATAATATACTGGCATTTTGATATTTTAAATTTTTAAATGCATAATTTGCCAACAATGCTCCCTGACTTGAATTATTAAATGTTATTCGGAAAGCCCAATCATTGTTTTTAGTTAATTCATCAACTGTTGCACTACCAGTGATCATTGGAATCCCATATTTTTGATAAATTGGAGCTGCTGCTAAAGAAGATTTGCTATCATAATGCCCAATAACTGCAACAGCATTACTATTAACAACCTGTTCAGCTATTTTTTTAACATCTATTGCATCATCAAACAATAATAATTCAACAGATTTACCATTAACGCCACCTTGCTGATTTATTTGATCGACATATAATTGAGCTCCTTGTACCATTGCCTCTCCATTGGCAGTCTGCATTGGGCCGACCACAGCAATGTATGATGCTTTATTAAATAATTTCCAGCTTATAAATATAACAAGTACAATTGAGATAAATGCTATGTATTTTTTCATATGTTTTAACATTTTTATAACTTAACGCATTGATAATACAAATATTTAATGAAATCGTTTAAATATCGTTCCCAAATTCAAAGCAGAGCTTAAACGGCATTGTGTTCCCAAACAGGAGTTTGGGAATAATAACACAATTCGTTAAGATGTATAAGCGAAGCATCATACACCAATTCCGCCCATGTGGTGCATGATACTATCGTTTATGCACTCTACCAAATAACAATTAATTAATCAGGTAATACAGCTTACGGGTTTGTGCATCTCTGTAGGCGGAGCATTCTCAGAATCTTTTTAAAGTTCTTTTTGCAATTACTCGCATAACTCAACATTTTCCTATATTTTGGAGTAATTGTAAACAAAGAACCGATTTCTTTATTTCGTATTTCAGCAGAGTTGTTGTCGATTTCAGGCATAACGCCATTCTTCTCTCACCGATAGATTGGATTCAAGATAAACATTAAGAGATAAGGTGCATGACCTGACAGCCTGACAAAAATATAAAAAAAGAGCATATTTGATAGTAACTAAATTTACGTTTAAAGCGTTTTTTAACAATTTGTTACGTACTTATATGGTATATTTGTTAAATGTTTGGAAAGAGCATCCGTAATAAGCAGCAAGTTTATCTGTTGTGACTTTCAATGTTTTGCCTTCAGTCCACATAACCAAAGAGTTTTAACGTTTGAACCAAATGGGTTGCCGTATTAGTAGGTACGAGAACCTATCTCAAAAATGAACCTAATTTTTATAGAGTTATCTTTCCATCTTCTTCCAAGCGTAAATAATCAGCAGTACTGGCATGAAAAGAACCTTGTACATCTAATTGAGCATTTGGGCCAAACATTATTCCATATGGATTAAGAAAATACATATCAGCATTGGGAATTGTTGAGCGGATTAGTCCATCAATAGGAGAAAATTGCTGATTCCGCACTATTCAAGTTAAAGTCTTGAAAATTATTGAATAAATTACCACCGTATTGTTGACCCAAGTCAGCTCCAATTTGAAAATCAGGACCGGGTAAATTAATATTTTGGCCGAGTGTGCCGTCTGTGATGATTAATAAAGATGCTATTGGTAAATATTTCATTTTGATTTCCAAATCGAAAAAGTATAAATTTAATATGTACTTGAATCCACAAATGGTACCATCCTTTGCCTTGGATTAACCCTAAAACTACTTTCTATATCTTTAACATTACAATTTTTCATACTTGCTTCCACAAAACCACCCGGCAATATAACTAAAAAACCAGCCATATCCATGTCGGGTGACTCAATTCTTATCTGCCCATCAAGCCCCAATCTTGAAGAAGCACTGATTAAACTATTTGGAGAAGTTATGAATTGCTCAGATTTAATGTGAATATCCCCACCATGTCCTTCATCAGCTTGTGCAACTATATTTGATTGATTCAACACAGTAAATTGAGGATTTTCAATGTTAATATTCCCACCATCGCCAATACCACTTTGTACGCTAGTCGTGATGCTACCTTGACCTGACAAATAAACTATATCTTTGGCATTAATAGTAATATTACCACCACCAGCATTCATGGCTGAACTATTAATCGTTCCACTGTTACTAATCGTTAATTTATTTGCAGTAATATCTATATTCCCAGCTGAACCAGCATACGATTCTTGACTGATTGAACTGTTATTAATTTCACTACGATAATCATCTTGCCAACCAGAAATATTTATAGTATTTGCAACTATTTCAGCATTACCAGCATTACCACCACCAACAGTCATACTACTAATATCCCCACCATCTTTTAAATTTATATGTTTAGCTTGAATATAAATATTGCTGGCTTGCCCACCATTTGCAGCCGAATTTGATGAACCAGAAGTGATACTGCTTGATTGAATAATATTTGGGGAGTCTGTTGTTACTTGATATGGCAATTTTGTTATACCAGAAATAGTTAAAGTATCAGAAATATCAACGATTAATTCATTAGAATTACCAGATGAAAAAGTATTGGTAGTAATTGCTCCACCATCTTCAAGTGTTAGCATACGAGCATTAATTTCCAATTTACCAGCTTGACCAGTTCCCAAAGTAACACTATCAATTGCTGTTGGTAACCCAGTCAGTTCTCCTTGACCTTTGAGACTGATAGTATCTGCTTGCACAAAAATAGAACCACCTTGCCCAGTTCCAAACGAAGTCGCACTTATCACACTACCTTTATCCAGCATGATACGTTGTGCAATGACATCTATATTGCCACTATCACCATCGGTAAAACCAAGAGAATTAACACCTCCAACAGGTAATGTTTCAAAATCAAATGAAATAGTATCAGCCATTTGAAAAGTATCTGTGACTTGTAAAGTAATATTACCGGATTTAGCATAACTAACACTGCGACTCCGAATCTCAGCAGCATTGCGTAAATCAATATTACCGGCTTGGATGGTAATATCTCCACTAGCACCTATGTCACCATCTCCGGCAGTTAAAGTACTTATGTGGCTACTACCGCGTAAACTGAAGCCAAATTCAACTCCAATCGGTCTATCAAGACTCGTTGCTATTAAATCTTCATTCACTTGTAAATTAATATCACTCCCACGACCGGCACCATAAGTATTAGCAATAATATCAGAATCTTGCATAAACAAATTATCTACTTGAATATCTATCGCATAACCATCAAATTCATCAAAAGTATGACTGCTAATTCGGCTATCATTCATCTCTAGTTTATTACCAATAATACTAACTTGTCCACCACCAAAAGGTCCACTGGCATTAACACCAAAATTTTGTAAACTAATTGTATTTTGAGCATCTAAGATAATTTCACCACTTGATGCAACTAATTGACTGGTAAATGTTGGATAACTGGCTTCGTCATAAATTGGTGTTTGACTGTTGGTTAAACTAATGTTGCCAGCAGTCAAAGATAGTGTTTTTGTTGGTAAAACTTCTAAATGGCCATCTGTGATTTGGATTGGAGCGGCTGATGAATCGCTCAAAAAACCAAAACTTTCCACTGGTGCAACAGTCAATAAACTATCACTTGGGTTGCGAACATCAAACCACCCACCATCTTGTAAACTTAAATAATCGGCAGTACTGGCATGAAAAGAGCCTTGCACATCCAATTGAGCATTTGACCCAAACATAATTCCATACGGATTCAAGAAGTAGAAGTCAGCATTGGGAATTGTAGAACGAATTAACCCATCAATATTGGAAGGATTGCCGCCAGTGACACGACTGATAATATTATTGATACTATTTGGCCCAGAAAATGTGGCACTTTCCAAACTATTCAAATTAAAATCTTGGAAGCTATGGAAGAGATTGCCGCCATGTTGTTGGCCTAAATTTGGAGTGATTTGAAAATTAGGGCCGGGTAGGTTGATATTTTGGCCGAGTGTGCCATCGGTGATGACTTCGGCGTTGAGAGATAGGCTAATTGTTAATAAGGGAATTATTAATTGGTATTTCATTTTGTTTTCCAAATTAAAAAGATATAAACCAGATTTAATGAATACTTGAATCCACAAATGGTACTGTTCTGTATCTCAATACCTTCGCCAGGACCCATATAAATTATAAGCAAACAAACAGAAAGATTAACTCGATCATGTGAAGAAACATTATGGCTATTTGGTAATTTGCGTTAGATATAACATATTAATTATTACAGCGTATAATTTTCTGTCTGAAGTATCCAAAAATATGCGTTGGAACAAATGCCCAACATTAATAATCCCAAAGCAACATCGTTTTATTAGTTTGATTTTGTTATTAAATCCTTCAACAAAACCACTTGAGTGTCGAGCAATAAAATAATTCACAATATCTTCTAAATGAGATTTCAATGTTGAAAGGAATCTGTCATAACAAACCAAACAGCTATTTTCGACTTGAACTATCCAGTTTTTTATCCAACGTTTTCCACCACTTCTGGATGTTTTGGTGTTAAAAATTTTGGTCAAATTATTCTGAAACATATAGGCAATTTTCAATAAAGTTGAGTATTTAAATAGTGTAATGTAAACAATACTTTATCTTTTTCATCAGAGTCTTTCTTTCTCAAAACCCACATTGCACCTTTCAATATAAGCATATTCCTCTTTGGATAATTCTTTTTTCAAATGTGTAAAGTTCTTGTATACGCTACGGTATCAAGACCTTTCTTGTATAATTTTGCTACATGAAATCTGTCAATAACAATCCTTGTACGCTTTCCAAAAACTTCTTTGGCTGCATTGGTTACAACCATCATACATATCAGAACAAACTGATCTAACTGTTTTTTTAAACGAAGGGGAATACTTTTCAGAAAACTTTTAACCGTCTCTTTCTTGCGGTCTTTCAATACGGCAAGTAGCTGTACACGACCATCTATGTATGCACTTACAATAGTTCTATCGAAAAAAATATATTTGTCATCATTGATTCCTTTTTTATGTATAATATATTGTTTTTATCATATAATTATCTAACGCAAATTACCAAAGAATCCTTTGTTTTAACCTAGATTATTAATCAAATCCGTCTGCTAAAAAATCAGGCCGAGGTATACCTTTTAACGGCTGAATTTCCCGACTCTTCCAAATTGGTTTTGGCAGTGGTTTTAATAATTTAATCCGATTTGGTTCTGGATTGACGGTTTTATTGGGCAAGGTTTGTAAATAATAAGCAACGATATGAGTTGCATCAACAATTCCACCATCAGCATCCTTTAATACTTTGATTTTTAATGCTGTAGTACGATTGATTTTACTCGGATCATCGAAATTCCAATAACCAGCAACTTTATACATACGCTCCGGGTCTAACAACTCACCGTTGACCCGAATATTTGAAGCTCGAAACCAATATTCTTTATAAGGATCAAGTTCATAAGTTATGCCAGAATAACTAATCAGCCAACCACCTCCCCACCAACCAACCCAAGGAGATAATACCTTATCAGCCGAACGTTCAATCTGTAAATGCAAATCATCACCAGAAATTTCACCACAGGCAATCTGTGGCCCAATCGGAATATAGTGATAAATGTCTTCCAGTTTAATTGGTCCTGGTGCAATATGAGTTCCATAGCGAAAACCTCGCATAACTCCAATATCAGCATTACAAGCTCCTTTAAACGCATCGGCCAAAAAATCATGTGATGAACCTTCAATCACTGCTGGCATATCATCTGCAACACCAGCATAATTAGAACGATGCAAGGGAACTTTAGTAAAACCAATCACCGTATCAATCGGAGTTCGTAATACAGTCGCATTGATTGGGCTAACATGAGCCTTAAAATCATGACCTTTCACAAAATTTTTTCTTATCTGTTTAATTTCGGCGGCAACCATCGGATCAGGTTGATTATTTTCAACATTAATTCGATGTGGTAACCATTGCCAATCAGTAATTTTTTTACTTTTAACCGTCACATGCAATTCGCCTAACATGGTTCCGTCTTGACCTTCTTCAACCAGTAAAGTTCCAGTTTTAGATTTTAACACTTGCCAAGTTTCTTCATGCATATCGGAAGATAATACTATATCAACTCCCGGAATCGTTTCCACTAATTCTAAATTGGCTGCTAGTCCACGTTCAGAAATTAATACAATTAAATCAGCTTGTTTTTGCAATAATGGCACTGCTGCGGCTAATTCTTCTTCACCGGGAGTCAGATAAAAACCATCCATAATTCTGGGGCTAACCGCTTGTGGTCCACGATCTGCGGTTAAACCAATAAATGCTATTTTAACTTTGCCAACTTGCTTGATAAGATAAGCAGGTAATACTCGTTGACCAGCTTTATCTGCATAACGTGACAATGGGAAATCATATAAGGTTGAATAATATAAATTAGCAGCAATGGCATTCCAATTGGTTTTTGGTTTATCGCCAGCAAATAATTCTCTAAATCGTTCTGTGCCATATAAAAAATCCCAATTACCAGCCACAAATACATCAATCTTAAATTTATTCAGAATATCAACAATTATCTGACCTTCTGAATAAAGAACTTCAGCCGAACCTTGAATTGTATCGCCGGTATTAACCAGCAAGCTATCAGGATATTGTTGGCGAATTTTTTTAATTTGGTCATAAAGATATGCAAGTCCACCAACTTGTTTGCCATAATCAGGAGTATCTTTGCGGAAATTTGGTCGAGGAATCAGATGTCCATGAACATCACCCATATGAATAAAAGTAACTGTTCCATCTCCAGCTATGAGCGAAATTGGTGTTAGGGTGAGGATTGCAATAAGAATAAAATTACGGACGAACATAACTCCAACCTTCGGTTTGTTTTTCAACTAATTCAGCAACTCCAGATTCAACGTAGCGAACTTCTGGCAACATGTCAGAAGGACGTAACTTATTATTACGCATTGCAATATCACAAACAACAATTCGTACTCCAGCATATTTGGCTTCTTTAACTTTTTCAGCGATTGGAATTGGAGAGTAATATTTAAGGGTATGCACTCCACCACCAAATACAACTATTTCAATTTCAATGTTTTCTGGGCCAAATGCTTGTTGGGCATTGTAAGCATTGCTTAATGCTAAGTTAAGTCTATCAACGCTATTTTCACTGACTTGTAACAGTAACCGATATTTGATTGGTTCTGCTGCAAAACTGATGGTGGTGAATAGCAATAATATTAACAATGAGTATTTTATATTCATATTTTCTGTTTTAAGTTAAAAAGTATTCTAGGCAACTGTATTTATAACGAAGGTAGGTAATTATCTAATAAGGTCGGAGACCAACACAATTTGAGTTGCCTCGTTGGTTAAATATATTGGTGATTTTAGCGTGAAATGGTATAAGATGCAATTTGTGGAGGCAAATACAACAATGTTACTTATTATATGAGCCTCTTGCAAAACTCATAAAAAGAGAGAATTTTATTATATAAATAAGACTTTGAGCTTCGGATAGAGCTTGTTGAAATTTACTGGTTAGTTTTTCGGTATTCATTTGTTTAACCCCCCTATAGTGTTATTATTTCCGTTACATGTAGGGATTAATTAACAAAGAATCAAGCTAAAAATGAATATAACAAATTTTATTTTAAGATAAATCAAATCAATCACTGCGAGACATAAGGAGAGCAAACATATCACTGCCATTTGTGTTAAGCAGGGCAAACACATAGGTTCGCCCCTACAATATTGAAATATATTGTGTGTTGTAGGGGCAGACCTGCATGTCTGCCCTTAATGCAAATGACATTTCACTTGTTAATACTCTGTTTAAGCTTACAACCAGTATCATAAGATGCAATTTTTAGAACTGAACCTTTATTTGTAATAGTCAGTGGTTCAAGTTTGGAGAAATATGGTTTACTTGGTAGTAAGTCCCCTGGTTCATTAGAAATGCCTTCGCTTGAGATTAATGCAAAGCTGCTTAGGTTTTCGGCAATACGAGAACTACAAGGGTCTTGGATTTGGGCGGATGCATCTGTCATGTCAGTTGATAAGCTGAATAGTTGTCCGCTTATGTCTATATCTAGTGAAGTAATTTCAATTTCACCATCAATGCCTAGTTTTGAGGAAGCATCTATGGGATTGGCGATTTCGTCTCCAAAAAGATAAATGCTGTCGGTATTGATGTTTATGTTGCCACCACCACCTTCATTAGCTTGGGCAAGGATTTTGCCGTTTTCAAGAGTAATAAATTTCGGATCGAAGGTTAAATTGCCACCATTGCCAGCTCCTGCTTTGACACTACTGGATACTTTACTATTAACAATGTGTAATAATCCGTCACCTTTTATGATGATTCCACCACCTCCAGAGTTGATAGCTTGAGTAGTGATTTGACTATCGTTGAATAAACGAATGCCTTTATTAGTGGTAATAGTGATTGTGCCAGCATTTCCACCCATAGTTTGTTGTTTCCAACCATTTTTAGTATAGAAGAAATGTTGGTGTTTGTCTTGATTATTAATTGCTACTATTTCGCCGATTGGAACTGATAACTGTTCAAGTGCTGCTTGGTTTTGAACTGTTTCGTGTACTTCAGTACTTGTGGTTGGGAGCCATTCTTGATCGTAAAAAATAAATCTGTTAGCTCCATCTTTAGCTATATCGCCGATTTCAGCATATTGTAACTGTTCAAGTTCGTCTGTATTTGGCATATTATGAGTGATTCCTAATTTTGTCCATTTGTCGTTATAATAAACAAACTTTGCAGGTTCACCGTTACCAGCATTTAATACAGTCGCCCTATCTCTTTCTCCAAGGTATATTTGGTCTGATAACTGTTCTAATTCTGTTTCGTTGGCTACTGTGTGGTCAATGATTCTTGTTGTTGTTTTCTCCATATATGTTCTATCAGTTGAAGAATTAAAATTAATAGAAACTGTATAGATAAATGTTGCTGGTTTTCCTTTTTTGTTTGAAAAATCATCGTAACTTTCACTTGAGTAATCCCATTTTTTATAATCATTGACGTTAATAACAGTACCAGCAGGATAAGGCAAAGGTTCAAATTTTGAATAACGTCTGAAATTAAGAGTATGACCTCCATTTAATGTATAAATTTAAGCAATTAAAGGTAAACCATATTGATTGATTTTATCCCAAAATTGTTTCCATCTGCCATTAGTGAGAACTAAAGTTCTTAAACTCAAAACAATCC
>JAUCGL010000092.1 GCA_030378105.1 Candidatus Halobeggiatoa sp. HSG11 | reverse complement strand
TCCCGAACACCTAAGACAAATAATGCTTATTTTAATAAGCTGATTTTAAATATTTTTTCAACTTTTAATTCTCATATTATAAAATGATAGTTTATTTAAATGGTAAATTTTTACCCTTAGAAGAAGCACATATATCTGTACTGGATCGAGGCTTTATCTTTGCAGATGGAGTTTATGAAGTCATACCAGTATATGGTAGACAACTATTTAGATTAACAGAACATTTACAACGTTTAGAAAATAGCTTAAATAGTATAAAATTACCAAATCCGTTGACACAACAACAATGGATTGAAATATTAGAAACAGTTATAGCTAAAAATACTGGTGAAAATCAATCTATTTATTTGCAAATAACTCGTGGCCCAGCAAAACGAGATCATAATTTTCCAGAGCAGTCTGTGCCGACTGTTTTTGTGATGAGTGATGAGTTAAAACCGGCTTCTCCTTCCACCGGAGTTAAGGCTATCACTTGTAATGATACTCGTTGGCAAAATTGTGATATTAAATCAATCGCTTTGTTAGCAAATATATTATTACGAAGACAAGCAATTGAGGCTGGAGCGGTGGAAGCTATTTTAATTCGGGATGGTTATGTGATGGAGGGATCGGCCAGTAATGTATTTGTTGTTATTGATGGAATTGCTATAACGCCGCCTAAAAGTCAATTTATTTTGCCGGGTATAACTCGTGATTTAATTATTGAAGCAATGCAAACTGCTTACTTGCCTTGTAAAGAAGCAGATATTTCTGTGGAACAACTTGAATCTGCGACTGAAATTTGGGTAACTAGTTCTACTAAAGAAATTTTACCTGTTATCCAACTTGATGAAAAAACAGTCGGAACTGGAAAACCTGGTGTTGTTTGGTCCCAAGTTTGGGAAATTTACCAAAATTATAAACAGAAGTTATATTCTTAATGTCTGATTCTGAAGAATTATTAAAATTTCCCTGTGAGTTTCCCATTAAAGTTATGGGAACAGCAAGTCAAGATTTTGAGGCTATGGTTGTGGAAACAGTACATCGTCATATTGGAGCTTTCAATACAGTTAAATCTCGTTACTCAAACGGTGGCAAATATATGTCTGTAACAGTTACTTTTATAGCAAAAAGCCGTCCTCAATTAGATGCTTTATATATGGAATTGACTAAGCATGAATTGGTTAAAATGGTATTGTAATAATCTTAATTTACAGTATTTCCCTGTTTGTATACTTTCCTCATCCATCCTTTAACTTCACTACCATTTGTGTTGATGTAATTTGGTAGAAGGTGGGGGCCTATCTACGTACAAGCTCTTTGGCTTCAGGGTGCAACGACCTCCGACCTACATTTTCTTAATCTTTTGCTCTTAATTTTTTATCATGGGTCTATTATACAAGGGTGCATAAGCGATAGCGTCATCCACCACACATCCAAAAACTAACTATATTTTACTATAATGCTCATTCAGATTTTGGTGGATGACGCTTCGCTATACACCCAACATAATAAATTTATTATTAAAAACTATGATATTAACAATACCTTCGCCAATCTCAAAATTTGTTGTTTCGGGAATGAGGTACGATTTTCCGAAACCAAAGTAATATAAGAGTTTCGGGAAATCCGCTTTGCTCCATTCCCAAAATAACTATCTATTTGGCGAAGATATTGATTAAGAATTACTTTTACCAGCCCAAAAATAATACTGTATTTCTCCAAGATAACCATATAAATCAGACCAATAGTTACACAGAGATACATCTTGAAAACCTATCATTTTCATCTGTTCTAACAAATCCCAACCAAAATCATTAAAAACTAATGAACCTTCATCAGATATTGGGTTGCCGTGATAAACTGGAGGCAATAAATGTTTTATCGTACCGTTATTTAAAGTAGCTCGACATACTGTCTTTTCTTCATTAGCATGGAAAGGGACGGTCATAAAAATTTCACCATTTGGTTTCAGCACCCGATATATTTCCGCAATGGCTTTTTCAGGTGAATTGACATGTTCCAAAACATCATTTGATACAATAATATCAATACTTTGGTCAGCAAAACTTAGCTGTTCAATATTTTCATGGCGAATATTATTCACCACTGAACCGCTTTCAATATCTTCACCAAGATATTCACTACCTATAACATTTTCATATTGTTGTTTAAGACATGAAAACAAAGGCGTTACCTGTTCCATCGCATAAATAACTGGATTGGTGGACTTTTTCTCCACTGCTTCTTTTATCACATGTAAAATAGCTCGCTGCCTGTTGTTAAGTCGGCATTGTTGGCATTCTAATCGCTCTCGCCAATTAGGTATCCAACCTTGCTCTGTTATTTGAGAGCCAAATAAACGATCAACCAAGAAATTAGTTTGTTTATCACAGACTTTACAATAACCTTCTAACAAAAAATCATCATCATTGGCGTGACGTGAACAAATATCGTTTTCAAACTGGACATGCTCTTGAATAATATGATTATTATTTATAAATTCGTGAAAATCTTTTTGTTGAGTAAATTTATTTATTTTCATTATAAGTATTTGTTAATTTAAGATTTTAAAAAAATAAAAGTTCTCAGACCTGCAAGGTTTCGCAAACCTTGCAGATCTCTTTGGTCAAAATATTTATCTGATACAAAAAATATATGAGATACAATGATAAACAAATTGCGTTAGTATTAAATATGTTAAATGTAGCAGAATTGAAGTGATTAACAATCTCAATCTGTTATTAGTAATATTAATCCAATTTCCCATTGTTTATTGTAAACAATGCCATATAATTATTTTAAACATTCACTATATCATATGGTACTTTGAAGAGGAATATAAATGGCTAATAAAGCTGAAATGATGACTGGTGCCGATATTTTTATTAATTCTCTACTTGCAGAAGGAATAGAACATATATTTGGCTATCCGGGTGGAGTAGTATTACATATTTATGATGCCATGTTCAAGCAAAATAAATTACAACATATTTTAGCTCGTCACGAACAAGGTGCAGTCCATGCCGCAGATGGCTATGCTCGTTCCACTGGTAAGCCCGGAGTTGCTTTGGTGACTTCAGGACCGGGAATGACTAATGCTGTCACAGGCATTGCAACTGCTTATTTGGATTCCATTCCATTGGTTGTTATAACTGGGCAAGTTCCAACTGCTTTAATCGGAAATGATGCTTTCCAAGAGGTTGATTCTGTTGGAATCTCTCGGCCATGTACTAAGCATAATTTTTTAGTTAAAGATGTTAAAGACTTAGCTACTACAATCAAAAAAGCTTTTTATATCGCTACAACTGGTCGTCCCGGTCCAGTTGTGATTGATATTCCTAAAGATGTAACTGCTGACAGGGCTATATTTGACTATCCAGAATCAATAACAATGCGTTCTTATGAACCGATAACAGTTGGAGATATGGGTCAGATTAAGCAAGCGGCTGAAATGATTTTAGGAGCTAAACGACCAATTATTTACACTGGTGGTGGCATAATAAGTGGTAATTCAAGCCAATATTTGACTGAACTAACTAAACTATTGAATTATCCAGTCACTCAGACTTTAATGGGTTTAGGTACTTATCCAGCAACTGATAGGCAATTTATTGGTATGCTTGGTATGCATGGTACTTACGAAGCCAACATGGCTATGCACGAATGTGATGTATTAATTGCAATTGGTGCCAGATTTGATGATCGGATAACTGGGGAATTAGAAAAGTTCTGCCCATATGCCAAGATTGTTCACATGGATATTGACCCAGCTTCTATTTCTAAAAATGTTAAGGTTGATATTCCGGTTATTGGTTCAGTTGAACATACTTTGCAGGACTTAACTAAAATCATTAAAGAAGGTGATAAACGACCTGATTCTGATGCTATTTCAACATGGTGGAAACAGATAGAAGAATGGCGTGCTAAAAATTGCTTAAATTATGACCGTGATAGTGAACTTATTAAACCACAAGCAGTTTTGGAAAAACTATATGAACTAACAGAAGGTGATGCTTTTGTTGCCACAGATGTTGGTCAACATCAAATGTTTACTGCTCAATTTTATAAGTTTGATCAACCACGGCGTTTGATAACTTCAGGTGGTTTGGGGACTATGGGATTTGGTTTACCGGCAGCTGTTGGAATCCAAATGGCTCATCCGGGAGAAACTGTAGTTTGTGTTACTGGAGAAGGTAGTATTCAAATGTGTATTCAAGAGTTATCAACTTGTAAACAGTTTGATTTGCCTATTAAAATCATTAATTTAAACAACCGTTATTTAGGTATGGTACGCCAGTGGCAAGAGCTGTTTTATGACCGTCGCTATTCTCATACTTACATGGAAGCTTTACCAGATTTTATGAAATTGGCTGACAGTTACGGTCATGTTGGAATTAAGGTTGAAAAACCAGCCGATGTGGAAGCTGCATTAAAAGAAGGTTTGGCACTGAAAGACCGGTTGGTATTTATGGACTTTATTATTGACCAAGGTGAGATGGTATATCCAATGGTTGCAGCTGGTAAGGGCCATCACGAAATGTTATCACGAGAAGGAGAGTTAGCATAAATGCGTCATACAATCTCAATCTTATTAGAAAACGAAGCTGGAGCCTTGTCACAAGTTGCTGGTTTATTTGCAGCCCGGGGTTATAATATTGAATCATTGACAGTTGCACCAACCGAAGATGATTCTATGTCACGCATGACTATTGTTACCAGAGGTTCTGACAGCATAATTGAACAGATAACCAAACAGTTAGATAAGTTGGTAGATGTTATCAAGCTCACTGATTTGACTGAAGGAGTTCATATTGAAAGAGAGCTTATTATGGTTAAGGTCAATGTTAGTGAAGCTGAATCAGAAGTTAAACGGTTAGTGGATATTTTTCGGGGCCGTATCATTGATGTTGGAGATGGTACTTATACCATTGAAATGACTGGAACTGGTGATAAACTTGATGCTTTCCTTAAGGAAATTGGTTCTGATTTAATAGTGGAAGTGGTTCGCTCAGGAGTACTGGGTATTGCCCGAGGTGGTGATAGTCTTAGTATGTGATTTGTGTTTAATGTGGGGTGGGCAAAATTGGGTATTGAGGGCTTGGATTATTTTAAAAAAGTGATAACTTGTTAAATATCAATAAGTTAGACATATAACTAATTTTATGTAACTTGCTGATATTCAAGTATATTTATAAAGTTCATTGTAGTCCAAGCCAACTGCTTCCGAATCATATAATAACAGAGTAGCGAATTGACGAAATAATCGAATTAAAAGCATGACTCTACTGTTGTATTCGTTTATTTCGCTGATTCGTTGTACTTATCACACTATCTTGTCTGAATCAGGATTAACAGAATAATAGAATTTCCAGAATAACCAATTAACTACAAGAACCCATTCTGATAATTCTTAAATTCTGTTAATTCTGATTCAGACATTTTTTAATTATAAACCGAATGTATATTGGCTTACGAATTATGCAGCTAAACGTTCTGAATGTAAATGTGTTTTATCACCTATTCCCATTAATAAATTTTCAACATTAATATCTTCATCAAGTTCATCCTAATGTAATCCACTACCACCACCACTCATTTCATATAATTGACGCTGTTTAGGAGTTGCATTGAGTAAACGAGGAAAATAGGCAAGTGGTACTCCCAATTTGCGCCCATCAATTAATTCAACCCACATCATATCTGAATCAAATTCAATATTTTTTGCTAGTGGTTTATAAGCCAAAATATTCATTCCATTTTCTCTCGATTAATTCTTGGTTTTGTTTAACAATACGTGACAATTCCCGTAATTCTGCTGATGACATATCATAAGCTTCAGCAAGCCGTGTTTCTGGTATTATCCAAAATTTAGCGGTTGCACCGCCTTTTCTAACATGAATATGGCAAGGTTCAAGTGGAATTCCTTCATTGGAGAAAAAGAAAAAACGATAACCTTTCATGCTTTTTCGATAAATCTTTAAACTGTCTGAATCAGGATTCTCGGGATTAAAGGATTCACAGGATAATAGTACAGCGAATTGACGAAATAATCGAATTAAAAGCAACATCCCATCTGCTTTATTCGTTTATTTCGCTAATTCGTTGTACTAACACGACTAACACACTATCTTGTCTGAATCAGAATTTCCAAAATTATAAAATTTCCAGAATAACCAATTAACTTCAAGAACTCATTCTGATAATTCTTAAATTCTGTTAATTCTGATTCAGACAAAAAGGATTCACGAGATTTACAGATAGAACTCAATAATACCATAAATCTCATCCTGAAAATCCTTAAATCCCAGACATTTAATTATAAACAGAACACATACGAGTTACGTCCCTATACTTGCTTATCAATTGATTTTTTAGGTATTAATCTATCTTGATATTGTTTCTGAAATTCTATGTAATGTTCCACAAGTTTATATGGATTATGCCCATATTTTTCAGAAATACGTTGCCTTGCTTTTATTATACGAGTTAAAGTTGGTTCATTATTCATTAATATGTTCTCCTAATAATTCAAGTGGTGTAATCAAATTCGGTATGAATACACCAAGTAGGGTATTTATGCGTTTGATATGTCCAAATTTATTAGCATTAGCAATATGTTTACAATTCCAAGTCAATAAATAATCACATTTGTGGTAAGAAGCTATTGCTAAATGTAATGCATCACCTGTTGGATTATTTGGCATTACTTTGTTTTTTATATAAATATCGGTTATTTCAGCTATTTCTTGTTCTATGGATAAAAGAGAAATATCATTTAACAAGGATAAGCAATTAGATTGTTTGGCATATTCTCCATTTTGTAATTCTTCAATAACTGCACCACTGCTAATAGTTCAAAGTCATGACGGTGATTATCCCACCATTGACGTGTCCATTCTCGACGAGCTACTGCTGGCGCATCGGTTCTATCTTCATAATAGAAGCTTGGGATACTGGTTTCAATGTAAATTTTTTGTTGCATAATAAGTAGTAATAACAGAGTACAGCGAATTGACGAAATAATCGAACTTGTCTGAATCAGAATTTCCAGAATAACCAATTAACTGCAAGAACCCGTTCTGATAATTCTTAAATTCTGTTAATTCTGATTCAGACAAAAAGGTGAGCCGAATATACTGAAATTATTTGGTTTATTTGAGCCAAAACATGTAATAATTGAAGATTGTGTAATTTCTAAACAAGTTGTTATTGGTAAAACTTTGGAATTTGCTTTAACATTAACAACTAAACAGAAGCATTTGGGAAAGTTAAGAATAGAATATATAATTGATTTTGTTAGACTCAATAATAGGTTTTCTCAAAAAATATTTAAAATTGCAGAAGCAAACTATTCTCAATCAAAAAAATATATAGTTAAACGTCATTCATTTAAACCAATCTCAACCAGAAAATATTACTCTGGCAAACATAGTTTAATAATTGTTATTAATGGTAAAAAAATGAAAAAACTAAATTTTGATTTGGTATGAGTGTTGATTTGTTATGATGTATTCACTACCGTCTGTTGTTTCGGGAATGGAACAAAATTGATTTCCCGAAACTTATAGACATTCATTAAGATATATTCGTGTGAAACCTGCGAGGTTTTGAAAACCTAGGTTTTTGTGAAATTATTTATCTGAAAAACTATATAATAATATATTAGGTTTCAGGAAATCGTACTTCACTCCCGAAATAACTATTTTTGAGATTGGCGAAGGTATTATTATTTAGGAAAGAGGTTTATTATTTGGTATAATACCTTCAGACTAAACAACGGCCTCATTTAAATTACATAATGTTATACTTTACTATTTCTGTTATTATACTTGCATTACTACTATTTTTCCCAGTTAGCAAAATCATCTGGGTTATGAGTGTACGCCGATTACAACGCAAATTAAATCGGGAACTTTCTCAAGACGAAATTGACGGTCAACAGACCAGATCACGCTTGATTTCCTTGGTTATCGTAATCTTATTTTCTCTCTTATTCAATATTAACTCTATTGGTCTCCCAACCTATGGATGATCATTTATATTTAATCTTAAAACGGACTGCAATTATATTGACAATTGCTTGGGTTGGTTGGAGTTTTTACGACAGTTTTTTCACTGAAGTTATCGAACCGGGCGATAAAATTTATCTAGCTGCCAATAAATTATTTGAAGATGGAGAATATGAACGAGCTTTAAAGAGCTATCAACAGGCATTATATGAAGCTCCCAATCATATTCATTCATTGCGTGGTAAGGCACGAAGTTTATTAAAATTAAAACGTTATCCAGAAGCACTACGCACATATGATGCTGCTATTGCTAGACAACCAGATTTTGCTGGTACTTATGCTAATCGAGGCATATTGTATGACTGGATCGGACAGCATGAAAAAGCTTTGGCTGATTATGAAACTGCATTACAAAAAGACATGGAACTTGGTGATGGACCTAGTTGGTTTACCAGATTTTTCCGCTTGCAACCGGAAAAACCACCTACTATAGTTGAACGAGCTAAATATCTACGTGAACAACTAGCTAAACCAAAATCTGAGCAACAATTGCGTATACCAAAACAAGATGCTCAACAACGGCCATACAACATGTAATATGCTTGCAAATAATATTCTGGTACAAGCTGAAAATATATCGGTAGAATTTCATAACTATACCGCTTTAAAAAATGTATCGTTACAAGTTCAACGTGGTGAAATAGTTACTTTAATTGGGCCAAACGGAGCTGGCAAATCTACCTTAGTCCGAGTGGTGTTAGGTCTATCAAATCCGCAACATGGACAGGTATTGCGACAAAAAAATATTTGTATTGGTTATATGCCACAGCATTTGAGTATTGATCCTGTATTGCCATTAACTGTTGCTAGATTTATTAACCTAAGTGGGGCTAAAAAAAATATTCAGCTTATCCTTGAAGAGGTTGGAATAGTTAAGTTATTAAACCGACCATTGCAAAATATTTCTGGTGGTGAAATGCGGCGAGTATTATTAGCACGAGCTTTATTACGCCAACCAGATTTATTAGTTTTGGATGAACCCATTCAAGGAGTTGATGTAGCTGGGCAATATGAATTGTATGAATTGATAGCCCAAATTCGGAATCAACATGGTTGTGGTATTTTGATGGTATCACATGATTTGCATTTGGTTATGGCCGCAACTGATCAGGTTATATGTTTAAATCGGCGTATTTGTTGCTCTGGTCATCCGGAAACTGTCACTAAACATCCGGCTTATTTAGAACTTTTTGGAGCTAGAGCAGCACGAGATTTGGCTATTTATACTCATCACCATCACAAATAGATTTCTGAATACGCAAAACTTCCCGCCCATTCCTTTTTTTAAGTTTAATAGGAGAAAAGGTAAAGAAACTAAAGATTCATAAAAATACATTCGTGTGAAACCTGCGAGGTTTTAAAAACCTCGTAGGTTTATAAGTGAAATTATTTATCTGAAAAACTATAGAAACGCAAACATTGCATCTCTAGGACTTACACATTGACAAAAGCTAAAAAATATTAATTCTTATAAATTATATACTTATAAGTTATTATTGTTCCCAAACTCCTGTTTGGGAACACAATGCCGTTAAAGCTCTGCTTTGAATTGGGATAAAATATATCATTGTTAACGCATGAAGCGGAGCTTCTTAAGCAGTGCGTTCCCAAACAAGAGTTTGGGAACGATATTTAAACGGTTTCATTAAATGTTTGTTTTGTCAATGCGTAAGTCCTAATCTCTACAAAAAATCAAATGATATGCCCGGTAGTAGAGACGCGATGCTTGCGTCTATCACGTTCGTTAAAATTAATTCATAAACCAATAAAATTTATTAAACCCAACAACAAATAAAGAAAAACATTATGTACAAAGCCATAATATTACTATTAATATTCATTTCTTCTCCATCATTTTCCGCTTCTTCACAACCTCAAAATATTGAATCAGAATTATTACAACTTCATTACATGACCAATGAAGAGCTGCTTAAACAAGCCCAACTTATTTATGATAGTGCATATAGTAAACTTCTCGCAGAATTGAGAGGAGTATTTGGTAATGAAAGATTACTTGAGCAAGCAAGCAAAGAAACTAAAAATTTATCAATACCATCTGAAAACATACCTGTCAACATAAAATTAAATTCACTGGAAACAGCTAAATTAATCTTAGATCATCAAAAAGAACGGCTTGATGCTTTTAAACAACATTTTAAACTTATTGAAGCAGAAAAATCTATTGTAGAAAAACAAATTGTTCAAATAGAGTCTGCACAATCAGCTACTGATATTTTTTCGGATAGATTGGAAGATTTAGAACTATTTATATTAGAAACTAAATTACGAATTGATGATGGTACTTTAGTAAATAATGAAATACCTTTAGTTGATGTTGATGTTAAAAAACGTGAATTAACTCTTCAACAAAATAAATTGGCCAGAAAAGCTAGTGGAATTCAGAGAGTTTTGACCAAAATTATTTCACGCTTAGAAAAGGTTAATAAAAATATTATTAAAGCTGAAACGATTTATTCTGGCACTAAAGAAAAATATTCCCAAGAATTAAAACGACAAAAAGTTGAACATGAATATTCCAAGCAAAATTCTAAGGAATTGTTAGCAGAAATATCTAAATTACAAGAAGAGCGTATATGGATTAACGGTACTTTTAATTTATCACACCGCCGTTTTAAAAATCACCAGCAAACTGTGTCCAAATTAGAACAGACTTTAACAGAATTATCATCTCCAAATACAACTGAATTATATATCGATCATATTGAAGAAGCTCAACAAGCAGCTGAACTTGCTACAAAAATAGTTAATTATCATGTTGATAAAATAAAAAAACTTCAAAATCTAAATACAAATTTACAATTATTAATCGAATATGGTGAATCTTTAGAAGGCGATGGGGCGGTTTTAAGCGAACATCTTTTTAAGATGCTGATAATTTCTAGAACTTTAGATAAACTTGTTAATAAAGAAACAATTAATGCAGTTCCAGAACATAATCGTCCTAAAAAATTGGCAATTGTTGGTGATAAAATAACTAAACAAATATCCAGTGCAGTAGTTACCATTGAGAAAGCTAGAAAACGTCAAGAGCAGGTTGCTGCTGACATAAAAAAATCTAGATTTGCTAAAAATGAAGTTCAAGAAAAGCTGATTAATTTAAATAAAATTTTTGAATCAACTCAACAAACTAGGCAATGGGAATCCGAACTTCAGGGTTTAACAACTGAGCAAGTATTACAGGATTTTCAGAAGAACTCTGACCAATTCAATAAAAATAAACAAGATTTACAACAATTACGAAAAAAATTTACTAAAGCACAAAATGTTGTTGAAGAAGCAAAGTTAAGTTTAGAATCTTTAACAGACTATTTATTACGAGCAGCTCAGAAAGAATCAATTGGAGAAAAACAGAATATTTTGAAAACACTTTATAAATTTGCTGGCTTGAATTTACCAGTTACAGAAAAAATGTCAGTACAAGCAAAAGACATTTCTATTGGTAAAAAAAGACCTTATCAGGATTTATTGTCTAACCGTACCAGAATTATTGACGAACAACAAAAACAACGGATAAAGTTATTGCGAGCATTAAATACACTTTACCAAAAGATAACTCAATATGTAGATATGCTATCAAAAATAAGTCAAATTGCATCTCAGCGTTATGCTAATGCTGTTGAATTAAAAAAACGTTTGGGGCGTGGAGAACTAGATAATGATACCATTCCCGATAATATAACCGGAGCATTAAAAACGGATATAGTTAGTCAGTTTGGTAATGAAACTACTAAAATAATAAATTATCAAGTTCAGATTCAGCAGCAGATTTTTAATTTAAGTAAGCAAGATGAAATCTTTAGAGGGACTCAGGCTTTATTAAGTTTAATGCAAAATATAGTTGGCAGACGTATTGATTTAATAGCAGAACAGAAAAAATTGGATCAAGAATTAAAGCGTGAAATAAGTACCTTGTCCAATACAAAGTTAAAAGCTTTGGAACAAGCTGCTAATCGCCGCATGGAATCTGAATATTATGTTACGGAATTTTTGTTAAGCTTTATCCCATCAGAACGAGCGGATAATTTGGTTGAACTGATGCAAGCTTATTATTTAGAGTTAATGGAATTACAGAATAAATATAAGAGCTTACGAACTCAAAAGAAGAAAATAGAATATTTAACTGAACTTGCAGAAAATGAAAAAGTTGTTATTAACAGATTATTGCCCTTGTTACAGCAGCAAAAAGCGAAATTAATAGAGCAAAAAGAAGAAGCTTGGGCAAAAATTAAAATTCAATTAATGCCAGAAAGGGCTAATGAAATTATCAGTAATTTTGAAGCTAAAACCGGTCAAATTCTCGCAATGCCAGTTTTAGAGGAAGAAAAAGTTATAGCAATTGAAAAAGCAGCAGATTTTGTATTTGATTGGCATGTTAAGATAATAGCTATTGATAAATGGTCTGCCTTGTTTAAAAAGAGATTATCACCAGTTGGTGTTAATGTTGAAATAGGTAATTATCAAGATCAATTAGGTACTTTGAGTGTTAAAAATTCCACTATTTTACGTCGAGTTAAATATATTTCAAATCAATCACTTAAGGGATTTATACAGGAAAATAAAACTAGAGTTGTGGATGGTGAAATTGGCAATCTACGAACCAACATTTATCAAATAAGAACTCAACAAGCTCTATTGGTATTTGTAAGATTAATCAGCATCTTATTAGTTTCTATATTAATTATTTGGATAACAAATTTTATAGTAAACAAAATATTGCATCATTCTAAACAAGCTGTTTTAAGGCAAACTGATTCTTTAATAGAAGAAAAACCGATTAGTACTTTTATCATTTTATTACCATTATTAAGAACTATTTTTATCTTTTTAGTTTTGACTATTGCTGTTATCCTTGGATTAAGTACATTAGGATTTCATGCTGGAACTGTTTTGGCTGGTTTGGGTATAGGTGGTTTGGCTATTGCTATGGCTTCCCAAAAAACTCTTAGCGATGTTATTGGTGGTATTAGCATTTTATTAGCAAGATCGTTTAAAATTGGTGATATTATTTTACATAACGGAACTCCAACTACGATAGAAGATATAAGTTTACGTTATACGAAATTACGGGAATATTTAACTGACTATTTGCATACGATTCCTAATTCTTTACTGTCTGAACAACAACTTACTAATATATCAGCTTCTAAACCGGAAGTTTATCGCACAATGGAATTGCCGTTATCAGTTGGTAATAGTGCAGATAAAATAGAATTAGCAATGCAAATAATAATGGAAGTGGTTGGTCAACATCCTGAAACTTCTTTAAGATGGATGCGATTTGACAGTTTTGCGGATTACACTTTTACGATTAAAGCTAGTTTTGGAGTTATGTGGAAACAGAAAGATCGAGTTCAAACAGAAGTTTATACTGAAGTTGTAAGAAGGTTACAACAGAACGGTATTGAGTTTACTTTTCCGGTTTAAGTTAATTTGTGGTTGGTGTAAACAATACCACCGCCAATTGAATATTTGTTAAAGTATATGCTCTAGGACTTAACGCATTGACAAAAGTATATAATATGAATCAGTCAAGTTAAGCAAAATGAGAGAAATAAGTCGTCCATCAACAGCCAACTACACATGATTTTATTGTAGGGTGTATAAGCGGTAGCGTCCGTCATATACCAAACCACATATAACAGGTCTTAAGTTAAGGGCAACCATAAAGGATTGCCCCTACGTTAAATGATGAGTGGATGACGCTTAACTTATCCATCCTACATTAGATACTTTTGACTTATGTATAACGATGAAACGTGGATTGGGAACGAGGGAATCGGTTTATGGGTTTAATTCTGGAAATTCTATAATTCTGTGAATTCTGATTCAGACAATAAAGTTATATTTCGGTATTAATTTTTTTGCACTTATTTTCCTATATTTTTATTGATTATCTACATAAAATATTATAATAACATATCGGTATTAATTTGTAGGGACTACCGACATTTTTATGTTATGTAATACTTATTTACCTTAACTTTTGTCAGGCTGTCAGGTCCAAACCCACTACTCTTATCCATCTCCAGAAGTTATTTTATAAATACAAAAAGATGTTATGCTATAGTATAATAGACATCTTTCCTAAATAACTGATGGTTGACGCAGAGAGTATTTTAATTAATTTGATTCCATAGATTTCACCTATGACTATTCAAGTGTGAACCCCGTTGGGGTTGTTTTAACTATCCTGAAAGGATTGAATGTGAATAGCCACCGATGAAATCGGTGGAATATAAAAACTTTCTGCGGTAAGCTCAGTTAATAAGTATATAGGACTTACGCATTGATAGATATAATAAAATATGAATTATATTAAAATCATATAGTTATTACAATATAAATTAATTAACTGTCATTCCCACGAAAGTGGGAATCCAGTGTCCTAAAAAAGTCATAGATTCCCGTTTTCACGGGAATGACAGAATCTCATAAATATGATTTATATATAAATTAATAATGTGGTTTTTTATAACTATTTGTATTTTAATAAATTCATAAAATGAACATTTTGTCAATGCGTAAGTCCTAGTATATATACTTATTTAGGAAAGATGTCTAATTAATTAGACTAAAACTTAAATAAGAAGTATCCAGAATTTTTCTCATTCCCAATGTCCTTAGTTGGTAAGGAATTTGAGATTAGTTTCACAACGTAAAACGTTGAAATGTACATTGTGTACACTTTGTAAGTGTCATATATCATAAATTTTAATAGGAATATAAACATGCGCGATAAAATTAAATTAGTTTCGACCGCTAAAACTGGTCATTATTACACCACTACCAAAAACAAACGTACCACTCCTGACAAACTGGTAATTAAAAAATACGATCCAGTTGTGCGTAAACATGTGGATTACAAAGAATCTAAAATTAAATAGGAGAACACATGCCTATTATTAAAATGACCGACTTAGACCTTGCTGGTAAACGAGTTCTTATTCGGGAAGATTTAAATGTGCCGCTGAAAGACGGCAAAGTTGCCAGCGATATTCGCATAAAAGCCTCGTTACCAACCATAAAACATGCGATGGATGCTGGAGCTAAGGTGATGTTAATGTCTCATTTGGGTCGCCCAACTGAAGGAGAATTTGAAGATAAATTTTCCATGGCTCCAGTTGCTGATCATCTATCCGGTCTATTAGGTAAACCAGTTAAATTGGTTAAAGACTGGCTGAATGGTATTGAGTTGAATAATGGTGAAGTAGCACTTTGTGAAAATGTTCGTTTCAACAAAGGTGAAAAGAAAAATGATGAAGCTCTATCCAAACAAATAGCTGCCTTATGTGATGTTTATGTTATGGATGCGTTTGGAACTGCTCATCGAGCTCAGGCTTCAACTCATGGTGTAGCTAAATATGCACCAGTGGCTTGTGCCGGACCTTTATTAGCAGGTGAGTTGGAAGCATTGGGCAAAGCTTTAGATAATCCAGCTCGACCAATGGTTGCTATAGTTGGTGGTTCCAAGGTTTCAACTAAGTTGACTGTATTGGAATCTCTATCCAAAGTTGTTGACCAATTGATTGTTGGTGGCGGGATTGCCAATACTTTCATTGCTGCGGATGGACATAAAGTTGGTAAATCATTGTATGAAGCTGATTTAGTTGATGAATCCAAGAAATTAACTGCTGCTGCTCAACAACAAGGTGGTGATATTCCAGTTCCTTCTGATATTGTAACTGGTACAGTTAGCCCGTTTGAACAAGCTGATGCTCCAGCAACTTTAAAAGCAGTATCAGAAGCTAATGATGATGATATGATTTTTGATGTTGGTCCAGAAACCTCAGCCAAATTTGCGGAAATTTTGAAAAATGCTGGTACTATCGTTTGGAATGGCCCAGTTGGTGTGTTTGAATATGACCAATTCGGTGCTGGAACCAAAGCTTTAGCGGAAGCCATTGCTGAAAGTAGTGCTTTTTCTATCGCTGGTGGTGGTGATACTTTGGCAGCAGTTGATAAATATAATATAGCTGATAAAGTTTCCTATATTTCCACTGGTGGCGGAGCTTTCTTAGAATTTTTAGAAGGTAAAAAATTACCAGCAGTGGCTATTTTAGAAGAACGTGGTAATTAAATTATTTCTATTCCCAACAACTTTTGTTGGGATTTTCCTTTCTTTCATTTCCTACCGTACATTTTAAAAAAAGTTTTGAATATAACAAAAACAAAATTATTTTTGAAAGTGATTATTTATATTTTTCATACTGATTTTTAGTAAGAAATTTCATTTAAAATTAATAACTTATTAAAGTATTAATAGCATATTTTAATCAATAACCATAAGGATTTTGTGGCGTTTATTTAAAAATATTTTATATTTGGACATAATATTATGTTGAAATATTCCAAAAATATAACAATAGTATTTAATATAGTATTTTTTATTTAACTATATCAATACTATAATTTTTTTTAATACTTGGAATTTAAAAGAATTTTTCATTCCCATTAAGGGATTATACATACCACGACGTTAAAACGTCATTTTAAGTTAGGAGATAATTAAACAAATGGCAATTAAGGTAGCAATTAATGGCTATGGTCGTATTGGGCGTAATATTTTACGTGCACTTTATGAATCTGGACGTAATAATGAAATCCAAATTGTGGCGGTTAACGATTTAGGTGATGCTAATACTAATGCTCATCTAACCAAATACGATACTGCTCACGGTAAATTTAATGGGGATGTGTCAGTTGAAGGTGACAATTTAATTGTTAATGGTGACAAAATCAAAGTGTTAGCAGAACGTGACCCTTCCAAACTGCCTTGGGGAGATTTAGGGGTCGATGTTGTACATGAAAGTACCGGTTTTTTTGCCAGCAAAGCTAAAGCTAGTGCTCATTTAACTGGTGGAGCTAAGAAAGTAGTTATCTCTGCACCTGGTGGTAACGATGTTGATGCTACCATTGTGTATGGAGTTAATAATAACGTTCTTAAAGCTAGTGATACCGTTATTTCTAACGCTTCCTGTACAACTAACTGTTTAGCTCCATTGGTTAAACCTTTGAATGATAAAATTGGTCTGGTACATGGCTTAATGACCACTATCCATTCCTATACTAATGATCAAGTTTTAACAGATGTTTATCACTCAGATTTACGTCGAGCTCGTTCCGCTACTCAATCTATGATTCCTACTAAAACTGGTGCTGCTGCTGCTGTTGGGTTAGTATTACCTGAGTTGAATGGTAAATTAGATGGTTTCGCAATTCGAGTTCCAACTATCAACGTATCGGTAGTTGATTTAAGTTTTGTCGCAGCTCGTAACACTAGCAAAGAAGAAATTGATAGTATTTTGAAAGAAGCTTCTGAAGGCTCATTGAAAGGTGTGTTATCATTTAACGATGGCCCATTAGTATCAATAGACTTTAATCATACAACTTTCTCTTCTAATTATGATTCTACCTTGACCAAAGTAACTGGTGGAACTTTAGTGAAAATATGTTCTTGGTATGACAATGAGTGGGGTTTCTCCAATCGTATGTTAGATACAACTATTGCTTTAATGAACGCTTAATTAAAGTATAGTTTTTCAGATAAATAATTTCACAAAAACCTACGAGGTTTCCAAAACCTCGCAGGTTTCACACGAATGTATCTTAATGAATGTCTACAGTTCAACTTTCCTTTCAGTCAGTTTCATTCCTTAAAATAAAACTATTCAAAAATATTTTGCCAAGCTTGTATAGCAATTTGATATTGTTCTACTTTCGTGTACTGGTTAGGCATTGGCATAGGTGGCGGTTGTATATTAACATTTTTTGCTACAATATTTTTACACACATTAGTCCATATCTGTAAAGCTTGTTGATAATTCTCAAGTTTTCTGTAATGACCTAACATCGGCATTCTAGGCAAACCAACGGAATGATCAGTGGTTATTGCGTTACTTCCTATCTGAGTACCAATACTTTCCCAAGATTTTAAAGCTTGTTGATAATTCTCAATTTTGTGATATTGGGTAGGGACCGGCATTGGAAATAATACCACATTGCTAGTCCTTGCCACAATTTTTTGTTGTACATTGGTCCACGCTTGTAAAGCTTGTTGATATTGCTCTATTTTATTATACTGGCTTGGCATCGGCATCGGAGTTAAGTAAGTTACACTTCGACCGTATGCCTGTCCTAAACTAGTAAAACTGATTAGTAGTAAAAAAATCATAATTTTCATAATATATTCTCGAAATTGTTTTTAGGGATGATAATTCAATAACTTTAAGCTATTTGGTGGTTTACGTTAAATATAACATATTGATTATAAATTGTATAATTTTCTATACAAATTGATTTAATCATTTTTTTAATTAAGTTGAAATCTTTTTCAGAAAACTTTTAACCTTACCTTTCTTGCGGCCTTTCAGCACGGCAAATAGCTGTACACGACCATCTATGTATGAACTGACAATAGTTACGAAGTCTTTGCGTCTTTTTTTTAAGGATATTTCCTCCAAACCGATTTGTTCAAGTTTTTCTATCGAATCCCAATCAATTTTTGTCTGCATATGACGACGTATAATTCCAATAACTGTTTCATAACCTAGTTTTTCTTGTAATACAATCTCTTCTACTGTACTGCCCATCAATTCCAAAAGTATATATTTTTCAAATGCTATCGTATTTGGACTACGTCTTTCATGCCATGGAACTTGTTGAGTTGTCGTGGGTTTTCCTCTACATTTCTGACATTGAAATCTTGGTAATCTTATGTGAAGGTAAGTTTCTCTACCCAAAATTGATAGATGTCGTATTCGCTTTTCCCTATCAAAATAATGGGGTTTATTAATATGTTTACCGCATACATGACAAGTGCATCCCTCTTGAGTGCTGTCAACATAAATTTCATAGTGACCTTCTTTATTTTGTTTTACTTCTTTTACTTCCAAATTCTCTATATTTAGCTCTATCAAAAAAGATATATTTATCATTATTTATTTCGTTTTTTTATGTATAATATATTGTAGGACTTACGCATTGACAAAATAATAATTTTATGAATTTGTTAAAATACAAATAGTTGCAAAAAATTACACTACTTATATAATTTATATATAAACTATATTTATATAGCTCTGTCATTCCCACGAAAGTGGGAATCTAGTGATCTCAAAGACTCCTAGATTCCCGTTTTCACGGGAATGACAATTAATTAGTTTATATTGTAATAAATATATGATTTTAATGCAATTCATACTTTATTATGTTTGTCAATGCGTAAGTCCTA
>JAUCGL010000091.1 GCA_030378105.1 Candidatus Halobeggiatoa sp. HSG11 | reverse complement strand
TTTTACTTAACATATTAATTTTATTATTAAATTTTGAAAAATGTCATGAGATTTTCATTCACCATTTGATGATCACAAAACAGAACTAAATTATTGATTAATAAAGTAAAAATTAAAATAATTGCCACTTTTAAGTAACATTTAAATATAGGCTGGATAGAATGAAGTGAAACCCAGCAAATCATTGATATAATTTATTAAAATTTTGGGTTTTGTTATCACTGCAACTCAGCCTATAAATTACAGATTAAATGGTGAATCCACAACAAAATTGTCCATTGAATTGCTGGAACATCAGAAATAAATTCACAAATATTGACATTAAATGATATAATACTAGGTTACATAATATAATATCATATAAAATATTGTTTTAAATAGAGGAAAAAATGAAAAGAACTTTTCAGCCAAGTAAATTAATTCGTAAACGTCGACACGGTTTTCGTAGTCGCATGGCTACTAAAAGTGGACGCAAAATTATTAACGCTCGACGTGCTAAAGGGCGTAAAAAGCTGAGTGCATAATAAACCTTGCCAATTCACTCGTCAACAACGTTTGTTAAAAGCACGAGACTATCAATTTGTATTTGCAAAACCTTATACATCCAGCGATCGTTATCTCACAGTGTTAGCAAGAGAAAAAAAATTACCTTTTGCTCGCTTGGGTTTAGCGATTACTAAAAAACGAATTAAATTAGCAGTAGCGAGAAATCGTTTAAAACGTTTGATTCGAGAAAGTTTTCGCCAACAACAAATAGCTAACTTAGATTATGTGGTATTGGCAAAAAGTGATGCTTATCAAGCTGATAATAATATTTTATTAAACTCATTAGCCAAACATTGGCACAAACTATCACGTCAATGCAAAAAATCTTAATCTTTTTTATTAAGGGATATCGATTAGTAATTAAACCATGGTTAGGGCAATGTTGTCGTTTTCACCCAAGTTGCTCTGAATATGCCATAATTGCAATTGAAACTCACGGTGCTTTTTACGGTTTTATCTTAAGCGTTAAACGAATCTTCCGTTGTCACCCATGGCATCCAGGTGGATTTGATCCAGTCCCAAAACCCAGGAAAAAAAATGGACAATACTAGGCTTATTCTGATCATGGCGTTAGCCTTTATTTTATTATTAATGTATCAAGCTTGGCATGAGGATTATCCTCCAACTCCAACTGTTGTTAGTAGTACTGGTACCACAAGTACTCCAGCATCTGATACTTCTATACCTTCTGCACCTGCTACCCCAGAATCTTCAGAATTGCCTAGCGTCGAATCTTCTGCAAGTAGTTCATCAGTAGAATTACCAATGGCTGCAACTGCACGTTTATTACCCACTAAGGAACGTGTTTATATAACAACAGATGTGTTGAAATTAGAAATTGATACTATTGGTGGGGATATACGCAAAATAAATTTGATTAATTATCCAGTTGCAGTGAAGACACCGGAACAACCATTTGAATTGCTGAATGACCAATTGCCAAATGTGTTTGTTGCTCAATCCGGTTTATTGCCAGAAATTCATGCACCCACTCATAAGGCTGCTTATAAAGCTGACAAGTTAAAGTATAAGCTCGAAGGTGATACTTTAGAAGTAAAATTACATTGGCAAAATGATAAACATATTTCAGTAGATAAAATCTATACTTTTCAGCGTGGAAGTTATGTTATTGATATTAAGCATATTGTTAATAATAACTCCGACCAACCTTGGAAAGGACGTTTATATGGGCAATTTCAACGAGCTGAGGTGACTTTAGCTGGTGATTCAAGATTTTTATACACTTATATGGGTGGAGCAATTTCTAGTCCTGATCAACGTTATGAAAAAATATCTTTTGATGATATAAAAGATGGTAGTCTTAATCAGGAAAATCGTAACAGTTGGGAAGGTGGTTGGATTGCAATGTTACAACATTATTTTGTTGGTGCTTGGATTCCAGAATCAGAACAAAAGTATAAATATTATACCAATTTACAAAATCCCGGCAATCGACATATATTAGGGTTATATGGCCCAGAACAAATAGTGGCTCCATATACAAAACAGGAATTTAAACTTCAATTTTTTGCTGGACCTAAATTGCAAGATAAATTGGCCGAG
Organism: Candidatus Halobeggiatoa sp. HSG11; assembly: GCA_030378105.1. Classification (GTDB taxonomy): domain Bacteria; phylum Pseudomonadota; class Gammaproteobacteria; order Beggiatoales; family Beggiatoaceae; genus DRQV01. The sequence continues at coordinate 17,407 of JAUCGL010000091.1, read as the reverse complement.
CTTTCTCCTAACTTAGATTTAACTGTTGATTATGGTTGGTTATGGTTTATAGCTCAACCTTTGTTCATGTTATTGCAAATAATTCATGACTGGATTGGCAATTGGGGTTGGTCAATTATTATCTTAACTGTTTTGATTAAAATAGCTTTTTTTCAACTATCTGCTACTAGTTATAAGTCAATGGCTAATATGCGGCGTTTGCAACCTCGTTTGGTGTCTCTTAAGGAACGCTATGGGGATGATAAAAGCAAGCTTAATCAAGCAATGATGGATATGTATCGCAAGGAAAAGATTAATCCATTAGGTGGTTGTTTGCCGATTGCTGTGCAGATACCGGTTTTCATTGCATTGTATTGGGTATTATTGGAAAGTGTTGAGTTGCGGCAAGCTGATTTTATCTTTTGGTTGAATGACTTGTCATCTCCAGACCCATTTTTTATTCTGCCATTGATTATGGGAGCGACTATGTTTATGCAGCATCATTTAAACCCAGCTCCTATTGATCCAGTGCAGCAAAAGATTATGTTATTTTTACCAGTGGTATTTACCGTATTTTTTGCTTTCTTTCCATCAGGTTTGGTACTTTATTGGGTGGTAAATAATATTTTATCCATCGGGCAGCAGTGGGTTATTACCAAAAAGATTGCTGGGAATGTTTAGGATTTGGGATTAATGATTATTTAATAGAGGCAAATGTTCCCGAATTTCCTGTTAATATTAAGGAGTAATCGGGAAGTTTGTCTTATTGAATGGTTATCCTGATGAAACGTTTCACCCTTGCTACACTTCTCCAAGTCGCTGCGGGTGGACTACACTCAGGATAACCAGTCGTTGAAGCGGACACTTAACATCCGTGTTTAGTGCCGCTTATACATAGGCGTTAGCAGTATACTCTGGTTGAATTCAAAGAAGATTTTTGAAAAAGGGAAACTAAAATAATGAAAAAGTGGCTAGTTATATTTATGACAATAACACTTGTATTGTCAGGATGTAGTATTGGTATCAAACCAGTTGATGATACAATCCAAGAAACGGATGTTGATGAAGTTAGAGCAATATGGCTCTCATACCTTGATTTACACCCAATGTTTGCTGGTAGGACAAAAGAGTCTTATCGTTTAGCACTTGAAGAAGCAATGCAAAAAATTAAGAACCTTGGTATGAACACAGTAATGTATCAAGTGAGACCTTTTGGTGATGCTTTATACATGTCCAACTTGTTTCCAAGTTCTTATCTTGTAACTGGTACAGAAGGTGCCATTTTATCTTTTGACCCACTTTATGTAGCAATTGACGTGGCCAAAAAGAATGGACTTCGTATTGAAGCGTGGATGAATCCTTATAGAGTAAGAAATGCCAACTCTATGATACCGTTATCAAATAATAATATTGCAAAGATTTGGTATAGTGATGGTAGTCGAAGAGTAATTAAAACTTCGAAAGGTATTATGATTTATAATCCGGCACTTGCTGAAGTTAGAAAGTATATCGTGAATAGTGTTAAAGAAATTATTGAACACTATGCAGTGGATGGCATTCACTTTGATGACTATTTTTATCCAACGACTGATACAGCTTTTGATAAAGTTGAATATTTGGCTTTTTCCAATAATGGTGGCACTTTAACATTGGGTGACTATCGAAGAGAAAATGTTAATAAACTCATTAGAGAAGTGTATCAATTGATTCATAGTTATGATAGAGATATTGTGTTTGGGATTAGCCCACAAGGCATTTTAGATATCAACTATAATAAGTTGTATGTGGATGTACCACTCTGGCTTAGTGCTAATGGGTATGTAGATTATATTTGCCCTCAAGTTTATTTCGGATTTAATCACTCAATCGTACCTTTTGAACAAATGATGGATAATTGGAATGCCCTTATTAAGAATAATGTGAGATTAATTGCTGGCCTAGCTGTATACAAAGTTGGTCAAGAAGATAAGCGGGCTGGTTATGGTAAAAGGGAATGGATTGATTCAGAAAGAATTTTAGGGCAGATGATTAACACTGCTAAGAGTAACAGTCATTATGGTGGTTATGCCCTTTATAGATATGATTCTCTATTTAAACCTTCAGCAAGTATTGTTGAGAGAATTAATGATGAGAAACAGGGTATTATGGAATCAATATCTGATTAAAGAAAGTCTTTAATCAAAAAAGTAAAAGCCGTACTGATTAGCCGGGTAGGGTCGGTGTAATGAAATGAAACCGACCAAACATAAATCTAATCTGTATTTTATTAAATCATAAATGGTCACTTACCACTTTGCTTCACCGACCCTTGTATAATAGACCCATGATTAAAAATTAAGGTTAAGATAAAGTGTTGGTTGGAGGCCGTCCGACCCTGAAGCCAAAGAGCTTGTACGTAGATAGGCCCCCCACCTTCTTCACCAATACCGAAGAGTGTCTTAGGCATGAAGCCTGTATTTGCAAGGTAGGTAGGTGATTATTTAACAAGGTTGGAGACCAACATAATATCTTAATCTAATTATTCTTTTAATACAACATGGGATTATACATGACGAAACAAACATATGTTGGAATAGATGTAGGTGCTTCTGAACTAGTGGTAGTCATTATTCGTAATGGTAAACCGGGTAAAGCTAAAACCTTTAGTAATACACCTGAAGGCCGTAATGCTTTGATAAAGTATTTAAATCCTAAAAAACGTAAAGTAAGAGTATGTCTTGAAGCCACAGGAACATATCACTTTGATATAGCAGTAGAATTAAGTAATACTAACAATATTGAAGTAATGGTCATGAATCCCAAAGCGGTTAAAAACTTTGCGATGGCTCTGCTACAACGTAATAAAACCGATGCAATTGATGCCCAATTGTTGGCTGACATTGCTAGTATGTTGGACTTCAAAGAGCAGTTTATCGCTTGGCAACCACCTACTAAAGAAGTAATAGATTTACGTTCTGCTGGACGACGCTTAAATGAATTAACTCGTCAAAAAGCAACAGCTAAAAATCAACTTCATGCTGTAACAAGCTACTGAATCAACACCACAATTTGTACTTGATAGTGTTAAACAAACTATTGCCAATTTAGAGCAACAGATTAAGGAATTGCAACAACATGTCCTTGAATTAGTTGAGAACAATGATGAACTTAGCCAAGTTTTAGAATTATTACTATCAATAGCTGGCGTTGGTAAAACCAGTGCTATCTATATTATGGGAGAAATCTTAATTTTACCCAAAGATATGACTGTTAAACAATGGGTTGCCCATGCTGGACTTGATCCACGAGAATTTACTTCTGGAACCAGTGTCAACAAGCAACCTCGGTTGACCAAAGCGGGCAATCGGCATTTACGCTGTGCGTTATTCATGCCTGCTTTGAGTGCTACTCGTCATGACATTAATGTTAAAGCCTTTTATAATCATTTACTTGATAAAGGTAAGAAGAAAATGCAAGGCATTTGTGCCGTTATGCGAAAATTATTGCACGCTATTTATGGAATTTTAAAAACTGGCCAACCTTTTGATGGTAATAAGTTTTATGTTATTTCCTAAATAATTTTATATTACTAGTTAATTTGTGTATCAATAATTTTAATTAGTAATGTTTTGTGATTTTTTAATTTAATTTGGTTCGTATCGCTCTTTAACAATTTATGTAGTATTTTTGAGATAAATACTTCAAATACAATCCATTATGTGGTTTTCATAAGTTTTTATTGAGGGTAATTTGCTTTACAGATTCAGAAAAACTTGAATTTTTTCCACAAAATATGTTTTTTCTTATCAAACTATTTTCATTTTTTTTAACTATTTAGCTTGACAAGCAACAGAGTATCTACCCAACCTATCGGCATCTCAAAAACGGTGTTATCCTGATGAAACGTTTCACCCTTGCTATGCTTCTCCAAGTTGCTGTGGTCAGCTAACACTTAGGATAACCAGTTGTTGAAGCGTGCACCTGACATCCATGTCTCGTGCCGTTTAACATAGGTGTTAGTGCAACATTTTTAGGGAAAAATGTAATTTACATGAAAATTTTTATCAAAATATATCTTATTTCTCTTTTATTGGTGACAACTGCTTATGCAAATGAAGATCAATACCATAAGCCTATGGAATTCTATCAAGGTTGGGATGGTGGTAATGCATTAGAAGCATTATGGATAGCAGCAATAGGTGTTATAGAGGAAGATACGCCAGAAAAATTTAAGCAGTCCATCGCTGATGGTACAAAAATTGTCTTACATAGTCCTGGTGGCAATTTAGTTGCAGGAATAAAGCTAGGCCGCCAAATCAGAACACAACGATTAAATACATTTATTGCTAATAGTATTAATAATCCAGAAAATAGAGGACCTTCGGGAGGAAACCCACATAATGATTTTGCTCCGGGAAAGTGTTTAAGTGCATGTGCGTATGCTTTCTTAGGTGGTGTTGATAGAATAGCAAATATTGATAAAAAGAACTGGGGGATGTTTTATCATGGGATGGAAAACAGTAAGATTGGGTTTCATAAATTCTATAATGACGCAGAAATAACCAAAGCGATTTCAGCAAAACAAGCCAATCTACTAATAAAATTCAGTCTCACTCATGCACAATTTATTTCAGGACTAATAGTATCCTATATGGTAGACATGGGCATAGATGCTAATTTTATATCATTAATAAATGGTAATGAGTCAAATGACATTATATATTTTTCTGATACTGTACTAAAAAAATATAATGTTATAAATGATAGAGGGTTTGGAAGATGGAATATGACTCCATATAAAGATGGAATTCTCACCTATACACTGAATAATGCAAGTAGCTATGCATATAATCTTGTAGAGAAGGTTGGTATTTTTTGTGACACCAAAAGTCAAAGTCCAATAATTGTATTAGATACGTTTAAATCGGATAGTATAACTGATATAGAAAAAAGTTTGCCATACAATAGAAATACACACATAACTATAGATGGTGATGAAATATTGATAGATGGTAAGAATTTAAAATCTATAGATATGCACTCACTTTATGTAGCTATAACTAATAAGAAATTGGTGAGAAAATTATATAACGCTAAAGAACTAAGTGTTTACGTGGAAGTTCCAAGAGTAGAAGGAGGCTGGTATACTCCGTCTATTAGTATTAATGGAATAGAAAAAAAGATGATAAAATTGGCCTTACATGAATGTCTTAAATATTGAGGAGTTAATAGATTATGCTTAGTAATGTGAAGGAACATTTCGGTGAATTTGTCGTTGTCTGTATAATCCTTTCTGGGGTTTTATATTCTGCAACAACATCATATACAACTTCTGTAAAAGTCGAACAAATTGCCAAAACAGTAGAAGACAACGATAAGAGAACAAAGGAGATAGCCAAGCATATTGCCACACTAAAGCTTAAAAATGGAACATTAACTGATGAGGATATTCGAGCATTGATGAGTTCTAGTGAGTTTCAAGAGTTTAAATTAAAAATGTATGCTATGGAAAAACCTAAGAAACAATTGGGGTCAGAATAAAATTAATTCTAACTTGACCTATCGGCGACAGAAGAGCAGTATTTAGTCAAAAACATATTGCAAAAAAAAATACGTCAATGACGTATAATTAATAATATGGTCATTTTCAAATATTCATGTTATACGCTTACCTTAAAAAAGATGCAGACAACCTCACCAAAGAGCAATTAGCTATTTTAAAAAAGCTAGTTATATCGGAGTTTAAAACATGAAAACAGAAAATTTTAATGAATTAATTGCAAGTATTGAAGAAGCAGGAAAAATTCACAGAAATGAATTAAAAGCATCAGAAGTACATGAGTTCCCTGAACCTGATGTAAAAACAATACGAAAGAATATAGGTTTCACACAATCTAAGTTTGCATTATTTATTGGTGTAAATGTCCGTACTCTTCAAAATTGGGAACAAGGGCATCGGCATCCGACCTGTTTTGCTCGTGTACTTTTAAGGCTAGTAGAAGCTGACCCAATATCAGTCTTTAAAAATTTACATATTAAATATGATAATACCCTAATTGAGGGTCAGAGCCGGTAGAGTCAGTGTAATATACATTTTCTTATAAATTTTGGAGTACAAGGTTCCCTTGTTCCAACTTGCAAGAAAACCTTGCAACTCCTAATTTAAGTCGATTAAGTTATTTTATACACGTTCCTAAATACCTTTAAACCATCCATTATTTGGGTGGACAACAAAAATACGTTACCCTATCTGACTATATCAATTTATTTGATTTCATATAATAAAATTATTTTATTTTTAAGGTTTTACAAAAAACTTTAAGGTTTATATTTATGCAAAAATTTGTGATACTTGATAGAGATGGAGTTATTAATCAAGATTCTGATACTTATATTAAATCACCGGACGAATGGCAACCAATTCCCGGTAGTTTAGAAGCCATAGCCCGTTTAACTCAGGCTCAATATAGAGTTATTGTGATAACTAATCAATCTGGCATTGCACGTAAGTTATTTACTTTAGATGACTTGAATCAAATTCATCATAAAATGCACCAACAACTATCCAACATAGGCGGTATAATTGAAGCAATCTTTTTTTGCCCTCATAATGATGAAGCTAAATGTAAATGCCGCAAACCATGTCCGGGACTTTTCCACGAATTTGCTAATCGTTTAAACGCTCCTTTAGCAAGAGTGCCGGCAGTAGGCGACTCATTACGTGACTTACAAGCCGCAACTGTGTCTGGAGCAAAACCAATTCTAGTTAAGACAGGTAAAGGAGAAACAACTTTGAAAAACAACAGATTAAAAGAAATTGGAGTTGTTCCAGTCCATCCTAATTTGGCAGCTTTTGTAGATAATTTATTAATAAACTAAAATTATGTTATTTTTACGTTCTTTACTGTTCTATATTGGAATGATTTCAAGCTTGATGTTATGGGGGCCTTTGATTGCTATATCACCTATTTTCCCATATCCGATGCGTTATCGACTATTGATTAAATGGGGACATTTTACCGTATGGTGGTTGGGAATAACTTGTAAACTAACTTACAAATTACATGGCGTGGAAAATTTACCACAAACCCCAAGTATCGTGTTAAGTAAGCATCAATCAGCTTGTGAAGCCATTATGTATTTAAAAATTTTTCCTATGCAAACTTGGTTGCTAAAACATGAATTATTATGGATTCCTATTTATGGTTTAGCTTTGAAAAATTTAGATGCTATTACTATTAAGCGACAAAATATCCGTAAATCTATGCAACTGGTTATTGAAAAAGGCAGGAAAAGTTTATCAGCAGGACGTTGGTTAATTATTTTCCCAGAAGGTACAAGAGTACCGTATGGTGAGAAAAAACGTTATGGTATCGGTGGAGCTTTATTAGCGGAGAAAACTGGCTATCCAGTAATACCAGTGGCTCATAATGCTGGTAAATTTTGGCCAAAACAAAGTTTTATTAAACAGCCGGGGATTGTTGATGTTGTTATTGGGCCAGTTATTGATCCTAAAGGAAAAACTTACCAAGAAATCAATGCGTTAGCTGAAGAATGGATAGAAAAAACTATGGAAAGTATATAACTTTTGATAGTCCTGAATAAAGATATAGTTTTTCAGATAAATAATTTCACTTAAAACCTACGAGGTTTCCAAAACCTCGCAGGTTTCATACGAATGTATTTTTATGAATGTCTATAGCAAAAAATTATGGTAGGACTTAATTCCACCGATTTCATCGGTGGCTATTCATATTCAACCCTTTCAGGGTTTTATGACCCCGAAGGGGTGAAACATGAGCCATAGGTGAAACCTATAGTACTTTTAAAAATCAAATAATCATCTTGTCGTAGAGGCAATCCTTTATGGTTGCCCTTGACAGGTCTTTTGGCCAAAATATTTATCTGAAAAGCTATCATAGGTATTCGGGATTTACCAGAAATGTACTATTTAATTGTGAATTGGTGAATGAAAAATGGTTAATTATTCACAGTTAACCATTCACAATTAAATATACATATCAATTAGTTATAAATTATCCCGAACACCTATGGAAAAGCTATATATACTTTAAAACAAAGGTTTTAAAAACTCCTTAGCAGATTGATAAGTATTTGAAAAATATTGATTAACATCGTCCCACATTTCAGAACTATCTGCTTGCCTAACATCTGTTACTACGAAGCTTTTACTGACTGGCTCCCAAATTAAACTTATTTGAAATAGCTGAATATCCCCTTCCAAATTTTTGTCACCAAAATTAAAACTAGTAGGAGCTTCAACATAAGGAATAAGTAATAACCCCTTATCAAGTGTATATACAGCCGGACACTCAGAATCAGAGTTATCTATTTTAACTGGATTCCCATGCAATTTATAACGACTAGTTGAATCAGAAACCTTAACTAAACTTATCTGCCATAATCCGAATTCACCAGTAGGTTTTTCACTTATTGAATCAATAACCTGAAGTTTAACAAAAGGAATAGTTAAAATATTTTCAGAAGATAAAACTGCTTTATCTTTACAAACTTCAGCTTTTTCAGCAGGTACTTCTACATTTGTAACCTCTGCAACAGGTTCTTCAACTGTAGCTTCCTTAGCAGGTTCCTCTACAACAGTTTTTTCAACCGGAACTTCCACTTTTTCAGATTCTGTAACAGATTTTTCTTCAATTGTAGCTTCTTCCTTAGCAGGTTCTTCTATCGCAGCTTTTTCAACCGGAGCTTCACAAGAAGTATTGTTAGCAAAAGTAAGAGCAAATCTTAAATCATCATTAGCAGTTGGATTGCCTCTTTTATAAGCCTGTCCACCAGCATAAGCATCTTTATTAGAACGTTGAGCATTGATACCTGATATATACCATGTGTAAACAGCATCTTTGCTAACAGCTACTGGAGATGATAGAGATATATTTTCTCCGGCTGGACTCATTTTAATTGCCATAGTTTGACTATGTAATTTCTTTCCAGACAAACCTTCACCTTCGTAAATATCTAAAGTAACAGTTGCATCAGTATAATGCCATAATGTTATATTAGTTAAATCAGCAGTATATGGTGAAGTAAAAGACTGCCCATTTGGGTCTGGACGGCCAATAGTCCAACCACCTACACCGTTAACTAATGGTTCAGCATCACAAGTTTCCTTAGCAGGTTCTTCTACCGCAGCTTTTTCAACCGGAGGAGCAGGAGCTGGTTCAACTTTATCAACCTCATCACAGCTAACTGGTGGCAATGCAAGTAATTCACTCCATTTCATAACAATAGGATTTGGAGATTGCCCAACAAAAGAAACTGTTTCTGCATTATCATCTACTATTATGTTTCTTATATAGCGAGTCCCAGATTTTTCCCATTGTTTAGCCAGATTGCCTTTACAATCATATGCTGAAATATTTAAAGAACCTCTGTTATCACGATAACTATAAGCCCAATAAGTGTAACCATTCCAAGTGACTATTGGACACAAACTGGAATCGGCTGCATACTGACAAGTCACCTTTAATGAATCTGGTGGACTAGGTGCTTTAGTCTTTGGCAGAGTTTCGGCTACTGGTGGTTTAATAGAAACTTTATCAGCCTCAGTACTGTTGGTCTCAGTTTCATTACACAGATTTTCACCTACCATAATATTATTATCAGAATAGGCTCCTCCAATTGCAGTACATGACTTTGAATCCACTTGAACCCAAACTTTACGATTACCATTAACAATTCCAAAGTATTTACCTAATACATTAAAACCTGTGGCATTACGTAAAGAACCAGAACCTACTGATACGCCTTGAGCATTAGCTTTTTCATCTAAATGACCTAGCTTACCGCAATTACCTTGAACACTACAAAAAGTTCCAAGAGCATATAAAAAACAACTTTCTCCTACAGCTGATTTTAAATTATTTGTTGGAACACTTAAATCAGTAACATCATTACTACATTTGCTTACATCAGCAGGAGCTTCTATCGCAGCTTTTTCAACCTGAGCTGGTTCAACATTAACAGCCTCATCACAACTAACTGACGGCAATGAAAGTAATTCACTCCAGTTCATAACAACAGGTTTTGGATATTGCCCAACAAAAGAAACAGTTTTCGCACTATCGTCTACTGTTATGTTTCTTATATAGCGAGTTCCAGATTTTTCCCATTGTTTAGCTAGATTGCCTTTGCAATCATATGCTGAAATATTTAAAGAAACTCTGTTATCACGATAACTATAAGCCCAATAAGTATAACCATTCCAAGTAATCACTGGACACAAACTAGAATCAGCCACATATTGACAAGTTACCTTTAATGAATCCGGTGGACTAGGTGCCTTAGTTGTTGGCAAAGTTTCGGCTACTGGTGGTTTAACAGAAACTTTATCAACTGGTTCGACATTAGTTGTCTCAGTATTATTAGCCTCAGTTTCAGCTTGGTTATTTGTTGGAGAAGCATCTGTAGTGACAGTACTAGTTGTATTGGCAGTATTACTAGCAGCTACTAGTTTAAATGTTGGTCCAGGATAAAACGTGTCAAGTTTTCCATCCAGAAGACAAATAGCTGCGGGCTTATAAGACTTTCCTACTGCATACCCTAATTGCTTATAAGGTGCTATTTTAACCGAAACATTAACTGATGTTCCCGGAGTAACTGTTAATTTAGGACTATCATTAACAAGAGCTGAACTAATAGCCTTGCAAGTGGTAATTGTTGTACATGCACTATCATAAATCTGAAAATGACAAATATCACTTATGATTTTAGTTTGGAACTGAATATTAAAAATTTCATCAATCGGCCTTTCAGAAGCTACACTTCCCCAAGCCTGATGTACTTCATTAGCAGCAAAACTAGTAACTGATATGCTACCTAATAAAAACGCACATAAAATACTAGTTAGCCGTCGCCATAAAAAATGTGTATTTGGTTTCATTATAAATTTCCCATTATAAGAAAATGTTTTTGACATAGTTTGTACCTTTATAGTTTTCCAGATACCTGACAGGTTTTCAAAACTTGTCAGGTATGAAAACTTTTGTTTTTCTGAAAAACTATAGTTATTGTTTACAGCTTATTTATATCAATTTAAGATATATTTCATCATCATACTTTGAGTATCAGTATCTGTCAAGGAGATACATAAATCCCTAGTAACCACATATTTTCACTATCGAAAAAGATGGAAACTATGACCTTTCCCAAGTTCCAGACTTACCACCAGATTTCTTTTGCAATTTAACTTGCTCTATAGTCATGCCACGATCCACAGCCTTACACATATCGTAAACAGTTAATAAAGCTACCTGAACTGCATTCAAAGCCTCCATTTCAACTCCAGTTTGACCAGTGGTTTTAACTGTGGCCTGACAATACACTGTATTTTCTTGTGGTTGCAAATCAACAGTTACATTGGTCAACATTAAAGGATGACAGAGAGGTATTAAATCGCTTGTTTTTTTGGCCGCCATAATTCCAGCAACCCTTGCAATTCCTAACACATCACCTTTTTTATGCTCTCCAGCTACAATTAAGTTTAAGGTTTGAGCTTGCATACTGATGAAGCCGTCAGCAATGGCGATGCGTTCAGTACTTGCTTTCTGTCCCACATCCACCATATGAGCTTCACCAGCTTGATTAAAATGAGTTAGTTGACTCATGGATTAACCGGACGTATCCTAACTACTTTAGGTGGTTTACCAAAAGGATGTTGTTTGATTATGGTGTGATCACGCTCTGCACCAGTGGAAATCATATCAATTGGAATTTCTAACAATTCTTCAATTTTTTCCAAATAATTGCGAGCATTTATTGGTAAATCTCCATAATTACGAATTCCTGAAGTAGATTGTTCCCAACCCGGCATCTCAAGATAAATCGGCTTACAACGTTCAAAAGCTTCCGCTCCAGTTGGTGGAGTTTGTAACTCTTTGCCATCGTAATCATATCCAGTGCAAATTTTCACAGTTTCTAAACCATCCATAACATCTAGCTTAGTTATACACAGGCCAGTTATGCTATTAACCGTATTTGAACGCCGCAAAGCAACTATGTCCAACCAACCACAACGCCTTGCTCTGCCGGTTGTTGCTCCATATTCATGACCTTGTTTTGATAGATGTTTGCCAGCATTATCAAATAATTCAGATGGAAAAGGGCCAGAACCAACTCTAGTCATATAAGCTTTGGTTATTCCTAAAATGTAATCTAAATTTCGTGGGCCAACTCCACTGCCAGTTGCTGCACCACCAGCAGTTGTATTAGAAGAGGTAACAAATGGATAAGTCCCTTGATCGATATCTAACCAAGTTCCTTGAGCCCCTTCAAATAGGATGTTATTACCCTTAAGATTCAATTGAGCCAGTAATTCAGGAACATCAGCTACCATTGGCATTAATATTTCACCAATAGCTATTGTTTCATCTAATATTGTTTGAAAATCAACTGGTTCAGTTTTAAAGTAATTTGTTAGAGCAAAATTATGATACTCAATAACTTCACGTAATTTGGTAGTAAATTGGTCTTTATTGTTCAAATCACTTACTCTTAGCCCACGCCGAGCAACTTTATCTTCATAAGCTGGGCCAATTCCACGACCGGTAGTACCAATTTTATTTTTACCACGAGCTATTTCACGAGCATTATCTAACGCAACATGATATGGTAGCAACAGAGGACAAGCATCACTTATTTTTAAGCGTTCTCGTACCGGAACTCCTTTATCTTCAAGAGTTTTGATTTCCTCCAACACTGCACTGGGTGATAACACAACCCCATTACCGATTAAACATTGCACCCTACTACGCAAAATACCAGATGGAATAAGATGCAAAATAGTTTGTTGGCCGTCAATAACAAGGGTATGTCCAGCGTTATGGCCACCTTGAAAACGAGTAACAGCAGCAGCACGTTCAGTCAACAAATCAACTATTTTACCTTTACCTTCATCACCAAATTGGGTTCCAACAACTACAACATTTTTTCCCATGTTAAAGAATCTCTTAATGTGACCTCAGTTATAAAAAGAGGTTAATGAATGATGTATTTAAATTGCTTGTTATAATAACATAAATTTATGGCAAAATATTATTGAATTAGGACTTTTGTTATTGAGTGGTGAATAATAAAGGAGTTTTGTAGATATTTCATGATATTCACTGAATATCCGTATTCAGTTTTTTTCTATTTTTTAACTTCTTGGTTGGGAATTCATTCTGAGACACTCCGCATTCCGCAATGCAGAGTATTCCCAATGAAGTTGTATCATCAACCTGCTATGTCACAAAACCTAACCACAACTCGTAAGCCACATATATTTGACTAATTCTAGGGTGCATAAACGATAGTGTCATGCACCAGATGGATTTGGTAGATGACGCTTTGCTTATACACCTTACGAGTTAAGTTGGAGTTCAAAGCATAGCTTTGATTTATATTAAAATTAAATATTTCCAAAACTGAAGCTTTGGACTCCAAGAGAAAATTAATCAGGCAGTCCAGTGGTTATGAAGCTAATAGTAAAAACGGCGGCAGTATCTGCGGCATAATTTTTCCAAGCATCACGTTCGCCAGTACCTCTATTTTCATCTTCTTCAGTGGAACGTGGTAAGTCGGAAATCCCTCGAATCATAATGAAACTAACATTTTTACCGAGTGCTTGAGCATTTTCGATGGCATTGCCGACCCCGGCTCCTTCCATTTCCACTGCCTTAAGTTTGGGCCAAGTTTTCACTACTTCAGCAAAAAATTTATTATCTGGATTATCAACAACTTTATCACCGGAAGCAATTTCGCCACTAGTGACTTTCACATCACAGGCAAGTGGTGATTTGGTTTTGATATGTTGCTTCCAATCTGGTTTTAACCCGTGTGCGACTGCATTGTTAAGCAAGCCGAGGTCAGTTTTATAGGTTCGATTAGTTCGGGGAGTAAATTCTGCATCAATTTTGCCGTATTCGTAACCATACACTATATCAGCGATGACCACGTCTCCTTTGTCCACTTCAGCTAAACCGCCAGCGATGCCAACAAATAATAGATAGCGTGGCTCCCAACGGTCAATTGCATTTTTGGTTGCTAAAGCACTTTCGATTGTGCCAGCTCGTCCCATCATGCCAACTGCTATGGAATGGTTGTTTATTTTGCCAGTTTGCCAAGCGTATAAATTATTGGAAATTGCTGGTTGCAAATTATTGATTTGGTTACACACAGCTTGATATTCTTCTGGCAACACTGTAAGAATTGCAATATCAACTTTTTCTGGAGTTATTGCTTCAAATTCTTCTGGTTCCAGCGGAAATTCAGCTTTTTGCCATTGTTGGGATAGGGAGTTGCGTAATGGTTCAAAGGCTGGATGGCTGAGTGGGATAGCATATAATTTAAGCACTAAGTCAAACAAATTAAGCACATAGCGGTTTTTATCTTGAAAATTGTCATATAAAGGAATCAGTTTATCTTGTTGAGTACGAATAAATTCAGCATCGGATATCTGATTATCTTTGAAGTGTTGCTGATAAAGCGGTGTATCTATCAAAATGATCCAATTGGTCTCAAGATAAGTTTCCTTGAGACCTGTTAGGTTTTGGAAACCTGACAGGTCTATATTAATCCCAGCATCTTGCAAATCTTCAGATAATTTTTTCACCCAATTGGTTTGTTCAGGCAAAGAACTGATATAACAACGTGGTGCAGCCCGATCTCGCCGATAACTTTTAATTTTAACTAAATGAGTTTCATAGTTGCTGCGTAGATGTGCCAATGCTTCTCCTTGCTTTATCCAAGGGATATCCGGTTCTGTTGGTTCGATTTCTGGCAGCGTAACTTTCGCTCCACATTCATCGCAAAATAGGAAATTTTTGCCTTCCATAATCCGCTTGATAACGGTTGAGCGTTCTTGAGGGTGATTATCAGGACAGCATACCACTGGAAAACGAGTTATTTCGACATCTCGCTGGTAGAGAAATTGTTCAAACAAACCTTGGAACATGGAGTGGCCAAAATCTGGCATGGTGACACCGTAATATAATATTAATTCAAGTTCACCTTCACGCTCTTGAGTCAGGCGAAAACCGCATATTTGCCCATCATTCATTTCATATTGAGCTTGGTTTTGCCATTGGTTGATGCGGATAAAATGGCGTGTATAACCGAGCAGTACCACCAGTGCGGCATAGATATTTTCCACCCGACCACGCACCAGATAGGATGTATCATCTAAAAACTCAGTTTCATCTAAAAATGGCCGCTTTTGTTTGATTAAACTTGGGAAGATAAGTAGAGTTTCGGTACCCAAAGTTTCCCGAAAACAGAGTTTATGGTCAAGAAAACGTAATGTAGCGGCATCCAGCAAAATTTGTTGGTCGGTTGGTTCAAGGCCATCTAATTCTGAGAAAGGATAATCGTTTTGCAACAAGATGGCTTCGCTAATTGCTCCTAAATCCTGTGGATGTTTGTCGGCTTGCAAAACGATGCTGGAAGCAAGGTCAACCAGTAGTTCTGGAGCAAGGAGAATGACTTGTTCACCATCGGAACTGTGGAGGATGGTGACGTAGCCATGATTTTCAAGGTGTTTAACGGCGGTCATCAGTTCGGCATTGTCAAATTGCCAGTCTGGTTCGGTGGCCAGCAGTTCGGTGCGTAATTCTGCTGGGCTAACTAAGATTTTTTTTGGGGATTCTTTGAGGGATAACACATATTCTTTGATGCGTTTGAAGGTGACAGTGGTGACGGTTGCGGTCATTTCTTCCCAAGGAATCTGTTCCTTAAGTGCGGCAAGGAGTTGTTCAAGGCCGTCTCCGCTTTTGGCACTGGTGGGGAGGTAGCCTTTGATGTTATATTTGCGGCAAAATTGTTCGAGTTCTGGTTGTGAGAGTATTGGGTTGCCACGGTCGGTTCTTGCTCCGATAAGTAAGGTTGGGGGTAGTTCTTGCTTGCCTTTGAGTTGTTCTAGCCAGAATTCTGCTCCTTTGAGTGGGTCTTGGCGGTTGGTTGGGTCGAATAGGACCAGGGAGGCATCAACGTTGTCGAGGAAGATAGCGTGGATGGAGCGGTATATATGTTGGCCGGCTAGGTCCCAGAGTACGGCTTCGCATTCGGTGCCGTCTTTACGTTTGGTGCTGAGTTGGTCGATGACCCAGAATTGTTGGCCGTGAGTGGAGGCGTGTTCTTTAAATTTGCCGTGTGCGAGTCGCCAGCCTAAGCCTGTTTTACCAACGCCGGAGTCGCCGGTTAGGACAATTTTTGCGGTGGTATAATGTATGGATTTTTTTGGTTTTTGTTTAAGTAGTTGGTCTATGTCTAGATCCCAGATGTGAATAGTTGTGTTATCTTGTCCGGGAGTAGCGAGACGAGGTAGATGGGGATGAAAAGCTGAACTGATGAAACATTCATCTACATAATTTTCTTTCAATATGGCCACAGTTTCCCAAGTATCAGTACGCCAGATACGAATGTTATCTTCTGCCGTTGAAGCCAATAATGAACCATGAACAGATAGATGTTCGATAGTTCCTGTATGCCCTTCAAGTGTTCGCATGGCTTTGCCAGATTGTACATCCCAAATAATTATTTTACCATCATCAGAACATGAAGCTAACAGATGATTATTTAGTATCCAAGCCACATGTATAATACCATCTGAATTACCTTGCAATATATCAGTCAAGGAACCGGTAACAGAATCCCAAATATAGACAGTACCATCATCAGAACAGGATACTAGTTTTTGCCCATCATCTGACCAAATCACACAGTTAACATCATCTTCATGTCCATTCAATACATTTATGGTATTTTTGGTATCCCAAATGCGAATAGTTGCACCTTCAGAACCAGAGGCTAACTTACTTCCATCCGGCGACCATGCTACAGAAAAAACTGAGGCTTTATGCCCTTCAAATACTGCTTTGGTTTCCCAAGTTTTAGTATTCCAAATACGGATAGTTTGGTCAACAGATGCGGAAGCCAAACTATGTCCATCTGGCGACCACGCCACCTCTATAATTCCATATTGATGTCCTTCAAGCACGAATATACATTCTCCACTTTTTCTACCCCAAATACGAATAGTTTTATCACTGGATGGCGAGGCAAGATACCTTCCATTCGGCGACCAAGCGATACGGGTGATTTCGTCCGTATGTCCTCGCAAGACATTCCGCAAAGTAAGACCCGGTACAGGAGAGTCGCCAATTTTAATGGAATCTTTTATGTTGGTCATGGTATTTTGTGTTTGGATTTATTTTTAAATATTTTTTGTCAGAATCAGGATTTTCAAGATTAAAGGATTTTCAGGATAAATTCACAAGCTTATTTTCTCGTTCCCAACGTCCCGTATCATCGCACGGCTTTCTCATAAAAATATAATTTATTTTTCAATGTGTTACAAAAAATCCACTCCGTCTGAAGTAAAATTTAATGCGTAAGTCATTGTTTTGTTATTATTTACGTACATTCATTCTATGAG
>JAUCGL010000090.1 GCA_030378105.1 Candidatus Halobeggiatoa sp. HSG11 | reverse complement strand
ATACCCCTGCTATGAAAATGGGTTTAACTCATAAACAACTTAATTGGAGATTTTTGTTGACTGTCCCTATACCTGTAAAATATTGATTTAATTAGAACTGCATTGGTCTGTAGGGACTATCCAAATTCGCAATGGCTGATGTCCACAACTTCCCAGTCGTTGATGTTGATGCCTTTGGTTTGGGATTCGTGGGGATTGAATTCTTGGCCGAGTAACCGCTTGATTAGCGAGGTTTTGCCAGCTCCGCCATCGCCGACAAATAATACTCGGACTTCGTTTAGTTGTTGGGTTTCACCAGCTTGGAAATATTCGATAATGGCGGCGTTGCCTTGTTTGATTATTTCTGGGGGTGGGGTTTTGAGGGGGTTGTCTTCTAAGAATATTCCATTTTTACCATCATATTCCCAATAAGTTTCCATACCTAATTTAGCCATTTCAACCGGCCACACAGTCAGTTGATTATAGATTAAATTCAACTGTTGCAAATTAACTAAGTAAGCCATTTCAACCGGCCAAACACTCAGTTGATTAAGACTTAAATCTAACTGTTGCAAATTTTCTAATTCAGCTATTTCAACTGGAACTTCTGTCAATTTCAATTTATATAGGCGTAATTTAATTACTTGTTCTGAATCGTTCAATTCATATTGACTATACAAACTAGGCGAATATGCTTCATCATCTTTTGAAAACTTAGCCTCAAATTTTATATTTAATTTTTTCTCTAACTTTTTAATAATATCTTGGTCTTTGGACATGTTTTGGTTCCTTTGTTGTTGTACTTTTTTGTCTGAATCAGAATTCACAGAATTATAGAATTTTCAGAATAAAAGCACAAGCGGTTTTTAGGTTTTAATCCTGTTAATCTATAAAATCCATGTAATCCTGTTCAAACTGTCTGAATCAGAATTAACAGAATTATAGGATTTTCAGGATATAAGGCACAAGCGGTTTTTAGGTTTTAATTCTGTTAATTCTCAAATTCTGTGAATTCTGATTCAGACATTATTTCACAAGCAGCTTTTATGTTTTAATCCTGCAAATTGCCAATCATATTATTGATTTTTTTTAGCGATGGTATCTGTGAAAAATTTTGCTTTACTTCTTTTGGAATGTTATAATTAAAAAAATATTACTTAATCAAATATTAAAATTCTCTCAAATTTGAGAATTCAACCTTTAAATGAGGAATATGTAGTGAAAAAAGTATTCATTTTACTTGCTTTATTTGTCATTGTAAGTGTAACGAATGCAGTAGAAGTAGATTTTTCTGCTGCTGAACTTAGTATGAATGATGATAATACAATAGTGTTTGATGGTGTTAGAGTTGAGGGTTTTGGTTTTTCCCTTGAAAAAGATGCTTTAAAATTAAAGTATAAATTTGATCCAGATACTCTTAATTTTAAATTAGATATGGATAACTATGTACCATATATGGGTATTGGGATTTTTAATGGTCAATGCATGGTCAATGATGCTCCAGTAACGTCTGTTACCACAGATGATGATGGTCAGGAAGTTGAAAGCAGACAACCATTTTACACTACCAATGCTGAAACTAGCTATAAAAAGGATGAAGAAGAATTTATTATAGCAGCCGGTGATTTAATAGAAGCTGGTAAATCTTCTTATAGATTTTTGGTTTCACCTGATGCCCCCTTCATTGCCGAATTTGATTTAAAACTCAATCAAGTTATGTCATGGTATGTCAACCGATTTACAAAAAATATTAACTATCAATTAGTTGGTCCAGAAGTTCAAACTGAAGCTGGTACAACAGAGCCAGGAGAAATAATTGATTCTGGTGAATTAGAAAGAAGCGAGCAATTATTGCTTGGGCCAATAAGAGTTATTAAAGCTGGTATATACAAACTTAAAATAAGCCTTGCTCCTAAACAAAAAGATACCTCATTTGTATTTAAAGCTTTCAATGGTAATAATAAAACACTTAAGAAAGTAGTTAATAACACTCGTTTAAGTGAATTTTTCGAGAATGATACTTTTAGTTGTTCCAAATTCCAAATTTCTTTAAACAGAAATGAAATTTTAACTGTGCCTGCTTCTGAAAATAATGATTTAGTCTTGAAGCTGATTAACAGTAAGAGTAAAGTTATTGCTCAAGTTACTGGTAATAGCGATTTAGTTTATAAAGAATTAGATAAAAACAATGATTACTACTTATTTGTTTATAGTAAAGCATCTAAACGTGCTACTTATAGCAAAAAAATAACAATTGTTCTTGAAAAACCTGAAGAAACTACAGACTAGTATTAAGTCTTATTTTTTTAAGTATCATTTGTCGGGTTACTCTTAACCCGACTTATCATATGTTCCTTTTTTGAATTAGGAGAGTATTTTGGATAATACTTTCGATATTATTGTTGTTGGTACCAGTTTTTCTAGCTCTTTTTTCCTTCATAATTACCTTGCTAAAGCTGGGAAAAAAAATCGTATTTTGGTATTAGAGCGAGGACAAAAAAATTCCCACCAATGGCAACTTAAAAATCGCAAGCTAAGCAGTACATCTGCAAAGTTTTCTCACGTTAATCATAATCCAGCTAAACACTGGAATTACATTATAGGGTTTGGTGGCAGTTCAAGAGCATGGTGGGCCTGTACTCCAAGATTAATGCCTAACGATTTAAAGCTTAAATCTACTTATGGCGTAGGTCGAGATTGGCCTGTCAGTTATGATGAACTAGAACCTTATTATACCGAAGCTGAAAAAATAATGTCTGTCTCCGGTCCCAATGATACTCCATATCCTCGTAGTCAACCCTGTCCTCAACCGCCTCATCGTTTTAATGGACCTGATAAAATATTAAAACAAGCTTATCCAAATTTATATTTTCAACAAGCAACTGCTAGAGTTCGTCAAGCTACTAAAAATCGAACTTTATGTTGTAATAATGGAGTTTGTGGTTTATGTCCAATAGATGTTAAATTTACCATTCAAAATGAATTAGATTATTTATATTCAGATCCAAGAATTACTTTACTTTTGAATGCAGAGGCTTTGGGAGTTGAAACTAGTGGTGGTAACGCTACTGGAGTTAGATATATACATGATGGAGTTGAAAAAATTGCTAAAGCAGATTTAGTAGTATTAGGAACAAACGCTATTTTTAATCCTTATTTATTACAACGTTCTAACATAATCCACCCTTTACTAGGCAAGCGGTTAAATGAACAAATAAGTATGTGGGCTAAAATAGATTTAATTGGAGTAGACAGTTTTCAAGGTAGTACTAGTATTTCAGCCAATGGTTATATGTTATATGATGGGCCACATCGCTCTGAATATTCAGCTTGCTTAATGGAAGTTCACAACACACCTAATTTGCGAGTTGAAAAAGGTCGTTGGCGACAACGTACTAATATGAAGCTGATTTTTGAAGATTTACCAGATGAAAAAAATTATGTTGGGATAAATAAAACCGATCCATCAAAACCAGAAACTGTTCACAAAGGTTTTTCCGCTTATACTATGAGGGCTATAGATAAGTTGCCGGAATTATTACCTAAGGCATTATCTCCATTACCAATAGAAAAATTGACCATTTCAGGTCCTAGTAAAAGCGAAAGCCATATCTTAGGAACTGTTGTTATGGGTAATGATCCTGAAACATCTATTGTGGATAAACATTTGGTTCATCATCAAGTACGTAATTTATTGGTGTTGGGTGGCAGTGCTTTTCCTTCTTGTTCGCCATCTAATCCTACTTTAACCATAAGTTCATTATCTTTATGGGCTTCAGCTCATCTTTAAAATTATTCTGAAAGAAGGATAAAAATTAGCACATCAGATTGAAAAGAGTGCCATAAAAATCAATAAAAACTTGATGGTTGAATAACATATTTAACCATTAAGTAACTGATGTGCTTTATCGTGTGCTGACTTAGCTTTGATATAATCTTTACGTTGTCTTATTAGTTCTTCTGTATCACGCTGAAAAATAAGACAATGAACAATATAAGGTCGGTCTATTTTTGGTTCTTTTGAAATTGAAACAATAACATATCGTTTGCTATTAATATTGCTATCTAATACAGCATTATCTAATAAATGCGAATCTTCTGGCCATTTTTCCATTAGCCACTGTCGAGCCACTTTCTGTAAAGCTATCTCAGCATTCTGTTTTTCATCCCATTGAGCTTCTGTTAGGATATTGAATTTTTGAATAACAGTTTGTTTTATATCAACAGCTTCATCAAAATCCCCACTATTTACTTGAGGCTTTTCAATTTTACATTTTTCTAATTCAGTAATTTTATTTTTGGTTTGTTGAAGTAATTTACTTAAGTCTTTAACTCTAGCTAGTTCCTGATTAAGTTGTTTAATAAGCAAAGCATTTTTTGATTTTAAATTTTTATTTTCAGCTTGTAATTCAGTTATTGTGTTTTCTTTATGTACTGTATCATTTTTTAGAGTGAACTTAGCATCAATATCAGCAAAACGTTGAGAAAACAACATTTCCATCTGCATCATTCGTAATTCAATCCGTGAAATAGCATCTTGTGTAACCATTTTAGACTCAAGATTGGGGATTTTGTTCTCAAGGGTAGTTGTGCTTTCAAGTTCTTTTCTTAACTGTGAAATACGCTTGCTTGAACCACCAGTTATTTTACGAATTCTTTCAATGGATGGATAAATATTTTGTTGTTCAAGGGTTTTTACTGCATTTTTCACAGCTTCTTTGGTTAATTTTATTCTCATATATTGCTTGGTTTAATTTTATTAATAGATTGATTTTATTTATTAAAATAACAACAATAATGTATTATAATCATACAATAAAGCTAATGTCAAATTTTGATATTGGACAAGTATGATCAAATTAAAATACGGATAAGACAAATATACTTAAATATGGTAGTTAACAATAACAAACAAATACCAATTAACATGATAAAAATTTACAAATTAATATTCTTAACAATTTTTTTAAGTGGTTGTGGTAATCAAATATATCAACAACAATTATATGTTTTTGGTACTTTAGTAGAAATTAAAATCTGGGGAGTTAATGAGCAGGTTGCAAATGATGCGATTAATATAATTGGCAAAGATTTTCAAACCATGCATAATAATTGGCATCCTTGGCAAGAAGGATTGTTGACCGATTTAAATAAAACCATTGCTAATGGTCAAACTTGGACAGTTAAAGACCCTAGTTTATTGTCCATGCTTAAACAAGCTCAACAACTTTATAATCAAAGTGATGGCTTATTTAATCCAGCTATTGGTAAGTTGATAGCTTTATGGGGATTTCATACTAATGATTTATCAAATAATTTTACTGTACCATCAGCAAAAGCAATTAATAAATTACTAACCCCTAGTATGAATGATATTGAAATTAATGGTGAACAAATATCTTCCAAAAATTCAGATGTTCAATTAGATTTTGGAGCTTTTGCAAAAGGGTATGCAATTGATATAGCAATCAATAAACTTAAACAGCTTGGAATCAATAATGCCATAGTTAATGCTGGTGGCAATCTTAAAGCAATAGGGAAAAAAGGACAACAACCTTGGGTAATAGGAGTAAGGCATCCCACTGGTAGTGGAATTCTTGCCGCAATAACAGTTAATGGGGAAGAAAGTATTATTACTTCTGGTGATTATGAGAGATTCCATGAGTTAGAAGGTAATCGTTATTCACATATTATCGATCCACGTAATGGCAAACCAACTGAAGAATTAACTTCAGTTACAGTTATACATAAAAATGGAGCAATTGCTGATGCTGCTGCAACAGCTTTAACAATAGCTGGCTTAAAAAATTGGCATAAAATTGCTAAACAAATGGGGATTGAATATGCAATGTTAGTAGATAAAAACGAAACAATCTATATTAATCCAGCTATGCAAAAACGAGTACAATTCCAAACTATATTTAATATAGTGGTGACAGAAAAATTAAAGTAATTAAAATTATTTATGACTAAAAGGCTGGGTTATATCAACCCAACCAAATAGTTATTTTTTAATCGCATGTTTCTTTTTTATTTTCTTAAAAGAACCATTCTTATAAATTTTCCTCAATCCTTTATTAAAGTCTATCAGTTTTTTCTGAGCATTGGTTGCTTTCTTAGAAATAGCAATATAAATCTTATTCATGGCAAGAACAGGCTTAATAAATTCTATATTATCAGATATACCGGGAACATCTTTTTCTAGAAATTTTGTTAAACGGTAATTACCTACAGATTTACTATCAGCCATCAAATCAAGTTTGCCTTCATAAAGCATTTTCATTCCATCATCTAAATTAGCAACAGGAATTTTTTTAAGAAAATCAGCAGCATCAAATTTTTTGCTAGTTGCATAACCTTGAACAACTCCAATTTTATAGCTTTTCAACTCTGGTAGTTCTGTAAATGAAATACCAGAATCTTTTTTCTTAAAAAAGCCCGTTCGAACTTGTCCAATCGGTGCTGAAAAGAAATAATTTTTTGCTCTTTCAGCAGTTCGATAAGCACCTAATAATGCGTCATAATCTCCTTCCCCTGTATATTCCAGTGCATCTGTCCATGAGCTAAATTTAAATTCAACTTCATATTTTTGAAGTTCCAGAGCAGTCTTAACAACCTCAGAAACCCAACCATTATCGGGTAACTCTGAACCATAATAGGGAGGAAAATCTACTGTTATAAACGTAAACCTTTTCCCAGCGGCAAAACATGATGCCGAATGGAGTAGCGTTACAATTAGAAAGAAAACAGTACGTTTCATCTTAATATACTCACCAACAATTTGAGATTTAATATGTTGTCATTAAACTTTAACATAATATACAAAATTACTTAAAGCTTACCAATATAGCATATATTTTAACTTTAATAAGCAATAAAAATCAAGCAAATATTCCTTAAAGCTTATTTACATATCATATTTAAGAGCAATTTTGATTGCTTACAAAAGAGATATTAACATAAAGTTCAACTTATACAACGAGGAACTTTTGTTAAGGTAATTCTTTCATTTCAAGATATACAGGATATTAAGCAAAGCTTTAAAATATAAAAGCCAAACAGGTCTTATGTTAACATCCTTAAGAGAATAGCATATTGTATTATACTTTTGATAACTTCTCAAACTTTTAATAAGAATACTAACATAAAAAAGCTGTTATCAGGCCCAATTATTAAAGAAAAATTTTTTTTTGAAAATTAAGCTAAATTTTAACCACCTCGATAACTAGCCATAACCTTTTTAACATAACGTTGAGTCTCTCGTATACGAGGGATACGACCTAATCTCGCTACACGGGTTTCTCCACTGTTATAAGCAGCTAAAGCCAATTTAACATTTTTAAAACGTTTTAATAATTTACTGAGATAAAAGGCTCCACAATTAAGATTAAGCCTAGGATCGAATAATACATCCCGTTCTAAACCACATTGATATTTGCCAGTTTTTGGCATAATCTGGGTAAGCCCTCTAGCTCCAGCACGAGATATTGCTCGTGGATTCCAAGCCGATTCGTGTTTAATTAAAGCATGAAATAGACGATAGTCAATACCATATCTATTAGCAGCTTGATTAGCCAAACTATATAAATTGTTAGTTACCGGCATTTTTCTTATTGGAACGGTATAGCTGTTATGTGCATAGGTTGGTTGGAAATTACCAGTACAACCAACTGATATAACAACAGTCATTATTAATCCACAAGTTTTAATATGTTTTAACATTATTTATTATCCTAGCCAATAATTATGAATTATGAATTTGTAATTATTTTTTTGGCCTCTTGATATTTAGTCATAGTTTTATTGATAATATCGGATGGCAAAACTGGACCTGGAGACTGTTTATTCCAATCTAAAGTTTCTAAATAATCTCGCACAAATTGTTTATCAAAACTCTTGGGACTAGTTCCAACTTTATATTCATCCATGGCCCAAAACCGAGAAGAATCGGAAGTCAAAACTTCATCAATTAAAACCAATTTGCCATTTAAGTCAATACCAAATTCAAATTTTGTATCAGCAATAATAATGCCATACTTAGTAGCATAATTACTAGCAGTATTATAAATTTTTATACTAATGTCACGTACCTGTTCTGCTAAATCTGCTCCAATTAATGCACAAGTTTCAGTAAAAGTAATATTTTCATCATGCGAACCAACAGCAGCTTTAGTAGAAGGAGTATATATTGAATTTGGCAACTTTTCAGCCAATTGTAAATTTTGTGGCAAAGTAATACCACATATTTTGCTATTAACTTGATAATCTTTCCAACCGGAACCAATTAAATAACCACGGACTACCGCTTCAACTGGCAATGGTTGAAACTTTTTAACAACAACTGCCCTGCCCTGAATTTGCCTAAGTTCTTCCTTATCAGATAATACATCTTCTAATCTGATATTAGAAATATGATTAGGTATAATGGAATGTGTAAAATCAAACCAAAAATTTGATAATTCAGTGAGCAGTTTTCCTTTATTGGGGATTGGAGTTGGTAATATAACATCATAAGCTGATATGCGATCAGTAGCAACTATTAATAAATGTTGTTCATCAACTGTATAAATATCACGTACTTTACCACGTTTAAGTAATGGTAAGCTATGTAATTTTGATTCAAATAAAACCATTGTCTTTTAATAAATGACTATTGT
The DNA here is from genome assembly GCA_030378105.1 of Candidatus Halobeggiatoa sp. HSG11. Classification (GTDB taxonomy): domain Bacteria; phylum Pseudomonadota; class Gammaproteobacteria; order Beggiatoales; family Beggiatoaceae; genus DRQV01. Next base: position 10,884 of record JAUCGL010000090.1, on the reverse strand, counting down.
ATAATTAGCAATTGTCTAATTTAAATTTTCTGAATTAGACTTATGCACTCGTGAACTTAAATTCAATTAAAAATACTAAAAATTGTGCGATTTAACCAAATTATTATCTTTTTACTATCCATAACCATCATTGTGCCAGTAGTTGCAAATGAATTTAAAATATGTCGGCCCTTTAATGATGTTGCTCCACCACGTCCGGTATCTTCATCACCTATAAATAATACAATTCAAATAGAAGCTGATGATGTAATTGTACAAGAAAAACTTGGTACATCAACTTTTAGTGGGGATGTTTTTCTGCAACGAGCTGAACAAATATTAATTACTCCACATGCTACTTATGATCATAATAATGACATAATTAATGCTAACCAAAAATTTAATTATTGGGATAAAAATTTTATTATAAGTGGTTCATCCATTAAACTGCAAGCCAAAAAACACGGCATTATGTCAGATGTTAAATACTGGTTATTGAACCGTAGGGCAAGAGGACAAGCCAAAAAAATTATTAAAGAATCTGAAGATATAATTCATTTAGAACAAACTCGTTATACAACTTGTGATTCTCATAAAGAAATTTGGTATTTATCTGCTAATGCCATAACTTTAAATAATCTTAAAGAAGAAGGTACTGCTACTCATGCAACAGTACGTTTATTAGGAGTGCCAATATTCTATTTTCCTTATTTATCATTTCCAATTGGAGATAAACGTAAATCTGGTTTTTTAGCTCCAAGTATGGGCAGTTCAGACGAAACTGGTACTGAATTCAGTATACCCTATTATTTAAATTTAGCCCCAAATTATGATGCTACCATAACGCCACGTATTATGTCACGTCGTGGAGTATTAATGGAAACTGAATTTCGTTATTTAACTGCCAAGACCAAGGGACAATTAGAAGTTGAATATTTGCCCAATGATAGTGCATTAGGTAAAGATCGTTCTTTCTTAGTATTTAAACATAAAGGTTACATAAATAAAAATTGGCTTGCTAGTTTTGATATTAATAAAGTTTCTGATGGACGTTATTTTGAAGAGTTGGGTACGAATCTCAGTGTCGCAAGTATCACTCATTTAGAACAGCGTGGAGACTTATATTATATAGGTAATGGTTGGCTTGGAATTGGTAGAGTTCAAAAATTTCAAACTTTAAGCCAAAATCCAGCAGCTCGTCCTTATCATCGTTTACCACAATTATTGTTTCAAACTAAGTTACCTGAAGTTAATAAACGTTTAAACGTTAAATTAAATGCTGAACTAGTGCGTTTTGATCGTGATATAGAAATAGTCAATGCACCAGTTGGTAATCGACTAGACTTAAAATCAAGCTTAAGCTGGCCTCAACGAACTCCCGGGACTTTTATAGTTCCCAAATTGTCACTTCGCTATACCAGTTATGATTTAGATAACGTGAAAACTAATGAGAGTAATCCAGAGCGATTGCTGTATACCTTCAGTACTGACAGTGGTTTATTTTTTGAGCGTAATGTTTTTAATTTAGTTCAAACTTTGGAACCCAGAGTTTTTTATCGTTACACTCCTTATAAAGATCAGTCCAATATTCCAATTTTTGATACTGCTCGTTATGATTTGTCATTTTCACAATTGTTTAGAGATAATAATTTTAGTGGTGCTGATCGAGTTGATGACAGTCATCAAGTAAGTTTAGGAATAACTTCACGTTTATTAAATGATAAAACTGGTACTGAACTACTACAACTGAGTGTAGGAGAAGCTTTTTATTTTAAAAATCGGCAAGTTACTTTATCGAATAAATTGCAAGAAACCGATCCTTCATCTAATGTTATTGTGGAATTAGCTTCTCAGTTTAGTAAAAATTGGCGGGCTTCTTCTACTTTTCGTTTTAATCCTCATGACAATAACACTGAACATACAGTTATTCGTATGCGTTATAATTCTAATTCAGAGCGAGTATTAAATTTATCTTATCGATTACGAGGACAAGATATAGAACAAACTGACGTATCATTTTATTGGCGATTAGATTCACGTTGGAGAATTTTAGGCCGTTGGAACTATTCGTTGCCAGATGATAAAACTTTAGAAACTTTTTCTGGAATAGAATATAGCAGTTGTTGTTGGGCAATACGTGGAATAACTCGTCGTTATCTTAATAGTACCGACGGTTCTGGATATTTAAATGGCTTTTTTATCCAATTTCAATTAAAAGGTTTGGGTAATGTTGGTTCAAAAACCGACTCATTTTTAGAAGAGCGTATTCCCGGTTATTATGACAATTTTTAGTAGATATTTTTTGACATCTTATTTGTCAATCTCTATTTAAGTGAGCATAATAAAGAAATTCTTGCTATAACGGATTCTGTTGATAAAAAATATTAATTCATATAATACTATAACCGTAGGGTCGATGAAGTACAACGTAACCGACCTTAACATTGATTAACTTAATGGTCGGTTTCACTTCGTTACACCAACCCTACAAGTATTTGTTAATTACCGAATTTATTATTAATAGAATCCGTTATAATCAGAAAAAGTTGGAAACTTTTAAAAGTAGGATGTGTTGAGGTAACGAAGCACATTACCATATCATATTGAATAATTAACGATGTGCTTCATATCTTCGGCATCCTACTACAACTCGTATATAATTTATTTTTTCAAAAGGATACAGATGGACAACTCTCCATATATAATTGTTGCTGACCAACAAAATTTTACAACTGAAGTTATAGAAAAATCCAATCAAGTTCCAGTATTAGTGGATTTTTGGGCAAGTTGGTGTGCACCTTGTAAAGCGGTAGAACCGATTTTAGAAAAATTGGTAGCAGAATACCAAGGCCAATTTATTTTAGCTAAAGTTGATACTGACGAACAACAACAATTAGCTGGACAATATTCAATTCGTGGTATACCGGCTTTAAAATTATTTCGATATGGAAAACTGGTAGAAGAAACATCCGGAGTACAATCTGAAGATGTGTTGCGGAAAATGATAGACAAATATAGAGAAAGACCAGCCGACAAATTAAGAACTCAAGCAGACTTAGCCAATGTTGCTGGTAACAGTTCTGAAGCTATAAGTTTGCTGGAACAAGCTTTGGAAATAGAGCCAAATTATCACACAGTTACTTTAGAACTGGCTAAATTAATGATTGAACAACAAAGATTTGCTGAGGCAGAAAAGTTAATTAAAACTTTGCCAATCAATATCCAATCAGAAGCTGAAGTTAACGAATTACAAGCACATCTTACCTTTTCTAAACTAGCTGCTGAAGCTCCAGCCACAGAAGTTTTAACAACAACTGTTGCAAATAATCCAGATGACCTAATGGCACGTTATCAATTAAGTGCCAAAAAAGTTTTAGAAGGTGAACATGAAATTGCCATGCAACATTTATTAGAAATAATGCGTAAATCCAGAGCTTTTGAAAATGATGCTGGACGTAATGGGTTACTTGCTTTGTTCACTTTGTTAGGCAATCAAGGACCATTGGTGAACAATTATCGTAAAAAAATGTTGTCACTGCTATATTAAATATGAATAATATTTGGTTAAAAATCATAATATTAAGTCTAATATATATTGATGTATATGCTACCTCTCTTCAGCAAGAATTGCAACGGCATTGGCAACAACCGTTAGCAACTCAAGGTGAGCCACCAAGTGATTTAACATCATTAGAAACTTCTTTGGAACCAAAAGATTGTGCTACTTGTCATCCAACTCAATTTAAAGATTGGAGTCAAAGTTTACATAGCCATGCCATGGGAGCTGGTATGATTGGACAGTTGGTGGATATGCAGGCTCATGCAACAAAGCAACATCAAGCATGTATTCGTTGTCATGCACCATTGCAAGAACAAGCGGTTAGTTTAGTTAATTCTTTATTAGGAAATTCCTCAACTAATCTGCATCAACAAGGTGTGATCTGTGCTGCTTGTCATATCCGTGAATATAAATGGTATGGACCTCATAAAAATGGTCAGCCAACTGCAAATGATATGCAAAAACTTCCGCACAATGGATGGCAAAGCACGCCTATTTTTAAAGATGCTCAATTTTGTTCTGTCTGTCATCAATTTAAGCCCGAAGAATATTCATTAAATGGCAAGTTATTAGAAAATACTTATGAGGAATGGAAAGCCAGCCGTTATGCAACGGAAAACAAAACTTGTCAAGATTGTCACATGCCAGATCGACGGCATTTATGGCGTGGAATTCATGATCCAGATATGGTTAAGCAAGGGGTAGAAATAAAAAATACTGATTTTAAACAACTATATAATATAATAACAGCTAAACTAACTATCAAAAATACTGGTACTGGTCACTACTTCCCAACTTACGTTACTCCAAAAGTAATAATTGAAGGTTATCAGGAAGATAAAAATGAGAAACTCTTACCAGAAACTAAGCAACAGTATATTATTAGTCGCAAAGTCGCTATGAATTTGAGTAAAGAGCTAGCTGATACAAGGTTAGCTCCAGATGAGAAAGTAACATTTGATTATAATGCTAAACGACATCCAGAAGCAACCTCTTTTATATTAAATGTGCAAGTAGAACCAGATGCTTTTTATACTAAATTTTACCAAATAACTTTAAAAAATGGTTCTGCTAAAAAAGGTAAAAAATTATTGCAAGAAGCTTTAGAGCAGTCTCAACAATCAAATTTTAGTATTTATTTTCGTAAACAGTCTCTTAGGTGATTTTTAAAGTACCATAGGTTTTATGGCTATTCATGTTTCACCCCTTCGGGGTTAACAATTGATTTATAAACCCTGAAAGGGTTGAATGTGAATAGCCACCGATGAAATCGGTGGAATATATTAAGTTCTACCATAATTTTTTGCTATTCATAGGTAACTTCTCATTAGTTGCAGGTAAATCAATTTTACATAAATGTTAATACATTGAAATCAATCAATATTTATATTTTGGTTTTATCTGTAAGTAATGAGAAGTTACAATATTCAGAACTACCGCATTTATTTAATAAGGTTTTTTACCAACCACATTACCGGGAGGCGAATAGTTACAAACCCATATTTGTTTTCTACCACTACAATTAACTTTACCACAACCGACTTCTTCAGTAGTTTCCCATACAACTTGAGTGTAATGACCACAAACTTTGTCAGTTTTACAAGTATTTTTACTATAGTTGTAATCGGCAACTTCATTACCCCAAGCATCAACTACCTCAGTTGTTGTTGGATTAAAACCTTTAGACCGATAAATATTTTCTCCAAAATTACCACGTTTAGGATTATGCTTCATCTCGCAATTATTGTTATTTTTTAAATCATTAGCCCATTTTTGAGCTAATTTAGCTGCTTCAGATGACCATTTTAAATAAGGGACACCAACTTTTTTTCTCCATACATTATGTGCTTCAAGGATACCAGTAAATTCTTCCGGTTCAGCATTTGTTGAGTCAGATGGTTTAGTCGAACCATTATCAGTTGAATCACTGCTAGATGGTTTAGTTGAATTTGGTTCTTCAACAGAATCATATTCAGTTACTTTAAAAAGAATTTCATTACCTTTAGTTAATCCGTCAAATTCCAATTCAGCCCCAAAATATGAAGGAGTATCTTTGGAATCATAATAAAATATTGGGATGCTTAAACCGAATTGTGAGGATAAAACTGTATCGAATGATTTAGTCGAGCTTGTTTCCTCAATGGAACCATATTCATCCACTTTAAAAAGGATTTCATTATCTTTATTAACTTCATAAAATTTCAATTCTGCCCAAAAAAATAACGGAGTATCTTCAGAATCATAATATAGAATCGGGATACTTAAATCGAATTGTGAGGATAAAATTGGCATATTATCTTCTTCTACAGCAGTTACAAAACTAGCGTAACAAAATAGGCCAATTGCTACATATAATTTACTTTTCATAATCCCACCTTAAAATTGAATTGTTAAAAACTATTGAAACTTTAACATCTATATAAACATTATAATACAATTAATTCACAATTTAGAATTTTTAAACATGACTATACAAAGCGAGCTATTTAAATATGGAGGATTACCAGCAACCTCTAATTTTTTTGGGCGAAAACAAGAACTGAAACAAATTGAACAAGCTTTTATCAATAATCGCCGTTTTATGATTACTGGAATTGATGGTCAAGGTAAAACTAATTTGGCTATTGAAATTGGCCGTAGAAATAAACGTAAAGTTTGTTTTATTGATTATTCCGCTAGCCAAAATATTAATTCCGTTGATTTAGTTATAAAAACTTTGGCTGATGTGTTGGATAATAATGCTGTAGCAAAGGGAGTAGCTGAAGCTGCTGAAGCACTTAAAGAAACTTCAATTTTATTAATTCTTGATAGCTTAGAAAATGTGCCTCCAGAACAATTACCAGAATTATTAAATGTAGCTACCCAGTTGTCTGAAATTGGAGAATGTCGATTATTGGTTACTAGTTATTTGCAGTCTGATGAAATAGATTGTAAAGTGTTATCATTAAATGGTTTAATTGAAAAAGACGCACTAGAATATTTCCACGATTTATGGCGTTCAGCTTCTGAACAAAAAGTTCCTAAATCATCAGAATTATTAAAACTGTTTAAATTGGTAAATTTTAATCCTCTATTCATTAAGTTATTAGCGTTTACATTACGAACCATGTCGTTAACTACACTTAAAGAAAATTTGGAACAATTGCTTGTTCAAAAAACGGATAGATTAGCAGACAAATTATGGATTATTTTGGATTTTGCACTAAAAAATTTAGAAATTGAAACTAGAAAAACTGGTTTATCATATTGGTTGGCAAAGCTTTTAAATGGTAATATTAACCAGAAATTAACCATAAACTCAACCACATTAATGTTGTTACCTCGTTTAGGAGTTTTTCAACATGGAGCCTTTGAACCTGATATATTGGAAATAACTGATTTTACCAGAAAACAATGGGATATATTGAATTCCATGTTAAGGGATAGCGGTTTAATTCAGTTTGAAAAATTACCATTATTTAGAGTGCCTTATGTTAAATTTCATCCTATTTTAGCTGCAACTTTATGGTCACATATCGCAAAACAACATGACAAGGTATTTTCCGATTATCAACAACGCTACGCTCAAGTATCGGCCTATATGTCCTATGAAGAAGGCAAAAATGCAGATCAAGTAAGAAATTTGATTCGACGGGATTTTCCTAATTTAATTTTTGCTGTAAGTACTGCATTGGATGAGAAAAAAACTTGGGGTCCCCAATTTGTTAAAAATCTTAGTTTGTATTTGACAGTGTTTGGATTTAAACAAGATCAAGAAAGGTTGACCAAAAAAGCTGATGCTATGGAAGCTAATAAATAAGAATTTTGCGTTCCATAGGTTTCACCTATGGCTATTCAAGTTTAATCCCATTGGGGTTGTTTATAATCCTGAAAGAATTGAATGTGAATAGCCACTGATGAAATCGGTGGAATATAAAAGCTTTCTGCGTTAGTTCAGTTACATAATATATAGCAATTCTTAATTATGAATGCTTAATTCTTAATTAAAATATATAAAAATATCAGATTCTTGCTTAATATAACTGTGGTCTATCCAATCGGGAAATACTATATTTAAGTTTCATTCATTAACAAAATTTTCTTGTTCTCAACCAAGAAGTTTTCCGCTATTAAGTTAAAACTTGGAAATAATAAGAACAGTCTTAAATATAAGGCAGACTTATTTTAAAAATTAAACTATGAATATACACGAATATCAAGCAAAAAAGTTATTTGCAGATTACAAAATTCCAGTACCTACTGGTCATATGGCGACTAACGCAAATGAAGCTAAACAACATGCTCAAGATTTGGGCGGCAATACTTGGATGGTTAAAGCTCAAGTCCATGCAGGCGGGCGTGGTAAAGCTGGTGGAGTTAAAAAAGCCGATAGTAAAGATATTGTTACGGATATAACTCAAAGTTTGATTGGAACCTCTTTAATCACTCATCAAACTGGGGTAACTGGCCAACCAATTAACAAAGTTCTTATTGAAAGTACAAGTGAAATACAGAGCGAATTATATCTTAGCTTGCTTGTTGACCGAGCAACTACCAGAGTTGCTATAATAGCTTCCAAAGCTGGAGGCATGGATATTGAGCAGGTTGCAGCCGACACTCCAGAGCAAATTATCAATGTTACTATTGATCCAGTGGTTGGCATCCAAGCTTATCAATGTCGAGAAATTGCATTTGCATTAGATTTAGAAGCAGAACAACGTAAACAATTGACAGTTTTATTATATAACTTATATCGTTTATTTATTGAGAAGAATTTGAGTTTAGTTGAAATTAATCCTTTAGTTATCACGCAACAGGGCGATTTACTGGCTTTAGATGCAAAAATTAATATTGAAGACAATGCTCTTTATCGGCATAAAGATTTAGCAGCTTTATATGATTCGACTCAAGAAGATGAAAAAGAACATAAAGCTCGTGAATTTGATCTCAACTACATTGCATTAGATGGTGATATTGCTTGTATGGTCAATGGAGCTGGATTAGCAATGGCCACTATGGATGTGATAAAAATGCACGGTGGAGAGCCAGCTAACTTTTTGGATGTTGGTGGTGGCACTACTGCGGAAAAAGTAACTGAAGCTTGTAAAATTATCTTATCTGATTTAAAAGTTAAAGCTATATTAATCAATATTTTTGGTGGGATTGTCAGATGTGATTTAATTGCGGCTGGAGTGATTCAGGCAGTGCAGGACACTGGTACTACTTTGCCAATTATAGTTCGCTTAGAAGGAACTAACGTTGAGAAAGGTAAAGACATGTTGACTCAAAGTGGTTTGGCAATAATAACGGCTGATGATTTGGACGATGGAGCAAAAAAAGCTGTATTAGCAGCAAAGGGATAATTTATGAGTATTTTAGTTGAAACAAACACCAGAGTTATCTGTCAAGGTTTCACTGGCAAGCAAGGAACTTTTCATTCTGAGCAATGTATAGCTTATGGAACTCAAATGGTTGGCGGCGTTACGCCCGGTCGTGGTGGTCAAACTCACTTAGGTTTACCAGTATTTAACACTGTACAAGATGCCGTCAATACAACTGGTGCAACTGCAACCATGATTTATGTGCCGGCAGCTTTTGCGGCAGATGCTATATTGGAAGCAGCTGATGGAGGAATTAAAATAATCGTTTGTATAACTGAAGGGATTCCAGTTTTGGATATGCTTAAAGTTAAGACGGTATTGAATGATCATTATCCAGATGTTTATTTAATTGGCCCTAACTGTCCGGGCATAATAACTCCTGATGATTGCAAGTTAGGTATAATGCCGGGTTCAATTCATAAACGTGGTTCTATTGGTATTGTTTCTCGTTCTGGTACATTGACTTATGAAGCAGTTGCTCAAACAACAAGTTGTGGTTTGGGACAAAGTACTTGCATAGGTATCGGTGGTGATCCAATTCATGGCATGAGCTTTATTGATTGTTTAAAATTATTCCAACAAGATGCACAGACTGAAGGAATTGTTATGGTTGGAGAAATAGGTGGTACCGATGAAGAAGAAGCTGCTCAATATATCCAAGCTTCAGTTACTAAACCGGTGGTTGCCTACATTGCCGGCATGACTGCACCTAAAGGTAAGCGTATGGGACATGCTGGAGCCATTATTTCTGGTGGGAAAGGTACTGCTCAGGATAAATTTGCGGCTTTGGAATCTGTTGGTGTTAAATTGGCTCGTAATCCAACTGAAATAGGTAAGCGGATTTTGGAATGTTTTTAAAATAGTTTAAGAAGACGCAAACATTGCGTCTCTAAAAAAATTAAATAATATGCAGGTAGAGATGTGACGCTCGCTTCTATCACGTTTGTTTAAATTTGAATTTCATTATCATAACAAAAAAACGTAGGGGCAATCCTAGCCTGTCGAAAAACAGTACCATAGGTTTCACCTATGACTATTCATGTTTCACCCCTTCGGGATTAACAATTGATTCATAAACCCTGAAAGGGTTGAATGTGAATAGCCACCGATGAAATCGGTGGAATATATTTAAATCCTAGCATAACTTTCAATTTTCAACTTTCAATTTTTAATTGTTTGGGATACAAAAATTAGTCAAAATAGTTGTTTTTCGACAGGTTAGGTTATCACTACTTTATTCAGGACTACCAAATATTTAATCCCTCAACCTCAAAACCACCTCCCCACTCTCAACATCCCAAACTCGCACCGTATTATCCCAAGAAGCAGTTATAACCTGTTTACCATCCAAGCTAAACCTTGTCTGCCACACATTACCCTCATGGCCTAGCAAAGTTTTAATTGGCTTGCCAGTTGCAGTTTCCCATAATCGGGCTGTGTCATCATTAGAACCAGTCACAATCATTTGGCCATCAGGACTGAAAGAGGCATGATTAATTCCAGCTTGATGTTCCCGTACCCAAAGAGGTTCACCAGTTTTGGCATCCCACAAACGGATAGTATTATCCCAAGAAGTAGTTACGACATATCTATCAGCAGGACTGAAAATAGCATAGGTTATACCATTATTATGACCTTTAAGAACTAAGTTTTTCAGCCCAGTATTAACATCCCAAATTCGGGCTGTATTGTCCCAAGAAGTTGTCACCAGATATTGGTCATCATGGCTGAAAGCAGCATGTTCAATCATATCTTTATGGCCAATTAGCACAAAATTTTCTGTTCCAGTTTCCACATTCCATAGATGGGCAATATTTGAAGCAACTGTGATTATCTGTTTACTATCATTGCTTAAGGTGGCATATTGCACTCCTTGTTCATGTTGTAAGGTAAACAATTTTTCACCATCAATATTCCATAACTGAGCAGTATTATCGGCTGAAGCTGTTACAATTAATTGACCATCAGGGCTGAAAGAAGCATGTT
>JAUCGL010000008.1 GCA_030378105.1 Candidatus Halobeggiatoa sp. HSG11 | reverse complement strand
AAAATATGAGCTAGATTAAATAACACATAAACTAAGCATTTTCAAAGAGTTTATTAGCTAACCTTCCACTTATCTAACCTACATTTACTCCTTAAATATGTTATATTTTTTATCCTATACTAAAGACATTTTTCATAAAAATATTTACTTTACCAACTAAATGCTATAAATTTAATATACGTCCATTATAAATATTTTATCAAAATGTTACACTTAAAACTCAAAATCTTTGCATTAATAGGTACTTTACTGCTAGTTATGTTAATAGCTATCGCTACTGTAACTAACGGAATACAATCAAACAGTCATATAAAGAGCTTACCCCTGTTAGAACTAGCCGGTGAATTAACCAAAATCCAAACAGAACAAACTTTATGGTTAGAACGCTGTTGGCAATCTCATCAAACTGAGAAATATACCTCCGCAAAAAATAACTTCCATAACCGAACTGCATTAATAAACAGCAAATTAAATGATTTTAAATTCCTAATAAATCAAAGAGATGTTTATACAAGCGGTTTATATAACATGCTTAATAAGCAATTAATAGCTGTTAATCAACAATACATCGGTTACGAAAGTTCTGCTGTTAATACCCTGCAATTACTTGAAAACAACCAAAATATTGGAAAGTTTAAGCAGCAATTAGAATATCAAGAAAAAAATCTAGACCAAGAATTAACAACTTTATATTTAAAAATAAAAGAAATAATAGAACTATCAACCACTAATAATATTAATTCTATATATTTATGGTTATTAATAATATTTGTTGGAATCTTTGGAGTTATAATTGCGTTTTTATTAAGTAGGCAAATCATAACTCAAATAGGTGCTGAACCCAATGTATTAGTTAAAATGTCCCAGCAAATAGCAATTGGTAATATCAATATTCATTTTGACAATACCAAAATTACCACTGGTGTCCACAAAGCATTATGCGAGTTAATTGAATCAGTTAGAATCATTAGTAAACAAACCAGTAAATTAGCAAAAGGTGACTGTTCACTGAAAATTACTCCTCGTTCAGAACAAGATGTATTAGGTAATGCTCTCATAACTGTTAACGAACGTTTGCGAGAAATATCCACCAGTATTCAAGCCGCAATTAATGGCGATTACAGTAAAAAAATAACCAATCAGACCAAAGAAGATATATTTGGACAAAATATAGCACAAATAATAGATAAATTACAGCAAGTTACAGATGCCAGTCAAAAATCTGATTGGTTAAAAACTGGCCAGACAAAATTAAATGAAATCATGCGAGGTGAACAAGATTTAAATGTTCTAACTCAAAATATAATCAATTATTTAGCTAACTATGTTAATGCCCAAACTGGAATCTTTTTTCTGGCAGAAGGAGATAGCTTTAAACTGAATAGTAGTTACGCTTATAAGCAACGTACTCATAATGATATTGAATTTAAATCGGGAGAAGGTTTAGTTGGTCAAGCTGCTTTTGAAAAAAAGAGCATTATATTCAATCAAGTAGCTGAAGAACATATCTCTATTATTTCTGGTTTAGGTAAATCGCAACCCACTACTATATTTATTATTCCTTTGCTTTATGAACAGCAGGTGTTGGGAATTTTAGAACTCGCTGCTTCACATAATTTCACTGCTACAGAAATAGAATTACTCGACCAAGTTGCTGACAATATTGCAATAAGCATTCATTCAGCTAAATCCAGATTACGAATGCAAGCTTTATTAGATGAATCTCAACAACTGACTCAAAATTTGCAAAGCCAACAACATGAAATGATGGAAAGTGAAGAACGGATTCGGGCCATTGTTGATACAGTTGTTGATGCAATTATAACTATTGATGAACAAGGAGTTATTGACACTTTTAATCCAGCTGCTGAACAAATTTTTGGTTATTCGTGGTCGGAGGTAGTTGGACAAAATGTTAATATTTTAATGCCAGAACCTTATCATGGCGAACATGATCAATATTTGGCTAACTATATCACTACTGGAACCGCCAATGCAGTTGGGAAAAGACGTGAATTAACGGCTAAACGTAGAGATGGAACAACTTTTCCGATAGATATTGCAGTTGATGAAATGCCATTAGATGAAAAACGGATGTTTATTGGTATTATTCGTGACATAAGTGAACAAAAACAAGTTGAAGCTGCTTTACAGGAACAGCAAGAAGAATTGCAAGCAAGTAATGAAGAATTGCAAGCTCAACAAGAGCAGTTACAAGCTAACAATGAAGAATTACAAACTCAACAAGAAGAATTGCAAGCGGCCAATGAGGAATTGCAAGCTCAACAGGAAGAATTAAGGATTGCAAACAATGTGTTGGAAGACAAAACTATTGCGTTAGAAAATAGCAAACAGGACTTAGAAACTAAAGCTAAAGCTTTAGAAATGAGTACTAAGTATAAATCAGAATTTTTAGCTAACATGTCACATGAATTGCGTACTCCATTGAATAGTATGTTAATTTTAGCTCAATTATTAGCTGATAACAAAGACAAACATTTAACTGATAAACAGGTCGAATACGCCAAAACTATTCACAATGCAGGTTCTGAGTTATTGTTACTTATCAATGACATATTAGATTTATCTAAGGTAGAAGCTGGTAAAATGCCAGTTAATTTAGAAGATGTTTCTTTAATTGATTTTGTAGAAAACATTGACAGTAAATTTCGCCATGTTGCTGAAGACAGTAATTTAGGCTTAGAAATAAATATTACAGAAAATATACCTAAAATATGGCATACAGATATTCAAAGGCTTAATCAGATAATAACTAATCTGTTATCCAATGCTTTTAAATTTACCAAACAGGGTGGAATAAAATTAACTATCCATCGACCTGCTGCGACTATAACATTAAATGATACCTACGAGCCGAATACTGCTATTGCAATCAGTGTTATTGATACTGGAATTGGCATTCCTGAACAAAAGCTCCAAGAAATTTTTGAAGCATTTAAACAAGTGGATGGTACAACAAGTCGCAATTATGGTGGAACTGGTTTGGGACTGTCCATTTCTCGGCAATTGGCCAAATTACTTGGTGGAGAGTTACATTTAACTAGCAAAGAAAATCATGGTAGTACTTTCACTCTATATCTGAATGAAATGCAAACAGTTTCAAGTGAAGTTATAGATGAAAAAACTATAATAGCTTCCCCTACTAAAAAGCCTATAAAAATTGAATTTAAGTCTGAATCTGAATTTGATGAACCTGAATCTACTGTAAAAGAACCAATTGTTGAAGAAGATGAAGAGTATGAAGAAAACATTGCCGATGATAGGAATGAACTGGTTGATACTGATAAAATTATTTTGATTGTTGATGACGATTATAATTTCTCTGATATTTTAATGGAATTATCGCAAGAGAAAGGTTTTAAATGTATTCGGGCAACAGATGGTAAAACCGGTTTAAAATTAGCAGAAAAATATCATCCTCATGCAATAATTTTGGATATTGGTTTGCCACAATTAGATGGTTGGTCGGTCATGGAGAGGTTAAAAGACAATCCTGAAACTCGGCATATACCAGTTCATTTTATGTCTGCGGCTGAACAGGAACGAGATGCGAAACAGATGGGAGCTATTGGTTACTTGTTGAAACCTATTAATATGGAACAATTGGGTCAAGCATTTAAAAAGATAGAACGTTTCGTTACAACTACCATTAAAAGTTTATTGCTAGTGGCTGATGATGAAACAAGACAAGGTGAAATACTTGATATAATAGGGGATGATGATGTACAAATTGAGTTGATAGTGACTAAGGTTGCTGCAATTCAAAAATTACACGAGAATCAGTTTGATTGTGTGGTAGTTGATATAGATGTGGAAGATGGGTCTGGCATCCAGCTAATAAAACAGCTTTGTCACGAAGAAGAACTATCTCAAGTTCCAGTTATCATTTATTCTAATCGAGATTTGAATGAAATGGAAGAAAATATAGTGCAGCAATGTTCTGATAATATCACTGTTAAATCAGTTAGTTCTCCAGCTCGTTTGTTAGATGAAACTACATTATTCTTACATCAATTGGAAGCTAAATTATCGCAGAAAAAACGTAATCTATTAAGATCAGTGCATGATAGTGAAGCTATTTTAAGACATAAAACTGTATTGATAGCAGATGATGATATGCGTAATGTATTTTCTTTAGTTGCTATGTTAGAAGATAAGGATATGGAAATTGTAGTTGCAAAGAATGGACAGGAAGCTATTGATGCTTTGGAAGAAAATCCACAAATTGCTGCTATAATAATGGACGTGATGATGCCGGGTGTAGATGGTTATGAGGCTATGCGAACAATAAGAAAGCAATCAAATTATCGCAAATTACCTATTATCGCTTTAACTGCAAAAGCTATGAAAGATGATCGAGCTAAATGTATTGATGCTGGAGCTAATGATTATTTACCCAAACCGGTTGATAACGATAAACTTATTTCCTTACTGAGAGTTTGGTTATATCATTGAGTTAAAAAATTACCCATTAAAAACCACTGAAATTATAATTTTTAATTATATGATTTTAAAGTGGTTTTTAGCTATTAATTCAATGTTTTAACATTAATCCATATAATTTTAATTATAATCATTTATTAAGTTTCATTTGCAATTTATAATTATTATATAGTAGAATTCCTTTATATTTCAAAATTATATTTAAAAAAACAAATATGAGTATAAAAACTTCAAATACATCATGGTTACGGTATGGATTAGCTGTAATTATTTTTTGTTTATGTTCTATATTAACAATCAGTGCCTTTAAAGCAACCCATACTTTTGAAACTCAGCGAGTAGCAAATGAAACTGAACGGTTAATTCATAGTCAAATGGCTAGTTTACAACGTAGCTTTGATTTAATGCTAGAATCAATTCATTCTATGGGTGCTTATATTGGAGCTTCAAACCTGATTCGACAACAAGGATTTAAGCAATATGCTAAAAAAATGCGGCAGAGTAGACAAGGGATTGATACAGTCGCTTGGGTTCCACAAGTATTAAATATCGAACAAAGAATATTTTTGAATACTATCAAAAAACAGTTAGATGATTTTAATATGATGGAATTTGCCAATAATGGTGAAATAGTTCCGATTTCTCAACGAGAACGTTATTTTCCTTTAACTTATGAAGAGCCAGCAGCTAGTTTAAATGAAATAATAGGTTTAGATATGGGTAGTCATCCCGATTGGTTACGAACTATGGAGCAAGGTCGTGATAAAGGAATCCCAGTTGCTACTAAAGCTTTCCCATATGATACCAAAAAAAATATGTACATTGGTATTTTTCAACCAGTTTATCATTCTGGATTACCAAATAAATTAGCTGCCCGCCGAGCTAATATACGTGGTTTTATTTTTGTAACTATTAACTTAAATAATATAATAAAACAGTCTCTTGAAAGTTTAATTGCTCAAAAATTTAGTTTGGAAATCACTGATTCTGAAAGCAGTGAAATAACAACAACACAAAACCATACAACTGAATCTACTGTTTTACAAGCCATACAATATTGGCTGTCCTTATCACTACCTGAATCATCAAACAATTTCATAACTGACTTGAATGTTGTTGGACAAAATTGGGCGTTGATATTAACTCCAACTGATGAATTTACCATTGCACAAAGTGCTTGGGCAGTATTAATAGGTGGGACAGTTCTAACATTGTTATTAGTATTTTACCTATTGATATTAATGGGACGTACTGCTCGAATTGAACGTTTAGTGGCAGAGCGTACTTTTGAACTGGAAGAATCAGAAGCTCATTTAGTACAATCAGAAAAAATGGCTTCTATTGGGCAAATGGTAGCTGGAATCGTCCATGAAATAAATACCCCATTGGCTTATGTTAAAAGTAGTGTAGAATTGACTAAAAGCCATATTGATGAAATTGCAGAAGCTCTTCAAACTTATGAAGAAATTTGTAAACAAGATAACGTTACTACAGAACAATTACAAACTGCTCAAGATATGAGTAAAACTTTGGAAGAAGATGAAACTCTCGAAGAAGCTCAATTGTTACTGGATAATGGTTTAAGCGGAATTGACAAAATTTCTAATCTAGTGAGAAATTTAAAGGATTTTAGTAGATTAGACCGAGCTGAAGCTGCTGAACATGATGTTAATAAAGGGCTAGATGATGCTCTTAACATGATTAATCACATGCTGGAGGATAAAGTTAAGATTAATAAAAACTATGCTGATATACCACATATCATGTGTTCACCAGCTCAGATAAATCAAGTGTTTTTAAATTTATTGGTAAATGCTATCCATGCAATTCACGCTGATAAAGATAATGGGGTTATTGATATAACAACTTCTAAACACGGACAACATGTTGAAGTAATGATTAAAGATGATGGCAAAGGAATTCCTCCTGAAAATTTAAGTCGCATTTTTGAACCTTTTTTTACTACTAAAAGAAGTGGTAAAGGCACTGGATTAGGACTCGCAATAACTAATAAAATTATCAAGGAACATAAAGGCGAACTGAGAGTTGCATCAAAAGTCGGGCAAGGTACGGCTTTTACTATTTATTTACCTTTTGAATAGACTATAATGAAATTAAATCTATTATTTGTAGATGATGAGAAACAAATTCTCATTCCCTTAAAGGCCATGTTTAAAAAACAATATGCTGTTTTTACAGCAATAAGTGGCCCTAATGCTCTTGAAATTATTAACAATAATTCCATTCAGATCATCGTCAGTGACCAACGGATGCCAGAAATGCAAGGAATTGAATTGTTAAAGCAAGTTAAGGAAATATCTCCAAAAACGGTGCGAATTTTGCTTACCGGTTATGCGGACCTTAATGCGGTAGTTGAATCCGTTAATACCGGAGAAATTTTTCGGTTTATAGAAAAACCTTGGAATAATGAACGACTTAAAAATACTATTGAAGCTGCTGCTAATATATATACCAAACAAGATGGAATAGAAATTTTTGATGAAATAGTAACTCCTCAAAAATCGGGTATTTTATTAGTTGATGATAGTTTAGATACCTGTGCTATAATCCACAGTTTATTTGGGGATAAACATAGTGTATTTTGTGCTAGTAATATGGCAGAGGCATTAGTTATTTTAGAACAACAAAATATCGCTGTTTTAATCACAGAAACTAATGTGCAAGGTGAAGAAATGACAACC
Organism: Candidatus Halobeggiatoa sp. HSG11; assembly: GCA_030378105.1. Lineage (GTDB taxonomy): Bacteria > Pseudomonadota > Gammaproteobacteria > Beggiatoales > Beggiatoaceae > DRQV01. Next base: position 52,847 of record JAUCGL010000008.1, on the reverse strand, counting down.
TTGATCCATGTATTAAAAGAAACTTATCCGTTAACTGTAGTAGTTATTTTAACTACTCAAGCTGATGCACATTTAGTGGTACGATTAATTAATGAAGGGCAAATTTTTCGTTATTTACCCAAACCAGTAGAAAATTATGTATTAGAATTTAGTATCAATGCAGCTTTAAAACGCCATGCCCAGTTCTGTGATGAACCTTCTTTATTAGCCAGTCAACAATTTATCGAAACCCCATCTGAAGAAATTCCAGAAGTACAAGATAAAATTTCGACTTTTAAGAATAAATTAACTTCTTTAAAACAGCGAATGAAAAAATTTTGGGATTAAGTACATTTTGTTTAAGCTGAATAAGCAACGTATTTTTGTTTATAACTTAATTAAAATATATTCGTGTGAAACCTGCGAGGTTTTGGAAACCTCGTAGGTTTTAAGTAAAATTATTTATCTGAAAAACTATAGAAATATCGTTTGTTATAACTGTTATTTCTAGCTATTTTGGCTTGGCATTTAATTGAAAATGTTTGCAACTAAAAATAAAATTTAGTAGCTAACTGCTGGTAATTAAAGTTAAATATCAATTTGAGGAATAACAGTCACAAGTAGTTACAATTATTATGAATAACTCAAAACAAAACACATTACTCATTGTTGAGGATGAGCCAGTTAATTTAAATATATTAATAAGCTATTTACGAGATCAATACAATGTACAGGTCGCTAGAGATGGTAGAGAGGCCCTAGTACAAGCCAATAATGTTAAACCAGATTTAATTTTGATGGATGTTAGAATGCCAAAATTAGATGGTTTTGAGACTTGTCGGCAATTAAAGAATAATCGAGAAACAAGTGATATACCAGTAGTTTTTATGACATCATTGACTGATACTGAAGATAAAGTTAAAGGTTTTGAGGTTGGTGCAGTAGATTATATAACTAAACCAATTCAATATAAGGAAGTATTGGCTCGTATAAGTGCACAACTTGGATTGAGAAATTTACAAGTTATTCTTGAACAACAAAAGTTAGCTATTGAACAAAAAAATCAAGAATTACAAGTTCAAAATATGGAATTGAATGCTTTTGCACAAATAGTAGTTAATGATTTAAAAAAACCATTGATAAGGCAAGCCGGTTTTACCAATATTCTGAAAAAAGAATTAGCCAATAAAGAATCATTAAATTTTTTACAAGAAATAGATCAATCAAGAAATGAAATGGTTGATGTTGTTGATGATATGGTATTATTGGTAAATATACGCACTCAAGAAGTTGTGGTTGAAGCTCCAGACATGGTATCTATTATCGCTGGAGTTCGCCATAAGTTGACTGCTTTAATTAATAAACATAACGGTACGATTATAGCACCAGCATCATGGCCAATTGTATGGGGATACTCAGCTTGGATTGAAACAGTATGGGAAATTTACATAACTAATGCCTTACTGTATGGCGGAAAGCCACCAAAAATAGAATTGGGATTTGATTTTGATGAAAAACAAATTAAGTTTTGGGTATCAGATAATGGCCGTGGATTTACAGATGAACAACAAAAACAATTATTTGCTCCAATGAGTGATATAACAAAAATAGAAGCTGCACTTGGTAAGGGTTATGGTTTAAAATTATCTATTGTGCGATTAATCATTGAAAAATGTGGAGGACAAATAGGAGTAAAAAGCCGAATTGGACGTGGTAGCACGTTTTATTTTACTTTACCGGCTATTGGTTAAGGAACGTACATGAAATAATATACGTTTTCTTACTGAATTTCGGAGTACAAGGCTCCCTTGTTTTAACTTGCAAGAAGACCTTGTAACTCCTATAACATTTGATTTATCAGTTGTTTCAGGAATGAGGTACAATTTTCTGAAACTTCAAGGTTACGTTGGGAGTTTCAGGAAATCCACTTTGCTTCATTCCCGAAACAACCATCAAATTAGCGAAAGTAATATATAATATAAAATCAATTAGTTACATTATCATTATAAATAAATCTATATAATTAGTTGATTTTATACTATAATTTAAAATGAGTTTTATTCTCAAATGATAATAGCATCATGGACCTTAAATTTTAAAAATTAAGTTTTAGGATACCCATGTTGTATTTTTTTAACCATGTTCAAGGATTATTATATTAACATGCAAAACAAGAAACTTGCTGTAGCAATCCAATCTGCTATTTTGACATTTGCAGTTGGAAGCGTAACAGCCGAACCTAATGATGATACAATGACTCCAACTTTGTATGGAGTTGTTGAATTAGAACTTTCGAATGATGATGGTAAATCTGACGATAAGAAATCCGATGATAAGAAGTCTGACGATAAGAAATCCGATGATAAGAAATCCGATGATAAGAAATCTGACGATAAGAAGTCTGATGATAAGAAGTCTGACGATAAGAAGTCTGACGATAAGAAGTCTGACGATAAGAAGTCTGACGATAAGAAATCTGACGATAAGAAATCTGATGATAAGAAATCTGACGATAAGAAATCTGATGATAAGAAGTCTGACGATAAGAAATCCGATGATGACAAATCTGGTGATACAATTGGAATTGAAATAATTTATGAAATTGGCAATCCGACAACTGATGAACTGGGTAATTCAGAAACAACGGATGATGATACAATTGATTTCTCAGAATTAGATATAGAATCTATTGCTGAATTATCCATTGATATAATTGCTAATTTGACAGTTGAAGAATTTGCCTTAATTTCACTTGATGCACTTCTTGGATTAACAGTAGAACAAATTGCAGCATTAGATGTGTCAATTTGGGAAAGTATGACTGCTGAACAATTGGCTCAAATAGCTGTGTCTTTAACTGCTGACAGTTTTGTTGAATTGAACCAAGACGTGTTGAATATCGTTGGTTTCAATCTGTTGATGGCATTTGAAAGAGATACAGTCAAAGATGTATTGTTGATGGTTGAAGAATCAGCGGCTTGGGAATGGATGAGCAGTGATACTAACGTATTAGGTTGGGTGGTACTTAACCATAATGATATCATTGATGCCAGTTTAGATATATTCATGCCAGTTGGTTGGAGTGTTGTTGTTGATGGAGAAGAATTAAAGTTTGAAATTGAAGAAACTGTAGTTCCAACTTTATCAATTGAGTTAATTGAATCAATGACAGTGAACAATTTCGCTTTAATTGATGAATCTGTTATAGATTTCATGAAAGTTGAGCAAGTTGAAGTTATTCCAACTACAACTTTGGTTGAACTTGATGAAACCTACTTAACTAAGTTCACTGAATCTGATAAAGAACTTTCTGATGACTTCTTGACTAGAATGATTGTGAACTTTGATGTTGTTAAGCTTGAATCCAAGTACAAGAAGAAGCATGATAAGCAATATGCTAAAGAGCTTGAAAAGTTCTATAAGAGGATGCTACCTAAAGGTTGGAAAGTTGATGTTAAAATCAAAGGCAGTGAAACTTCCATCAAGATCAAACCTCCTAAGAAGGCTCTGAAAACAGACATTTTCTTACATAACTTAAGTCCTAAGTTTATGTCTGCGATTGAGTTTGAAGATGACAGTGATTACAATAGTGTCATTGCTTCAATGTTTGATTATTCAGACGTGATCTCTGATGACATGATAGTTTTCGCAGAAGAGCAACCTATTGCTAATCGGATTAATATTTCCTTTAACCTGATTAATAAAGGTAATACTGCTAAAATTCACCAAGTAGTTCCACACGGTTGGACTTTTAACAGTAAAACCAAATATATTAACATGACTTCAGATGCAGTTGCTCAAATGACTCCTGATGTTATCGTTAATCTTAATGCTGAACAAATGGTTAGATTTGAACCACAAGTATTTAGTCATTTTACATTTGAACAAGTGACTAACATGCCAGTAGTTGCTTTGAAAAAACTGAATCGTAAGCAAATGGCTAAACTTTCTGTTAAATCTTGTGGCGGGTTTACCAAACAACATTTTGCTAGTTTTGATATTGATGCTTTAGGTGGCATGACTGTTGAACATTTTAATGAAGTATCACCAGAAGCATTAACTGGTATAACAGTGAATAATGTTGGTGGTTTGGATTCAAAAGTTATCTTTGCAATGGGATTGGATATTTTGAAAGGTATGGAATCAACTGCAAAATTGTCTTTTGCTGATTCTATTAAAATATTCTCTAACTTAAATGTTGAGTCAGTACAAGCAACAGAAGTTGAGAAATTCCTGCATCAAGATATTGAGCTTGATATCACAACCAAAAAGCTGAAATTAAAGAAAGGTAAGCTGAAACTACCTAAGGCTAAGAAAGTGGTATTGTCAAATATGATAATGCCAGAATTGTCCGACTTGAATGTCAGTTTAAATTTAGGTGGTGCATTTGCTGAACAAACAGTGCTAACTGATTTAACTAATGTTTTAGCTTTGCCTAAGATTAACTTCCCAGATTTCTCATTTGAACAATCTGAAACTGGTATTGTTAAGGTAAGAGGTTCTGGAACAGGTATTGAGTTGGCCTTCAGAGCAGCAGTTATTGAGCAGCTTGATGAAGGGACTGATCCAGATTTAGGTATGAATGTGGAAGGTAACTATGCACTTACTACCGAAGAAGGTCAACAAGTCACTTTTACTCCAATGCCTAAAGACCCAGAGCTTTTAGCTGATGTAGTTCCAGATGGTGAAGTTGAAATAAATGAAAATGGTGAAGTCACTATTGATCTTGATACTGAAGATGAAACTGCTGAGAAATTAGCTGGAATATTTGATCCTGAAGTTAAACAAGCTGAGTCTGGTTTAAATGAAGGTATTAACATTGAAGGTACTGGTGTTAATCAAATTGTTAAAATAGTTTATAAAGATGGTACTATGCAGACTATGCTTCCGGCAATTCAAGAACGTATAAGTGTTGATTATGCTGGCCCAATAGCTGCTGAAGAACCAGGACTAACATTTATTTATCATTCTAATGGTCAAGTATCTTATAACATAGATGGTATCAAATGGCGTGCTAAACCTGAACTGAAGGTTACTAAGGTTAAAGTGAACTTGACGAAACCGGTTATTAAGATATTACAACCGGGTAAATTGGTTGAACTAACCACTGTTAAAGGTTTTAGACAGTTAATTCATATTGAACAAACTGACTAAATTTTTAAGGTAGTCTTGCGGTATCTTGAAATGTGCATGAAATAATATACGGTTTCTTATTGGGGTACAAGGTTCCTTTGTTTCGACTTGCAAGTGAACCTTGCAACTCCTATTACAGTTGACTTAAATTATTTCTTGCACAGGACTACCAATTTTTAACTGAGCTTTAAGGAACTATATGGAATAATTTCATCGACTACTCACTTTCAGAATGATAATTCTTATTTAACTTTTTAAATAAGGAAAAGTCAAAGAGAGGTTGAAGTATATTCTTTCATGATTTGTAAATTAAAGTCCAGTTAAAAGATTAAGACCTGATGAATTTTTTAAATCTATCAGGTTTGTTATATATCCCAAAATAAATCTTGAATTTTTTGTAGAGGAGTAATAATGCCAATTGTTAAATATATTTCATATTATGTTGTATTGATGTTTCTGATGCCAATAACTGTTCTGGCTGAAGAAGAGAAAACCCCTAGTCATGTTTATCAAGTAACAGAAAATATTATCTCAGAAATTGAGATTTTACGGGAAGCTATTGGAGTTGATGATGAACCAAATGAGCCTGAAGCTCAACGAGGTAAAACTCCTATTCATGTCTATGGTAAAGGTTTAGAATTACTGGAAAAAATATCCAAAGCTCAACGTAAATTAGGAATGACACCAGCAGAAGTTGGAGAAATTCCTTTACGAGAAATTAAACCGGCTGATGTATTTGAACTAGTTTCTGCAATTTTGTTGCAATTACAAAATATGAAGGAACAGTTGGTTATTTCCGATAAAATCGAAGAAGCTAAACTTGTTGGTGCTAAGATGCCTTCCGATGTTTATGAGAATTTATGGTTAGCATCTTATATGTTAGATGGCCTAGTTCCTTCAATTAAACCGGCTGATGTATATCGTAATATTCAATATATACATGGCGAAATGCGTCTTATTGCAACTAAACTTGATGTATCACTTGATTTAGAAGCTCCAGAGATTACAGGCCGTAAAAGGCTTAAAAATATAGGTCAGCAAGCTTTGTTTGCTTTATATAAAATAAGTGAGTTGGAAAAGAGAATTGCAATGACAGCTGCTTCTGTGCCAGAAGTGACACTGGTCCGAATTAGGTCATCAGATATTTATGATTTGACTAATATGTTGGTAGCTGAAATGGTTAGAATTAAGGTCCATTTAAAAATTGATTTGCCTCGTGGTGAACAACCAACTCCACATAAAGTCAAAACTAATGAAGTATTTGGTCAGATGCACTTAGTAGTTAAGAATTTGGAAACAATGATTAAAACTGTTGCTGCTAAAAAGTAATTGCAAGTTGAATTTATCAATGGAGAATTTATGAAAAAATTTGTTTTAAATATACTTGCTGGCTTGATAATTACATTATCTCAGTCAGTTTTGGCAGATAAAAGCCATGAAGATGCCATAAAAGCATTTAGTCAAAAAGTTGAAGTAGTTACTGCTATGAAGGAGTTTTCTGAAACTTTTGGGCAATTTCGTGCAGATAATGGTTTAGAATCTGTGGATGCTCTTAAAAAATCTGTATTTGCTTTTTATGATAAAGATTTTGCGGATGAATATAAAAATACTGGCGGTAAAGCTCCTGATTTAACAACTGCCAAATCTATTGATGATGATGCTACTGCTTTCCAACATTATTATATTGTTAAAAATACCGCTAAAGTTGGTGAGAAAAATCACTTTATAGATGCTAAAGATAAGTCTAAATGGAATGCTGCACATGTTAAACATCATGAACTAATTGAAAAATTTACCCATGATGAAAATGGATTTTATGATTTATTTTTGATTGATCTTTCCGGTCGAATCGTATATTCAGTTTTTAAGGAAATTGATTTTGCTACTCGTCTTGTTGACGGACCTTATGCCAATACCGGTTTAGGAGCGATATTTAAAGATACTAAAGATATTGCTAAAGGTGAGGCTAAGACAGGTGAGAATGCTCCATATTTCCCATCCTATGAAGATAATGCTCAGTTTATTGGAACTCCAATTTTTGATGGTGACAATAAAGTAGGAGTTTTAGTTATACAATTGCCTAGTTGGTAATTGATTTAATTGCTTCACTTCCACCGATTTTATCGGTGGTTGCTATTCACAATTTTAAATTTTGGTTTTACCTGCTATTAATGAGAAGTTACAAATTTTTCTATTAATTATTTAGATGCAATAAGTTAAAAATATTTTCTACTAAATACCCTGATTTTTGTGGTGTTTCACTTTGAAAGTTATAAAGTATTTGTTTTAAATGGTTTTCAGCACCTTTTGTTCCTATTTTATTAACTAAGGAATAAAACTTAAATAATTTTCCCATTTGAAAAAGATTGTGGAATAACCCGATAATTCCATTGAGGCAGAAAGTCATCAAATATAATCCGCATATTTTTTTTGAAGTCATCCGCAACTTTCCTGCCGGTTTGATATACCTTGTCAATGATGTGAACGAATGCTGTCAGACCGGTGCTAGTGTTCGTCTTTTCCATCAGTTCCTTGACCAACTCAACCGAAGTGAAGAATACTCCTTGGCAAGCACGAGTGACATGAGGAAATAACCGATGTTCAATGGGATTATATTTGGAACAATAGGGTGGATAATGCGCTATACGTATTTCAACTCCAATTTCATCTGCTAGTATTTGAAGATCGGACTTGAACAGATAATGGCGGGAACTATTGCTACCACCACCATCACATAATACCTACAATTGATGTTGCACTGGGATAGTTTTCACGGCCAAAATTGTACCACCAATGACGGAAACTGTCACAAGCAAATTCACTTGTATCACAACTAGTTCCAATGTAGGATATACCCGGTATTGAGATTAATGTCATAGATGCTATGAGGAATAATAACACCGTTTGCATGGCTTTTAAAATCATGCTCGAAGGCATGTAGTTCCTCAAGAGTATACAGTCGTCCTTCCCGATAAAAATTGCCCAAATGTTCTTTTTTCTTGGTATCCAAACTGATAATTGGATTGCCAGCAGTTTGATACTCATCTCGCCTATGAATAACATTTTCAAACTGTTCATTACGTTGAGGGACTTCTTTCATTGTCTGCTTTTTTTGGGCTTTGCGTTTTCGATAATCATGTTTTTTAAATAATTTTTTAACAGTTCCACAACTCACTTGAATTCCATATTCTTCTTTCAAGCGTTTAATAACTTCCTTATGTTTCAAATCTGTCCATTTAATTTTTTCATTCATTGGATCGCCAGCGGTATAATCATGCTACAATCAGTTAGAATTTTTCATCAATTTCAGGGCATTTTTTGTTGTATTGTTTGCGTCCGCCACCATATTTCCGAATACACTTAAGTTCTTGAATAAGCTAACTCCTTACAGTTATTGCTAGATAACCAAAATTTCAACACATATGTCTAGGTAAATTAGCCTATTTTTGTTAATCAGTCAATATAACCTATTGAATAAATAAATTTCTTTCGTCGTTTTAAAGTAGATGCACCCAAATTAAAACGATAAACTAAATAGTATAAATGAGCTATTCTGAAAACCCTTTTCTGTTTGAATCAATATAGAGTACAACAAATTTACGAAATAATCGAATTAAAGGCAAGGGCTTGTAGTTGCTGTTGCATTATTCGTTTATTTCGTCAATTCGCTGTACTCTACGCACGCTGTACTATCCTACCCCACATTATATACTCTTTCAACAATTAATTGTTCTTCATAAAAATTGGCTAAAAATCCAACTTCGATTCCTAAATGTTTCATTCGGGCTTTCATGGTTAAAAACATGACTTCATCAATTTCTTTAACTGCAAAAACTCCTAATAATATTTGATTTTCTACTTTGATGAGTTGAGTTTCTTGTTGGCCAAGAAGGATGTTGTTGTAGTAAATTGGTATTTTGCGAATATGTTCATAGGCGATATCTTGGTATTGAAGTTCTATCATAACGGCTTTTCTATAAACACGATGAATAAATCCCGGGCCTAAGGTGAAGTGTACTTTGTGCAGGATTTTTAGGATGGTATTGGTTAGTTCTGGGTATAGAATATTTTTTGCTAATGGTTGTGGTTGCCATTGAAATTCGGCATTTTTGTTTTTGATGAAGTTGGGGAGTCGTTGGTCTTGGAGGGATGTTGTTCCGAAGTTGACGATGATGGCGAGGTCGGCGTTGGTGAGTTTGAGGTAGGAGATGGTTTGGGCTTGGTGGATGGGTTTTATTGTGGAGGCTACTTTGATTTCTAGGATTATTTTACCGTTTTCAAGGTAGTGGTCGAGGTAGAATTTGCCGGCTGATTGGTTGCGGTAGATTACTTCAAATTGTTTTTCTGGTTCGCATTTTATGCCCTTTTGTTTTAGTCCGTGGGTTATGGCTTGTTGGTAGAATTTTTCGGGGAGGTTGGGGCCGAGTTTGTTGTAGATGTCGATTAGGATTCCTCGGATTTTGTAGCTTAGTTGTTTGTGGATTATGTGGGGCATGGTTGTGGTTGGGTGTGGAGTACAGCGTATGTTGTACAGCGATATATAGTACATCGAATTTGCGAAATAATCGAATTAAAGGCAAAAGCTCATGGTTGCTGTTGCATTATTCGTTTATTTCGCAAATTCGATGTACTCCATACACTATCTATACACACGCTGCGCTGATTCTGACATACCAATGGTTAGTTATGTGAGTGGTGCATGATGCTTTCACATAATGCACCCTACGAATAACAATTTTTTAATCAAGCATATACGGCTTACGAGTTAGTTAGTTATTCATTCACAGAATAATCTAGATGATCACCTTCATTCCAAAAAACTCCATCAATACCATTAACCCTGTATCCAGTTTCTCTTTTGCCATTATGTAAACGTGTTTCTGTCTTATAAGAATTTTCCTTAACATATTTGGTGAGTTCAGGGTGTGTGTTTTTTCCTGCAAGATCAATCTTATAACCATTATAATGTGAATTAGGACCATCGCTGTGTTTCTCTGAACCACCGGTGATCTTTATCTCACCTTTAAAACCTTCTCGATAACTATCGACTTTACAACCAATAATCCTACAACTATTCACTCTATTGCCATCTGAGTATGTTTCCGTAACTTCAGTAAACTCATATTCAATATAGTCTTTTCTGAGAGAAATGATTCCATCAACGGTTTCTTGCTTAATACCTCTTAGAGAAGTGCAACTTCTCACGTTCTTATCAGTACAACCAGCACTATTTGCATTTGAGCTTCGATATCCATTAGAATTGAAACCGCCAGTTGATTGCATCTGGATATTTGCATTGCGTAATTTTTGATAAGCTTTCAATTCATTTTTAAGTTCTTGTATTTTTTGATCTACACTAATATTTCTATTTCCATCTGGATCAAGAAATTTTAATGGATTTAAATGACCATAAGTATACAAGCCCAAATTAAACGAGTTGAATATACCGCCCATGCTTTCTTTGCCATTCAAATAATCATCCAAAATCGGATCAACACTCAACCAAACACTGGTTCTAGGATCATAAGTTCTAGCACCAAAAGGTTTCAACCCAGTTTCCTCATCCAATTCCTTCCCAGTAAACCGATAAGGAGTCCGTTGCGTATTACTGGATTGCTCAACAAAACCCTCCCCAAACGGAAAATACTCCAAATGCTGATAAACATCACCACGATAATCAGTCACATAAGCAGAACTACCCAAATGATCTGGATGATAAAAATACAACTGGCGTTCACGAGGAGCCTTACCATTACCCTTATTACCCTTCTCCTTAACCGTCTCCTGCTTCGCCAACTTAGACACCACCCGTGCCGAACCAGCAAACACATGCTTACTCGCCACCGAACCATTACGAATCACAAAAAACTGATTGACATAAACCGTCTCACCCTGCGGCCCAACCTTAAACACCCGCTCACCCGCAGCATTATACTTATAAGTAAACTCCCGACTATTATCAATAATTTTCTGAATCCGATTCTCATCATCCCAAATAAGCTGTCGCCATTTCTTCTGAATCTCCAAATTCTCATCAACCGAATCCCAGCGAAACTGATTACCATTAGCATCATGCTTAAAGATTCTGCTTTCCTCTTTATCATCAGCTTGATTACCAATATAAGTTGGAGCATGAGGCTGTGAACCTTCATACCTATACTGCCAATTATAAGTTGTACCTTCCAATTCTTTTATACCACTAGAAGGTCGGATAGTTATATGTCTTTGATTCTTACTAACAATATTATGTATCGAATCATAACCCATTTCCAACGTAAAAGAATCTTGCTTACGTGGCTGATAATCAAAAGAACCAGTAGAACTAGTCAACCGATACAAATCATCATACTTATAAGTAAACTCAGTGGCACCACCCAACTGACTTGGCGAATTAACCTTAGCCAAATTCGACTGACCTAAAATATTACCAACAGGATCATACTCATAAACCAAATCTTGGAACAAACGACCCTTACCAGCCTGCAAATTTGCCAACCGCCGATTTAACGGATTGTAACTATAATTAGTTCGCACCCCATTACCAAACTCAACAAAAGCTCGTTGCCCAAACTTATCATACTCCAAGCGATTGATATAATTATAATCATGCCCACGCTTCAAACCAGTTATAGCTTGCAACAAACCACCCGAATCATAATGATTAGTCAACGTTTCCCGATCATCATTCACACCATCAGGATAAACCAACTTCTGCAAACGATTCCAAGTATCATACACATACTCAGTTATATAAACTTCAGGACTATCAACACTATTACCCTGCGTATCCGAAGTCACCGTTTTAATAGTCTTAACCGTTTCACCCAACTTACCGTAAAACAACTCCTCAGTACCCGATTGATCAGTTATCTGCACAATCCGATTAGCCCGATTATCATCAGCACCCGGTTCACCATAAGTATAAGTCACATCAATTGCTGGAAATACCTCCTCACCCTTATCATCATAATAATGTGGATAAGTTATACTATTCAAACGGTTATAATCATAATCATACAAAATTGCTCCATTATCTGGCTTGATAGAACCATTCTCAGCCATCATATCTAGCAATCTATCCAAACCTCGCAACATATTTGGCGTGACCTTCTTAATCACATTAGAAGCCAAATCATAAACCGTTTCCACCAAACCAGTATCAGGATTATAAATCGACAAACGCCGTCCCAAATTATCATAAGTCACCTTAGTTTCATTACCCTTATCATCTTTAACCAAGGTAATTTGCTTCATCGCATCATATTGATAACTAGTCCAAATCGTTTCACCTTCATTATATTCCTTGACAGCAGTTATCACACCACGCAAATCTTTAAAAGTTTCCTTAAAAATACCATTAGCATCAGTTACTTTAGTCCAGAATTGTAACTTATTATCCCGATCCGAACCAAAACCATAATTAGTTTGGGTACTAGTGCCATCTGGAATCGTAGTTTTAACATTGCGATCCATGACATCATAAACCATCGCAGTTTTTTGTATAGCATCAATACCAGAATTGAATACACCCTGTTTACCCAAAGGTTCAACAATCGGATAATACTGAGCAATGGTACGACCTAAAAAGTCAAATTTAGTATGTCCAGAAACAGTCATCTTATCAGTAGCGTTACCACTGCCACCATTATGAATCGCTGCATCTTTCTTAGTCTGAATCACCCGTTTTAAACCATCAGTAAATAATACCGTTTCTATCGGATCATTCACATCTCGATAAAAATCAAGATGCATTGTCAACGCCCAAGGTGTACTTGCATTCGGATGATATTCAAACTGAATGGTATATAAACCAGAACCAGTTTGATAAGGGCCAATAATTTCCTTAACTCGACCGAATTGATCATAAATCGTATCTATTGGATTGTTATTAATGTCAGTAGTATTGATAACTTTACCAAATTTAAGATCATAATCACCTTTTGACACATAGCCAAAACTATCAGTAACGCTGGTATTATGAGTAAACACTTCATTATCATAGGTATACGCTAAACTATAACGCTGACCTTTATAATTTGCTGGCCCGGTCAGTTTTTTGATATTTCCATACTGATCATAATCAAGGTCGGTAACAACCGCTTGCCCATCTTCAAGATAAATCCGCACTTGCTTCATATTACCAGTGCCAGATTCAATATTAGCTTCCCGTCTCCGCATGACCGTACCATTATTTTTCACCACAATAGTTTGCGGTTTGAAAATATAATTAGTTGTATCAATAAAATAGCTAATATCCGCTTCAATATCATCTTCCGCCCCAACATCAGCAGCATCAAAGAAATAGATAATATTGCCTAGATCATCGTAAGTAAATGAAGTATAAGTTGCTTTACCAGCAGTTGCCTGACCTTCAAAGAAACGTTTATCAGTACGCCGTAATTCTTGAAATACCGTAGCAGTTGGATGATTGAGTTCTCCAAATTCACTACCAGTTTGAACATTTCTCAAGAAATAATCATTTTCACTTTCCAGATAAGTATTACCCTGTTTATCTCTAGTAGTTTCCTTGACTAATAAACCTTTGTTGTAATAACTATCATTCAGAAAATCTCTAGTAATTGTGCGATAAACTTGACCTTTAGCATCAAGATGAGACTCAACAAGTTGTTTGAAACCATAAAAATCCCGTTCCACCCGATTATGAATACCATGAGCTTTTCCAGCACCATCAGTATAGCTATAGGTACTTGTTTGAGTATCAACACCATCGCCTTTATGCCCATCATCAACAGTCAGTTTAGACATAACCCAACGGTTTTGGGGTTGCTCAAAAGTATTGCCAGTACGTGCATAATCAACAGTTATTTTAGCTCCCAAAGGACGTTCTACAGTTTGTAGCATGTTAGTTCGCCTAATATTACTTAGTGCAACTTTCATAGAACCATCGTCTTTAGATTCAATGCGATCTGGATTACCATCCCCATTCACATCTGAAAAAGTTACCTCTTGCCGACTGATGGTTTTACTTACGTTAAAGCCGGGATTAATGATAATATATAGACCTGTTGGCATCGGTGGTAAACCAATTGGAATTGGAATAGTGAAGTACAAACCACCACCCATTGAAATATCCGCATTGGTAACTTTTTTACCGGTTGATCCACCACCGCCACCAAAGCCTTTACCAGTATTAAAATTGACGCGATTACCAGATAAATTATCAGGTATTCCATCTCCATTAATATCCATCAGCATCTTCTTACCTTGCGAAGCACTATAACTGAGAGATATACCACCGGCAATACCAAATTCTCCACTGTTCATGCCAGCAGAACCACCCAAGGAAAGACTAAAACCTTGATTATCACTTATTGCTGCACCGCCCCAATTTTGAGCTGGTAAAAAGCCATAACCAACATTAAGGGAAACATTTAAATTACCATCCACACGGTCAGGAAGCCCATCACCATTAACATCAGCAAAATCATATTTAATTTTAGTATCAGAAATGCTGCCATTAACACTTAGTCCCAAAGTTGGCATCTGAGCTGAAGTCGGTCCAGCTTTGCCACTTCCAGTAATTCTATTTAATGGGTAATTACCACCACCACCGATGCTGAGAGAAAAACCTTTATTACTCCGAATTTTTCCCCCATGCCCAGCCAAACATCCAGCTTCTAAACCACCTAACATGTTTGTATATTGGATACAAGAAGTTAAAATATCAGGGAAACGATCACCATTCATATCCATAAATTCTGCATAACCAGAACCAGTGGACATACCTAATGAACCCGAAGCTGGGCCACCACCTAACATAACTGAATTTTGTTTGGAATCACTCCTTTTAATGATTGATCTAGCTCCAGAAAAACTATTTGGATCAGGTACATCAAATTTATCCAAACCACGCCGTGAACTACTCATTTTTTCTGCTTGTACCCATGCCTCATTATCTGGACTTTGCCAACGTTGTTTCATCGGATAATATGGAATTACCTTTAATGGTGGCATCTCTGGCATTTCTGGCAACTTACTTTCATCAAATGATTCTGGTATTTCATTTTCAGTGTCTTCACCATTCTGAGAATTTTCAATTTGCTCTTTTAATTCAGCACTGGCATCCCCAATCATGGTTTCCATGCCATCCACTTTATCTTGTAGTTCAGTTAGGTCTTGATCGTCAGCAAATCCTTTAACCAAATTTTCACCAGTTAAATCTTCATAGGTTATTTCCAGTGGTTTATCAGCTCGTTCCAAATTGCCATCATAACCAAAAATACTCCAACCACGATAAGGCGGCGCAATCAGTAAACGTTCTCCAACTTTATATAATGCTGCTTCTGGAGCCGCAGAACCAGATGGAGTAGTTAAACCAACATCAACTTGAGTTATTTGTTTAGCAAAATCTGGATCAATTGCACTAAATTCAAAAAATAATTCATCACCTTCTTCTGCATCAAAGGTAATTTTTCCATTTTCTACTGAACCATCTTCACTGACCTCAATAGTATATTTACCCAACAATTCACCCGGTCGTTTAACAGTTAAAGTGATGAATTGAGGTTTTTCCTCCTCTTCTTCGGGAATAATAGGAGTTTCTGTATCAGAATTTTCCTCTTCTGTGTCAGCTTTCTTTTCTTCAATAACCGGTTCTTCATCTTTCGGTGATAAATTAACTGCTACTAATGAATTTGCGGTATAAGTTCCAGTTGCTGGAGCAATAAATGCTTCTAAAGGTTTTTCCAAATCACTTTCTGGATAAAAATCATAATTGTAGAACAGATCAAATCTTGACATTGGATTGCCTTGATCATCTAATATGATGTCTGCATCTGTAGAAGAAGTATAGAAAATTTGTAACGGTTGATTCCATTGCAATTTAGATAAATCAATTGACGAATCAATTTTAACTCTAGCTGCAATTTTATCTTCTTTAAGCACTGGAAATTCTTTATCTATAGTGATCGAACCTATTTGATCATGAGTTAAAGTTTGTTCATAAATAATTTCATCATCTTGCAATAATAGCAACGTTACATCATCAGTTGTTTTGGCTAATTTTTGCAATTCACCAGTTACTTTTAACATACCATCTATAGACATATTGGCACTAGTTCCTTGATAACCGCTAACCACAAAATCATTAGTTGCATCATAGCTATAACCATCCAAACCATTAGCATCTAATACTGGTTCAACATCCAAATATTTTATTGCAGGACTCCAACTAACTTGATCAAAAGAACCATCAAATAACGATTGCACCCGAAAATAAATTATATCGCCCTTCTTAACATCAAGTGCTGCAACATTAGCCGGAGTTTTAGGAGTATAATCATCAGCATCTATCAAAGTTGCCCAAAGCTCAGTATGTTCAAACGGTTTTTCGGTTTCAATTTCCTCAGAGTTTTCATCTAACATAACTATGCCATAATCAAAATGGGTAAATTCTATTGCAACCCGTACTCCATCAGCAGAATCATAATTTTGCCGTTCAAGACTGGTATTTTCAATTAAAGCTACCTCACCGATAACCTCAACTTGCCCATCAAATGGTGCTGTCCAACTTCTCAAGGTATCTAAATTAGGAAAATCATTGATAAATTCTTCTCGTAATTTTTCCCGATTAACAACTAAATTAGTGGTGTCAACTGCTCCAGGACCAATTGGGTAAATTGTATCGGCATTATTAGGGGAAAAATAACTATTGCCATTCTCATCTAAATGATTGAAAAATATTTGACCATTAATGGATATATCCGGCAAACCATCACTATTAACTTCAGTAAAAAATACTGTTGTTTTGGTAGAAGTCTTGGCCATATTTACTCCAACACTAGCACCCATAAACATTTCTGCCCCAAAGGATTTCATATTACTGCTACCTTTGGAAATTTGGGATAAATTACCAATTCTTACTGGCGGCCCAAAATTGCTGCTAGTACCATTTGCCCCAGAACGGTTAGCACGATAATAAACACTACTGCCTTTTTTATACACTTTGTCCGGCAATCCATCCCCATTTATATCCAATTGAACCAGCAAACCTTCTGATCGAGTACGGCTATAACCAACTTTAGCTCCAATCGACATTTTCTTTTTAGGCAACAGTAAATTAATTCCAATATAGATATGCCCACCAGCCGTATCACTTTTATTGCCATTAATTGCACTTGGTTCTAGCTGCCCAAACAAACTGGATATATCATTGCCAGTTCCCCAAGATTGACTTGAACCAAACAAACCACCAGCCACATCATTGTAATATTTAAAATTATGCGTATAAAACAGTGAGTCATCATCACCTAATTGACTCATAGCAGCTAATAAACTTTTGCCAGCAAAACCAGTTTGATAGTCAAATGTATAACTACGCACTAATTGGTCATTATAAGTAATCTTAGCTTTAACCAAACGTTCTGCGGTAACTTGCATGAATCCACCCCGACCACTGCTTATAACATCTGGACGACCACCAGCACGAATAAACTCAACTTTATATGGCCCATCTTGGTTTTGATAACCAGTGTAATTAATGGTTTTTAGATATAAATCATAACCTTGTGGTACTCCATTATATGGTGAAATTTCATAACGATAGCGAATATTATTACCATTAGTATCTATGGTTTTAGTCAAAGCCCATTTAAAGATATTACCTTTGCCATCCTTCAAAACCGCATCAGCAACCACACCATCATTTGGATTACCACCATAAAAAGACTTAGTACCATTCTTATCGGTAACTTCCCACCAATAATTTTTCGGACTGCTACCATGCCGGATAATCTTAGCAAATGCGCCTTCAATTCGTGGATAAAAACGTTTTTCCGAACCACGTGTTTTTTGCTGTTCACGATAAGGTAAATAAGTTGAACTACCTTCAATGGAAACTAATTGTTGACCATTGAATAAATAAGGTTCACTTTCTAAATAAGGATAATAATGAGGTACACCCCAACGAGTATCAATCGTAATTGCTTGAGTGGATAAATCCCAACCTAAACCAGCCCAACCATTGCCCCCACTTGAACTATATTGCATACCAAGTTGTGGTTGCACTCCAACTCGTCCCGGTGGAACTTCAATCGGACAACTTATCCGTACATCACCCATATTACTTGCTTTGGGAATGCTACATAGATTAATTCCAGTACCCGGATCAGCAGCTTTAATACCACTAATTTGAGTAGGAACATTATTAGCAGCTTGTGGCGACTCAGGAACTGTAATAGTTGAATTAATCATGTCAGTAAAGTGAGTGGTATAGCTGATAATAACTTGTTTTTTAGTATCAACTTTAAACCGTTCTAACTTAATCCACTGATTTCTTAATGTATCAAAATATAAGCTATAAATATCTTGTGCAGTGCTACCAACTGGTAATAAATCTGGATCGTAAGGAATAACAACTTTAATTTTCTTTTTAAACTGTTGACCTTTAGGTAAAAATTTGAAGCCGTTAGGACCTTTGGTAACATTTTTCATACCTTGGTCAAGCGGTTGTAATTCTAGTGAATACAAAGATTTAATACATAAAGTTGTATCCTTATCCACTGCCTCATTATTAACATCTAATTCTGCACCATCATTGTGAGTAATTTTCTTGGCTTTACCTTTAGAAACTTTTCCAGATTTAACTCGTGGTGAAACTTCACAATCTGATGGTGGAGGAACAGTTATTGGAGAAATAGTCTGCTGCCGTTTATTACCACTTTTATCTGTAAATACTAGACGCTTAGAACCATCAGCATTATCAAGCAAACCTAAATCACTATCATCAGCAACTAATTCAGATGATAAGCCAACTCGATAAGTAATCCACTCACCATCTTTATTTCTAACTTTAAAAGTACCATCAGGTAGAGCAATAACTTCATCAAATAACTCAGATAGTTCTTTTAATAAAGCCTTTTGATCTTGAATAACCGGTTGAGCAAAAATTTCTCGGCCATAACCAGTGGTAAAAGTCACATTTTCTGTTGAATCAAGCTTAAAACCAGCCGGCTGTTTAGAACTAACTTGAGTTACTTGTACTGTCTCAAGGACAAATAAAACTCCATCAACTTCGATTTTTAAATAACCAGCAGAATTTTGTTCTAATTGCCAATTTCCATCTTGCAGTTGAGGTAAAGAATTTATTTGTTTTAATAAAGTTGGTTGTTGTTTTTCAGGATTTAGAATATTATCGGGTACAACATCATCATTGAGATTAATTGCAGAATCATCTTTTGAAAACTCTTTTAATAAAGATAAACTCAAATCAGCATTTTCAGGAATTAAGCTATTATCAGCAAATTTAACTCCAGTGCCAAAAGTAACATTTTCTCCAAAAGTATTTCCGGCTCCGATTAATATATTTGATAAATCAGCATCATAGATATAAGAATTGGTGATTAATGGTAAATCAGAATTGCCAATTATAATTCCGGTTAATTTACCACCCTCAATATAACTATCAACTGCAATAATAATATTTTGTAATATGCCATTATTCTCAATTGCTCCTTGCACAGTACCACCAATTACTATTCCATCTGAGCTAATAATAACATCAGATACAATACCTTGATTATCAATATTTCCAGATAGAATTCCATTGACTATGTTAGCATTTGGCAAGATAGTAACATTATTTAAAATACCTAAACCTGTGTCATCAATAACTGTAATTGTTCCAGCTAAATAACCACCATTTAGTTCAGAACCAACAAAATTACAATCACTAATAGTACCTTGATTTTCTATAGTCCCGGTTAATTTACCATCTTCCTTACAAGTCAAGGTAGAATCTGGCAAAATATTAGCGTTGGAAATCAAGCCTTTATTAATATTATTGCCACCCAAAATAAGATTAGAAACACTTGCACCAGCTTCAAACACAGCATCAGTAACAGTTATGCCACCAAAATTGCCGATAGTATTAATATTACCTGTGGTTGACGGTTGAGTTACAGGAGGGAGTAGGGTTATATTGTCGGATGATTGTTCATCAGTTGTAATAGTATCTTGTGTAGAATCATTGTCTATAATTTCAGGCTCTTCAACTGAATCGGTAGATGTTGAATCTGTTTCAGTAGTATCAACTTTCTGGTCGTCATCAGAAATTACTGAAGGTTTATCAGTATCTTCATCTTGGGATGTGTCTTCTTCTGGTTCTTCATATTTGCATGGCAAACTACCAATATCATCTTCAGGTAACGCAAGGAAAACATCAAGTTGTGTACCTTCTGGAGCAAATGTTCTTATTTCAACACATTTAGCATTATCATTATCTAAAGGTGTATTGAATTGGTTGATTAAATCTCCGTTAAGTGTATAGATTTTGATAATATCGTCTTGGTCGTTCATTCTAACAATTTCTGATTCATCATATTTAGCAATATTTTGTTTAATTGATTCATCATTAAATGTATAAATCTCTATAACACTGTCTTGATATAACAGTCTAACGATAGATTTTAAATCATCATCGTTATTCTCAATTATTTGTCCAGAATTATCATTGGAAATTTCGGTTGGTTGTTCAGTACCACTGCTAGAATCTTCAGTTGGTTGTTCAGTATCACCGTTAGAATCTTCGATTGGTTGTTTAGTACCACTGTTAGAATCTTCAGTTGGTTGTTCAGTACCATCATCAGAAATTGGTTCAGTAGGTGGTTCTGGCTCAGGGTCAGGAGTCGATTCTAATTCAGAACATTTTGGTGGGTTATCATTATGTTCACATACTTTTTGGCTATCAGCAATAGTAGGCAAGGTAAACAAACACAACAAATAAAACAGTTGAAATTACAGATTTAACAGTCACGGTCAATATCTCCTAATTTAATATTTAAGTTTCCCTTAAAAATAATAATTCACATTGTTACTCAATATGTAACGTAAATTATTTAATTCCATTAATTGTAAGGTTAATCCAATAAATTCATTTTGTCAATAAAAATATTGAATATTTTTCGTTAAGAAGTTTCGTAGAGATTTCATGACACTCACTGCGGAGACATGGAGAGGTGGTTGGATGGAATTGCTGTAATGTGCGGAGTCGCCCGATGAGACCTGACATGTCGGGGCAAATAATAACTGTTTCGCTAAAATAGTTCACGAAATATGGATGTTCCGCAGACATCATGAAATTTCTGCGAAACTCCTAGCCCTCCCTTAAAACCAATTTCCAATCAGCAAAAATGCTGACCAATAATAAGGATGTTGAAAATTAACATATTTAGCATCAGTCAACATCATCTTTTGAGCATTTTGTAAAGCCTGAGCCTTGGTTAATTTTTGATTAGTTAGTTGTTGATAAAACTCTATAATCATAGCCGGAGTTGCAGCATCATCAACTTGCCATAAACTTGCTAACGCACTTTTAACTCCAGCCTTTAAAGCAACACCAGCTAATCCTAACGCCGCTCTGTCATTACCAACGGCAGTTTCACAGGCACTTAAAGTAAGTAAATCAATTTTCTGGGTCGTAGTTCCTCTTATCAAATTTTCTAACTTATCCATGCTTAACTTGTTATCATAAGTAAGCAAAAAAGTATCTTCTAAATCAGATTTAAACTGACCATGTGAAGCAATATGGACAATTGAATACTTGGTTTGATCAATCCTTTGCTGCATATTTGGATAGGTAAAATCTTTATTAAATAATGGCTTATATTCAATATCATGTAAACTATATAACTTTTGTAAAGTATCTATTTCATACTTAGCACATGGCAAATCAGAGAAACCTTGGACCGATTCTGATAACCCACTAACCAACATTTCATTAACCGTTCGCTGCTGAACTTGTAAATCAGCTAAACATAAACTGGGAGTAGTGGCTAAAGCATAATTTTGAATCAAAAATTCTTGACCATCATGTAACGCAGCAAATGGCACAGTCCTTAACACACCTTCTGGAACTATAATTAAAGTATCAATATTATGCTCAGACAAACTTTTTAACAGTGGCTTAATTAACCACATATGTAATTTTTGAGCTGGTTTAAAAAAATCTTTAGTACGAGGCGAATCGCTGACCGGAAGATTTTGCCATTCATCAGGTGTGCAAATAACTTCCTCATCCTCATCATCAGAAGCTAAATAAGACAATGGATGCCGACGTAAAGAAGAAACTAAAAAAGCAATCTCACGGCGTAATTTTTTTTCTGTAATTAAAACTTTAACTCTAACTAATTCAGGAACATTGGGTAAACTCAGTAACAACTCCAATCTATCCGGCAATACAATTGGATACAATATAGCTGTTTGCGAATTCAAAGCTTGTTCTAAGTGAGTACATTCAGTAGTTAAACATTCACTTTGAAAATAATCTTGCAATTCCGCCTGTTTAAAAAACTCTATTGTTTCTCTGGCTTCACGAACTGAAGCATCATTTTTCTGTTGCAGTAATAAATCTGCCAATGCAAAATAAACTGGTGATATTTTAGTACGAAAATCAGTTTCACCAGTTATTTGATTTCGAATCGCCGGTAAATTAATAATTTTAACTGCCTGTTTTAATGAAACTATTGCCTCTTCAATTTTGCCTTGAGCTTTAAAAATACGACCTAATTGCCATTGCCAGCGATATATTGATAATTGTTCCTGAATCTGTTGAGCCGCAAATAAGGCTTTTCTTGTTAAATTTAATGCCTCTGGATAACGTTGATTATGTTCATAAAGTCTACCTAAATAACCGTAGGCATAAGTTTTAGCCTGAGCATTGTTAATTCTATCTGCAATTTCTTTGGCTTGGTTTAAAATTTGATAATTTTCCTGAAGTAATTTTGGGGTTGAAAACTTATTTTGAATATTTTGTATCACCTTACTTAAAGCTATCAGTGCAAAAACTTCACTAAAAGCATCCGGCCAATTTTTAGTAGCTTGTTTAGCTTGCTTAACCGCTTCTATACTTGAACTTAAAGCTTCTTCAGTATCAGAATACAGATAAGCATTGTTAGTATCGAACCAAAAAGCTGTTTGAGCTTGATTAACCAAAATTTTTCCATATAATTCTCGAACATCATTTGTAGAAAAATAAGGCATCATAGGATTGGATTTATTAACTAAATTCAAAGCCTCAGCATAAGATTTTTTAGCAGTTTCATATTCATTTTCAGCATGTTGCACATTACCTTGTTGCCGTAAAATTTCGGCAAGTAAAATTGTATTATCAGTTGAACGAACTATTTTTAATGCCTTTTGAATAGCTTGTTTAGCAGGTTCAATCCTTGATTGGGATAAATGTAATTGGCTTAATTCATTTAGTAAAATAACATGATGAATTGAGTTTTGTTGAGCAGATGGCAAAGTTGTTGTGATGACTTGTAAGGCTTTATCAGGTAAGCCTAAATATTGATAAGCTTTTGCAATTCCAACCCAAGTTTGAATATTTTGCGTTGATGATGATTGCAATTTTTCAATAACAGTTTCATACTGACCAGTATAGAAAAAATGTTTTATGTCAGTTGATTGGGCTTGAATATTAGTTGAGCAAACTATAAATAGTATTATAATGTTTTTGAGATTCATGGGTTTTTTCCAAAATTATGTTAACTATGTTGATTATCTGATGACAAATGCTCATCATAGACTAACATATTCAACGAATTAAGACAAAATTTAAGAAACTAAGACTTACGCATTAACAAAAGCTAAAAAATATTAATTTTTTATAAATTATATAGTTATAACTTATTATTGTTCCCAAACTCCTGTTTGGGAACACAATGCCGTTAAAGCTCTGCTTTGAATTGAGGTAAGATATATCATTGTTAACGACGAAGCGGAGCTTCTTGGCAGGGCGTTCCCAAACAAGAGTTTGGGAACGATATTTAAACGGTTTCATTAAATGTTTTCTTTGTCAATGCGTAAGTCTTAGAAACTATAACTTTTCAAATAAACATTTTGGCCAAAAGACCTGTCAGGTTTTGAAAACCTAGGTCTTAAAAGTCTACCTTTTTCTGAATATTTTATACTGTTAAATCTATGAAAACTCTTGATAAATATATTGGTAAAACTGTATTAAGTGGCATATTAATCGTATTATTAATATTAGTTGGCCTATTCACTTTTTTTGAATTTATTGATGAAATTGATGATATAGGTAAAGAACGTTATGGACTATTACAAGCAATTCAATATGTTGCTTTAGAAATCCCAATATTTATTTATAACTTATTTCCTTATGCTGCATTATTAGGCAGCTTATTGGGATTAGGTATGTTGGCAAATAATAGTGAATTGACCGTCATGCGTGCTACCGGAATTTCGACAGTGCGTATTGTTATTTCAATATTAAAAGTTGGACTGGTTTTAACCATATTAGTTATGTTAATTGGTGAATTTGTTGCTCCTAAAACCGGTCAATATGCCAATAATATGCGAGCAATTGCCCAATCTGAACATGAACGGCAGCGGATGGTTTTTCTGACTCGTTATGGTTTTTGGTCACGAGATAAACAAGATTTTATTAATATTCGCACAATTTATCCAGATGGTGGTTTTGGAGGAATAACTTTGTATGAATTTGATTCCAAACAAAATTTAAAAAGTATAACCAAAGCTAAAAATGCTTTTTATGAAAAAGGTAAATGGTTTTTAAAAGATGTTGAAAAACATATAATTGAAGCAACTCAAGTCACCCGTCAATATTTAGACACTGTGGTGTGGAAAGCCATTTTAAGTCCAGAATTGGTTAAAATTGTTGTTATTCGCCCAAATAAATTATCAAGCTTGGGATTATATAAGTATATCCAATATTTACATAAAAATGGCCAACGTACTGCCAAATATGAGTTAGCTTTTTGGACTCGCTTAGGTTATCCGTTAGTTTGTATCACTATGATTTTTTTAGCAACTCCATTTGTATTTGGTTCTTTGCGTACCGTATCAGTTGGACAACGAGTTTTAGTTGGAGCTTTGATAGGAGTTGTATTTCACATGTTAAATCAGACTATGGGGAATATGGGATTGGTATATAATCTTTATCCAGCCGTAAGTGCTTTATTACCGCCAATATTGTTTTTGGCTGTAACAATAACATTGATGCGAAGAATTATATAAAATTTAAAGGGACACACTTGAATGTGACCAGCATTCAAGTGATCCAATCATAACCCAAAATAGGTAGGAATTATTTGAATTATGTTGCTATATATACCAAGCAATCTACATGCCAATTTTAATTATACCTTTTACCATTATCCTTTAAATCATTATAAATTTTGAATTCTTTCCGCCATTTACCCCATAAATTTACTATTTTACAAAATAATTCTGCTGTACGTTCTGCATCATAAATTGCTGAATGAGCTTCTTGACTATCCCATGCTAAACCGGCGGCTTGTGCTGCTCTGGCTAATACAGTTTGTCCATAAGCTAATCCACCCAAAGTGGCAGTATCAAAAGTGCTAAAACGATGAAATGGCATTTTAACTTTAGTGCGTTTACAGGCAGCTTTAATAAAACTTAAATCAAACATTGGGTTGTGACCAACTAATATGGCTCTACTACAATTATGGGTTTTTATTGCTCGGCGTATAGGAGAAAAAACAGTTTCTAAACCTTCAGCTTCTTGAACTGCAAATCTAAATGGATGATGTGGATCAACTTTAATAAAGTCCAAAGCTTTTTGATCAAGGCTGGCTCCTTCAAAGGGAATTATATGACAGGCACAGGTTTGATGGCGTCGCCATTGGCCTCGTTCGTCAACTTGTAATATAACTATCGCTATTTCTAATAAAGCGTTACGCTCTGGATCGAAGCCGGCCGTCTCAACGTCTACTACTACCGGTAAAAAACCACGAAAGCGTTTAGCAATTTGATATGGTGTTCTATTATTCATTTTGTACCTGCTGCCAATGAATATTCGGCTTGCAGGATTGTATCAAAAATTTGTATTTTCCAAAGGTGTTTTTTCAATTTATATCTCTATTTATTATCCCAATATTTATTTAAACCTACTAGTTTTTTAACCTATAGACGTTCAGAAAAATATTCGTGTGAAACCTGTGAGGTTTTGGAAACCTCGTAGGTTTTAAGTGAAATTATTTATCTGAAAGTCTATAGCAGGTTTGGATATTCAAGTTTTGGAAGTTATTAAATTCACTCATCACCTTTAGCTTTTTTTAAGGCATCAGCAACTTCTGGTGGCATATAATTTTCGTCATGTTTAGCCAATACTTCATCAGCTATAAAGCTTCCATCTGATTGCATTCGGCCAATAGCTACAATACCTTGTCCTTCACGAAATAAATCTGGCAAAATTCCAGTGTATTGAACTGGTATAGTATTAACATGATCATTAACATCAAAATTAATTTTCAAGCTATCGGTAGCACGTTTAACACTACCATTACTCACCAAACCACCAACTCGAATAACCCGATCTTGAGGAGCTTCGCCAGCTAAAATTTGGGTTGGGCTAAAAAAATATAGCATATTTTCACTAAAAGCAGTCAAAGCTAAAGCTACTGTTATTCCAACTCCAGCTAATACAATTAATAAAATAGCCAAACGTTTTTTATGCTTTGGGCCGACTCGGATGACGCTCACGCTGTTTTCTCCTTAATTTACGGTTTAAAGTACGCAATATAGTACGTTCTTGATTAAATGGGATAATTAAATTGATAATTAACACTAGAAAGGTTAAACCATAACTAGTCCATACATAAAAGGCATAACCGCCCATATGAAAAAATTCGTTCATGAGTTATTTTTCATTAAGTCAATAAATTGGTCAAATAAGTCCGCTACATCATGCGGCCCGGGACTGGCTTCTGGATGGCCTTGGAAACTAAATGCAGGTTTGTCAATATGACGAATACCTTGCAAAGAACCGTCAAACAGAGAACGATGAGTTGGTTGTAAATTGGTTGGTAAACTTTCTTCATCAAGGGCAAAACCATGATTTTGGCTAGTAATCATTACTTTACCAGAATTTATTTCTTGTACTGGATGATTTGCACCATGATGGCCAAACTTCATTTTAACTGTTTTAGCACCACTAGCCAAACCTAATAATTGATGGCCTAAACAAATTCCAAACAAAGGGGTTCCTTGTTCAAGAATTTCCTTGATTGCTGTTACCGCATAGTCACAAGGCTCTGGATCACCGGGGCCATTGGAAAGAAAAACTCCGTCTGGTTTATGTTTTAAAATTTCACTAGCTGGAGTTTGGGCTGGCACAACTGTTACACTACAACCTCTATCTATTAATAAGCGTAGAATATTACGTTTAACTCCAAAATCATAAGCTATAACTTGCCATTGTTTAGAAGGTGCATTGGCATTGTCATCCATAGACCACACACTTTCTTTCCATTCATAAGGCTGTTGAGCAGACACTTCTTTAGCTAAATCCATACCTTGCAATCCAGCAAAGTTTTTTGCAGCTTGGATAGCAGCTTCTGGATCAATATTTTCACCAGCGACTAAACAACCATTTTGAGCTCCTTTCTCTCGCAAAATTCTGGTTAAGCGACGAGTATCAATTTCTGCTATACTAACTACTTTATGTTGTTTTAAATAATCCGCAAGTGATAATTCAGTTCGCCAATTGCTTTCTAACAAAGGTAAATCTCGAATTATTAAACCAGCAACAAATACTTGTGAGCTTTCTTCATCCTCAATATTTATGCCTACATTGCCAATATGAGGATAAGTTAAAGTAACGATTTGGCGACAATACGAAGGATCGGTTAAGATTTCTTGATAGCCGGTCATGGATGTATTAAACACTACTTCTCCACAACATTGTCCATCAACACCAATTGATTCACCATGAAACAAACTCCCATCTGCCAAGGCTAATAAAGCTGCTTGCCTCAAAATGCTTTCCTCTTTAATTTAAAATTCAAAATCTTATCTGCCAAACCCATCTGTAGTATAATGTTAAAAGTTGATATTTCAAGTTATTGTAGGTGTATTTTGAGGAAATTCACAGTTTTCAAACGGCAATAATAATTCCAATGTAACTCCTGGTGTATTATCTCGGTTAAATAAACGGTAACTACCACCGCTACCTGATACTAATTTAGCAATCATTGATAGTCCTAATCCCATGCCTTTTACTTCACCAGTAAAATATTTTTCACTTTGGTAGTATGGAGTCCATACTTTATTAAGTTCTTGATTTGACATATATTTACCATCATCACTTATAGATATTAATATTGTTTTATTATCCAATGTCGTGACAGATATTTCCAATGTTGGAGACTGATTAGGATGAAATTTTTTAGAATTAGTGAATGACTCGTGTAATATTAGTTCTAATCCTTGACTAGAAAACGAAATAGATTTGCTAACTAAGTCATTATCCATGTGAATAGAAAGAGGATTAAGCTTTAAATCTGCTTGAATTTTATTTAATAATATAGGTAGTTCAGAGAGTTGAAATGTATTATCATTTTTAAGTAATTGTGAAGAATCTAAATAACGTAAAATATCTAAAATTTGTTCTTGTAAACGCTTGGCACTATCTTTAGCAATATTCAGTAAAGAATGGGCTTTTTGACTAGATAAATCAATATTTTTTTGGTCTAATAATTGTAAACTAATCAGGCCATTGAGTGGAGCTCGTAATTTATGCGATACTAAACTCTGAAAAGTCCACATTTGTTGTTGTAAATTCATCTGTTCACTTACATCGCTTAAACGTACTAATTGACCACTAAAGTTATCAAAAGGCGATTCTAAAATATATACTTGTAACCAAAGCAACTGTGAATTTTGAGTTTCGGGTCTAACTAAATAACGTGGAATATCTCCAACATTAGATTTAGGCCAATTTTCCCAAGCAACAGTCGGCTCTTGTTTAAAATTTTGAATTTCCAAATATTCGGTGAACTTTGTTGACGCAATATTCTCTGTTAATAAACCTAAATATAATCTAGCGGCAGAATTTGCATATTTAATAAAATTCCCGTCACTCAATAATAAATAACCATCATCTGACTGTTCAACCACCCAATCAAACCGCATTCGTTCAGTTGATAAACGCCGATAACGATTAAGACGAATAATGGTATTGACCCTAGCCAATAATTCCAATTTATCAAAAGGTTTAGTTATAAAATCATCGGCTCCAGCATTAATTCCTTTTAAACGAGTTGCTCGATCACTAATAGCTGTCAACATAATTACTGGAACTTCAGCTAATTTTGGATGTTCACGCAGACGCTTACAAACTTCAAATCCATCCATACGTGGCATTATTATGTCTAGCAGAATCAAATCCGGTAACAGTTCATCTGCTTTCTGCAAAGCATCTTCACCATTTATTGCAAATTCTAACTGATAATTCTCTGGTTGTAGTAATATCTCTAAAATACTACGTCCACAGTCCTCATCATCGACAATTAGTAAACAACTTTTTTTTTGCATAGTTTTATATATAGCAATTCTTAATTAAATTCAATATAAATATCAATCAGTTGATTTATGTTACAGTATCCTATTAAACAAAAAAATGCTATAATTATTAATATTGTAATTTTAAAAAAGGCAATAAACTTTGGCATCCTTCATATTAACGCAAAAGTAGTGAACAGTTATTTCGGGAGTGAAACGAATTTCCCGAAACCCATATCTAGCAATCATTTCAGGAAATCCACTTTGTTCCATTCCCGAAACAACTGTCAACTGCTTTTGAAGGATGCCTAAACTTTCTAGTTTTAAGATTTTAATTAATCATTAACAATTTATAATTAAGCATTATTTTTTAAGCTACGTTATGAATACCCATCGTTTCATTATCTTGAATTTTACTTTTGACTTTAGCAGAATCACTACGTCGTTGTTCAAGCTGTTCAAGATATTCCTGATTTATATCACCGGTAACATAATTACCATTAAAACAAGATGTATCAAATTGTTTAATATCTTTATTACCTTTTCTGGCACATGCAACTAAATCTTTTAAATCTTGATATATTAACCAATCAGCCTGAATAACTTCAGCAATTTCTTCTACAGTACGGTTGTGAGCCAATAATTCGCTTGCTACTGGCATGTCAATCCCATAAACATTAGGATAACGAACTGGAGGAGCTGCGGAAGCAAAATAAACTTTGTTAGCACCAGCATCACGAGCCATTTGGATAATTTGTTTTGAAGTAGTACCACGCACAATAGAATCATCAACTAGCAAGACGTTTTTACCAGCAAATTCTAAGTTAATAGCATTAAGCTTTTGGCGGACCGATTTTTTCCGCATATTCTGACCGGGCATAATAAAAGTACGTGAAATATAACGATTTTTAACAAATCCTTCACGATATTTACGATTAAGTACATGAGCAAGTTGCAAGGCAGCAGTACAACTTGTGTCTGGAATTGGAATAACTACATCAATATCATGGTTTGGATAAATTCTAAGAATCTTTTTCGCTAGAGCTTTACCCATACGTAACCTTGACTTATAAACAGAAATACTATCTATAATGGAATCTGGTCTTGCCATATAAACATATTCAAAAATACATGGAGCATTAGTAATATTAGTATTATGAGTTCCTTTATAAGAATGTAATTGTCCTTCAGCACTTATAAAAATCGTTTCTCCTGGGGCAACGTCACGTATTAATTGAAAACCAAGCATATCAATAACTACACTTTCAGAAGCTACTAAATATTCTGTACCATTGGGAGTTTCACGCTTACCAAATATTAGTGGTCGAATTCCACATGGGTCTCGAAAAGCTAAAATCCCTACTCCGGTTATCATTGCTACTGCTGCATATCCTCCTCGGCAACGGTGATGAACTCTATCTACAGCTTTAAATACATCTTCATAATTAATATGCAATTTATGCAGTTTATGTAATTCGTGGGCTAATACATTTAATAAAACTTCAGAATCAGAATTAGTATTTATGTGACGTAGTTCTTCTCTAAATAAATCTTGCTTTAAATTTTCGGCATTAGTTAAATTACCATTATGAGCTAAAGTGATGCCATAAGGAGAATTAACATAAAATGGTTGAGCTTCAGCACTTGATTCACAGCCAGCAGTTGGGTATCGTACATGACCTATACCCATATTGCCACGTAAATTAAGCATATGTCTTGTATGAAAGGTATCTCGTACTAAACCATTATTCTTACGTAGATACAAACGTTCATTGTCACAAGTTACAATACCAGCAGCATCTTGGCCACGATGTTGCAATACAGTTAAACCATCATATAAAGATTGATTAACTGCTGATTTTCCTACAATTCCAATGATTCCACACATTACAATTACTTAAGGGTTAAAATTAAATTGGATTACAATATCAGGTGGTAAATAGTTGAAAAATATTGTAATAATTGGTTTAATGAAATTTATTGCCACAGATTCTTGACAACTATTACTAGCCGGAAATTTAGTTAAACCAGATAATATAATTAACATTATTATTATAGTGCTACCTTTAATAAATCCAAAGAATGCTCCAGTTATACATTCTAATTCAGTCAACCGAGTTGGTCCTATAGAGCTAATAATTAAATCGTTAAGCCAACCAATAATAACAAAGCTAATTGAGAATAATATCATAAAAGCTACTCCAAAACGCAAATCAGCTAAAGAAATGAATGATGTTAGTATATTTGCTAATCCACTTACGGAGAATAAAGCGATTATAGAAGATAGAAACCAATTGAGAAAAGAAAAAAGTTCTATAACTAAACCTTTTGAGTAACCGAATACAACAAATAACCAAATAAGTATGATAATGATATTGTCTAGCCAGTTCATATGTTGAATTTTATGTGTTTTTTTATGAGATTTAAGGTAAATAATATTGTAGATTAACTATTCAATTAACAATAGCAACACTGCCGTCTAAGTTAAGATAATATAATATATTGGAGTTCATAAGTGAAACTTTGTGTTATTTATTTGGCATCCTTCAAAAACAGTTGGCAGTTGTTTCGGGAATGAAACGAAGTGGATTTCCCGAAACGATTGCTAGATATGGGTTTCGGGAAATACGTTTCACTCCATTCCCGAAATAACTGTTCACTACTTTTGCATAAATATGAAGGATGCCATTTATTTTAAAATAAAAATCGTTACAAAGCTATGCTTTGAACTCCATGTCTTAACTTAAATGGCAGCGAATCAATAACGTTGAAAACGAGAAAAAAACTGATAATTGAGTTATATTGGTATTAATTTTTTCACCAAATTGTTATGTCCATTTATTCAAAACAGCTAATAACTGTTTATTATCAATTGGTTTAACAATATAATCATTCATACCTGCTTCTAAACTTTTTTCTTTGTCATCATTCATAGCATGAGCAGTCATAGCAACAATGGGCAAATTAGCATATTTAGGATTTTTTCTAATTAATTTAGTCGCTTCATTACCATCCATTTCTGGCATTTGAATATCCATAAATACTATATCAAAACTATCTTTTTCTATCATTTTAATTGCCTCTACGCCATTTTCGGCAATATCTACCAAAAAACCTCTTTTGGTAAGTATTAATTTAACTAGTTTTTGATTAATTGAATTATCTTCTACCAATAAAATTTTCCGTTGAGGTACAACTGGTTTGGATATTTGTGGAGGAGTAGTTTGATTAAAAACAGTTTGGTTTGAACAAATTTTAAATGTAAGAACAAAATTAATAATTGTGCCTTTACCAAGTTGGGATTTTAACCAAATTTTTCCATCCATGATATTTATTAGTTTTTTGCAAATTGCTAATCCCAACCCGGTTCCACCAAATTGACGAGTTATAGAACCATCAGCTTGACTAAAAGATTCAAATATATAAGGGATGACCTTTTCATCAATTCCTATTCCAGTATCTTCTATAGAAAATTGTAAGGTGACTTCATCATCATTTTCAGATATTTGTTCTATAGAAACAGTTATTACACCTTTTTGAGTAAATTTTATAGAATTACCAACAAGATTAACAAGTATTTGCTCTAAACGTATTGGATCACCTAAAAAATGCTGTGAGCTACATTTGTTAACTATACGAAATATTATGTCTTTTTTAGTAGTTTTTTCTTTAAATAACCTAGAGAGATTTTTTAATATTTCTCCCAAACTAAAAGGTATGAGTTCTATTTTTAATTTATTTGCTTCCATACTAGAAAAATCAAGGATGTCGTTAATAATTTTAAGTAAAGTATGAGAGGAAGATTTTATTATATTGATATAATCTTTCTGTTCATTGGTTAAATTAGTGCTTGAAATCAATTGAGTGAATCCAATAATTGCATTCATAGGAGTACGAATTTCATGACTCACATTAGATAAAAATTCATCTTTAAGACGATTGGCAATTTTAGTTGTGGCTTCAGCTTGTTTACGTTCTTGAATTTCTTTTTGTAGTTTTTTATTTTGCTCTAAAAGTTGAGCATTCAAATTTTTTAATTCAAGATGATTTTTAACTCTAGCTAATACTTCTTGTTCTTGAAGTGGTTTAGAAATATAATCTATTCCACCAGCTTCAAAGCCTTTCAATTTATCTTCAACTTTATCTAAAATTGTCATAAAAATAACTGGAATATCTTTAGTAATTTTATTTGCTTTTAGACGACGACAAGTTTCAAAACCATCTATTTCATGCATCATAACATCTAATAGAATAAGCAATGGTTGCAACATTTCTGCTCTCTTAATTCCAACTAAGCCATTTTTAGCTGTAGCAATTTCAAATCCATGAATTTTAAGAGAATTAACCACAACTCTTATATTATTGACATTATCATCAACAACTAAAATTATATTATTATGTTTCATGATGTTATCTTTAAATTTTCAACTAATTAATATTCGTTCAAGACTATCAAATAATGATATGCTAGTATTAGGCATGATATTTTGATTAGAAAATATATTTAATACCTTCACCAATTTGATGGTTGTTTCTGGAATGGAGCAAAGTAAATTTCCCGAACTTCCAACGATAAGTTTGGTTTCGGAAAATCGTACTTCATTCCTGAAACAACTGATTTTGATATTGATATAATTAACGATTATCTCTACCAATTGATTTAACTGCATCATCAGCTGCTTCTTTTCTTGATAGCTTTGGATGTCTTTTTAGTTCATAATTAATCAGTCTTTCAGCTTTTTCTTTATCGCCGAAACATATTTGTATAAGCTTTTTTTCTTGGTTACTAATTATAGTTTTATTGCTTCTACGAGACAAAAAGAAGATAACAACTATAACTATAAGAGCTATTATTAAAATATCCATAATATTAATATACTTAAGTGCTTTTACATAAATTAATGATAATATTACTAATTTGTTCTAATTTTACAATTAATATAATGCTTTTCTGTTCCATAGAATATTTAACGCCTAAAAAATAAAACTAATTAATCATAAAGCCAACATGCAACATGATGTCCAGATGAATGCTTTATCAGATGAGGATTGTCTTGAGGACAACGTGTTATCTTTTCTGAACAGCGAGTGCTAAAACGACAACCGACCGGATATTCAAATGGCATTGGAACATTACCTGCAATAGCTGCTAACCGCTCATGCCCTGGAATAGGTAAAGTTTTTAATAAAGCTTGCGTGTAAGGATGTAGAGGATTTTTAAATAAAGGTCGTACTTCAGTATGTTCCGCAATTTCTCCAGCGTACATAACTATAACTCGTTGAGCAAAATGTGCCACAACTCCTAAATTATGAGTAATCAATAAGATAGCCATACCCATTTCATCTTGTAATTGTTTGAGCAGACGTAAAATTTGAGCCTGTATAGTTACATCTAAAGCTGTAGTTGGTTCATCTGCTATCAATAAATCAGGTTTACATGCTAATGCCATTGCAATCATCACTCGCTGTTTCATGCCTCCAGATAATTCATGAGGATATTGATTAATACGACTATGTGGTGAAGAGATACCAACTTTTTTTAATAGGTTAATAGCTTCTTGTTTAGCATCATTTTCCGTCATATCAAAATGTTGAACCAAAACTTCGCCTATTTGATTACCAATGGTAAATACTGGATTAAGAGAAGTCATCGGTTCTTGAAATATCATGCCAATACGTCTACCCCTTATTCGTTGTAGTTGTGTAGTTGGCAATCCAATTATCTCTTGTCCTTTAAGTTTTATACTGCCTTTGGTGATTCGACCCGGTTCATCAATCAAACCCATAATAGCTAAAGCAGTTACTGATTTTCCACAACCCGATTCTCCCACTAATGCCACAGTTTCTCCAGCTTTTATATTAAAGGCAACATTTTGTACTACTTGTAATTCACCTCGGTCGGTAAAAAAAGAAATATGTAAGTCATTAACATCTAAGATATAATTCATAAGTTGTTTGTGGATTGGTTGATGGATATAACAATTTTTAGCTATTATAGTTTTTCAGATAAATAATTTCATCAAAAACCTACGAGGTTTCCAAAACCTCGCAGGTTTCATTCCACTGCCATTAAGTTAAGCAGGGCGAACACATAGGTTCGCTCCTACCATATTGAAATATATTGTATTTTGTAGGGGCAGACCTGCGTGTCTGCCCTTAACTTAATGGCAGTGAGGTTTCATTCTCAAGCATAACTCAGGAATGATTAAATATTATTACTCTCATATAGTTAAACAATCAACTATAATATGTTTCCTTATTTAACCCCTTCTCACTTTTAGCAATAATAATCGTTGCTGCTGCATCACCAGTTACATTAATAGCAGTTCGCATCATGTCTAATAAACGATCTACTCCAATTATTAAAGCAATTCCTTCTACTGGTAAACCAACTTGATTCAATACCATAGCTAACATAATTAACCCAACTCCCGGCACTCCAGCCGTACCTATAGAAGCTAAAGTTGCAGTCATGATAACAGTTAAATAATCGGTTATTGTTAAGTTAATTGCGTATACATTTGCAATAAATACTGTCGCTACTCCTTGCATAATGGCAGTACCATCCATGTTGATTGTTGCACCTAATGGAATGGTAAAAGATGCTATCGAATTGTCAACTCCCAGTTTAGTTTTTGCATTTTCGATATTAATTGGAATGGTTGCATTACTGCTGGCAGTACTAAAAGCAAATACTTGAACATTATACATTTTTTTAAGGAATTTAATAACTGACAAACCAGAGAAAATTTTGATTAACAATGAATAAGATACTAATCCATGTAATAACAATGCGGTAGCGACTACCATAAAGTAACCTATTAACGGTTTAATTAAATCAACCCCTTGTAATGCAAAGGTTTTAGCTATTAAACAGAAAATTCCCAATGGGGCAAGTTTCATCAAAATATTGACCATTTGCATCATAATTGCATTATAATCGTTAAATTGTTTCTCAATTCGTTTACCAGACTCACCGGCCATAACAATTGCAATGCCAAATAATAGAGAAAATACAATTAATGGTAACATGTCACCTTTAGCCATAGCTTCAACTGGATTATTTGGCACCATATTGATGATAGTTTGAGCTAAGGAAGGTGGGTCTTTAGCAACAAATTCTGATGCGGTTGCGGAAGTAAGATTAAAACCTTCTCCGGGTGCTATCATAATTGCTAATCCCAGTGCTAATGTGATAGCGAGTGCTGTAGTTAAAATATAAAATGCTAAAGCTTTGCCACCTAAACGGCCTAATTTACTTATATCTCCCAAAGATGCAGTACCGCATACAAGGGAAATAAACACTAATGGTACAACTAACATTTTTAATGAATCAATGAAAATCTGGCCAATAACATGAAATACGTTACCAACTAAAAATACGCTGACAAAAACTTTGTCCATTAAGAAAATATTGAAAATAGCACCTAGTATGCCACCAAATAACATGGCAAGTAGAATGGTTTTAGTTAAATTTTTTGACTGCATTTTTAATTACCTATTTATTTAAATCTTTTTTGCACTAGATATTTTTTATTAATTAGTTGATTTAAATGTCTTTATAATTGTGAATCGGGATTAATTAAGATTATAGAATTTTCAGGATAAAATTTGCAATAAATTATTTAGCATAAAAAATCTTGTTAATCCTGATTCTGACAAAAAATATCCAGTACAAAGACAAATCTCTTGTATGAAATTTTATTTTAAGATAGCATGTTTAATATAATTATACTGTAAAAGGAAATATTATGAAAATCGGAACCAAACTATCTATGGCATTTATGCTGATAGCAATTATATTTATTGTGGCTAGTGTTGCTTTTTTATTTGAAAGCCAAACAGCCTTATCAAATGCGGCTTTTAGTCAATTGGAAAGTGTGCGAGCTGATAAACAAGCTCAAATTGAATCTTTCTTTACAGAACGCAAAGCTGATACTCAAATACTAACCAATACTGTAACTCTTTTTCGCCAGAATGCTTTCCAAAAATTAAAATCAATTCGGGAAAATAGAAAATTTCAACTAGAACATTATTTTCAAGAACGTATACATGATGTCACTGTAGCCGCAAAATCTCTTTCTATTTCTCAAGCAGTTTTTCAATTTGAAGAAGCATTACATTCTGAAAAACCTGAAGAAATGCTGTTACCTATAGAAAAAAAATTTCATACAGAATTAGAATTATTCACTAAGCAACATGGTTATAGTAATTTATTTTTAGTCGCTACTGATGGGGATATTGTTTATACAACTCTTAATCAAATTAAGATAGGTACTAATTTGTTAAATAGTGACTTACTTAAAAAAAGCCCTATAAATCAAGTTTTTAAAAAAGGTTTAAAACGAGTTGTCCTGCAAGATTTTTCACCATGCGTATTATCTGATGTGAATCAACAAGTTGCTTTTATTGCTGCCCCAGTATTTCAAGCAGATAAACTTATTGGAGTTCTTATCTTATGTATATTTCCCGATCATGTTAATGATATTGTACATCAACGTGAAAGTTTAGGTAAAACCGGAGAAGTTTATCTTGTTGGCAACTTTAAAGGTACAACCGGATATCGCAGTGATAGAATAATTAAAAATAAAGGCAAGGCTATTATAGGAGTGGAAAAGGCTGGTAGTGATATTAATGTTGCACTTGCCGGACAGTCTGCCACAAAAATTAAAACTGGTAGTACTGGTCAAGTAGAAATAACCAGCTATACACCATTGGATATTCCTGATTTAAATTGGGCTATTGTTGTCACTACTGAATTTGAAGAAGCCATAACTCCAATAGAAATCGGTAAAAAAGAAAATTATTTTGCTCAATACATTGCCAAATATGGTTACTATGATGCTTTTCTTATTCACCCACAGGGGCGAATTTTTCATACTGTTATGCACGAAGCAGATTACAATACCAATATTATTTCTGGTAAATATTCTAGTTCTCAACTAGGTTCTTTAGTTAGAAAGGTTATTAAAACCAAAACTGTTGGCATAAGTGATTTTGCTCCATATGAACCAAGTCATGGTGAACCAGCAGCTTTTATTGCTCAACCACTTATTATTAATAATGAAATTAAAATGATAGTAGCATTACAAATAAGTGATGTGGAATTAAGCAATATAACGCAACAACGAGCTGGAATGGGAGATACCGGGGAAACTTATTTGGTTGGTAGTGATAATTTAATGCGTTCTAATTCATTTCTTGATC
The DNA here is from genome assembly GCA_030378105.1 of Candidatus Halobeggiatoa sp. HSG11. Classification (GTDB taxonomy): domain Bacteria; phylum Pseudomonadota; class Gammaproteobacteria; order Beggiatoales; family Beggiatoaceae; genus DRQV01. Next base: position 14,222 of record JAUCGL010000008.1, on the reverse strand, counting down.
CAGTGAACCATTCAATTAAAGCATCTTTTGCTAATCCAATTCAAGGTAGTATTAATACAGAAACAGTTAAAGCTGCACTAGCTGGTAAAACCGGTAGTAAAATTATCAAAGATTATCGTAATACACTAGTTTTATCATCTTATACACCAATTAAAGTAGGTGATACAATCTGGGCGTTATTGGCAGAAATTGATAAAGATGAAGCATTTGCAGCTATTAATAAACTTAGATTGTGGTTGATAATAGTAATATTATTAAGTTTAGTTGTTATCGTAAGTATTGCTTTGCTATTTAACAGTAGCATTAAACATCCATTAAATCATTTAGTTACAGTTTCTAAAGATATATCTGCTGGTAATTTGAATAACGATATAATTGTCACTAGAAAAGATGAAATTGGTCAATTGCTGCGAGCATTTGCTGATATGCAGAATAAGTTACACACAATTTTATCCTCAATAACCCAAGTTGCTAGTATTGTTGATCACTCGGCAGAAGAAATTTCTCAAGGTAATATTAGTTTAAGTCAACGCACTGAACAACAAGCTGCCTCTTTGGAAGAAACTGCTGCTAGTATGGAGCAAATGACTAGTACTGTACAGCAAAATGCAGATAATGCCAAAATGGCCAGTCAGTTAGCAATTAGTTCTAAAGATAATGCTGTTAAAGGTGGTAAAGTGGTGAATTCTGCCATTACTGCTATGAATGAAATTAATTCAAGTAGTAAGAAAGTAACCGAAATTATTGGAGTTATCAATGATATAGCATTCCAAACCAATTTGTTGGCATTAAATGCAGCAGTTGAAGCTGCTCGGGCTGGTGAGCAAGGACGTGGATTTGCTGTAGTTGCTTCTGAAGTACGTAATTTAGCTCAACGAAGTGCCACAGCTGCTAAAGAAATTAAAGTCTTAATCGAAGATAGTGTCAACAAGGTAGATGAAGGGACACAACTTGTCAATAAATCTGGACAAACTTTAGAAGAAATTGTTATTTCAGTTAAGAAAGTTAGTGATATTATTGCAGAAATTTCGGCGGCTGGTCAGGAACAGTCTACTGGTATTGCTCAAGTTAATAAAGTTGTAGCTCAAATGGATGATATGGTACAGCAAAATGCTGCTTTAGTTGAAGAAGCTGCTGCTGCCAGTGAATCTCTTAAAGGGCAAGCTCAAAATCTCAAAGAGCAAATAGCTTTCTTTGATGTTGGTGAACTTAAATTACATAAACCTAAATCCAAGGTTTCTAAAAAAATTAGCCCATCAAAAGAAAAAGATAATGATGACAACGATGGATGGGAAGATTTTTAAAGGTAAATTTACTGAATTTTTCTGATTATAACTGGTTCTGTTGGTAACAATAAATTCAATAATAATAAGTATTTGTAGGGTCGGTGAAGCAAGTAACCGACCATTTGTATTAATTAACTTCATTGAAATGGTCGATTTCACTACGTTACATCGACCCTACGAGTATTTTATAGCTATTAATTTTATTTATCAACAGAATCCGTTATAATCAGAATTTTTTTACAAAACTTTTTACTGATTAAATTTATGTTTGAATTTATTACTCCAGATTGGCCAGCACCACCACAAGTTAAAGCTTATACAACTACTCGTAAAAATGGTTATAGTCAACCACCTTACGGTAGTTTTAATTTAGCTACTCATGTTGGTGATGATATTGAAGCTGTCACTAAAAATCGGAATGTTCTACAGAAAGCTTTGGCTATACCATCTAAACCAATATGGTTAGAACAGGTACATAGCAATATAACTACTACTGCTATTTTAAGTAACATAAATTGTAAGGCTGATGCAAGTTACACTGATAAACCTGAACAAGTTTGTGTTATTTTAACGGCAGACTGTATGCCAGTGCTATTTTGTAATAAAACTGGGACTAAAGTTGCTGCAATCCACGCTGGTTGGAGAGGATTAGCAAATGGAATATTAGAAGAAGTTTTACAATATTTTGACTCTGATGTTTTGGTTTGGTTAGGCCCAGCTATTGGCCCACAAGCTTTTGAAGTAGGAGAAGATGTTTATGCAGCTTTTACTGATTTTTTACCTCAAGCCAGCAAAGCATTTACACTAACAGATAATAATCATTGGTTAGCAGATTTATATTTACTTGCTCGCCAACGATTAGCCTATCAGGGAATCACAGCAGTATTTGGTGGTAAATTTTGTACTTACTCAGAACCAGAACGATTTTATTCTTATCGACGTGATAAAGCCACTGGTCGAATGGCAAGTTTGATTTGGTTAGAAGATTTTTAAAAAAGTATAATAATTTCGCAGAAATTTCATAATGTTCACGGAACGTCCATAGACATCTTTCCTAAATAAGTATATATACTTAATTAACTGAGCTTGCCGCCGAAAGCTTTTATATTCCACCGATTTCATCGGTGGCTATTCACATTCAATCCTTTCAGGATAGTTAAAACAACCCCAACGAGGTTCACACTTGACCCAAGGCAATTGCACTATGAGGCAAGTCCTGTCAACATTTTTTCAAGATAAATTTCATCCCAGCCAGCTTTAAAATGAAACACAATCGGTTTATTAGTTTGAGTCAGAAATTCTTCTCTAGTTTTCATTGGTTTCAATATCCAATTGCTTATTTTTTATAGATTATAATATGTTTATTATGAAAACTCAACTAATACTATTTTTACTTTGTCATATCTGTGCTAAACTTTAAACAAATATTCAAACTAACCATCAACATATGCAGTATAAATATCAAGCAATAGATGTTCAACAACAAGAAGTTAGTGGAATTTTAACTGCTGACACAGAACGGGAAGCTGCTCGGCAATTAAAACAACGTGAGCTAACTCCAATTAATATAACTGTTACTAGCAATACCAAAGCTCGTAGTAAAAACAAGCCTAAACAACGTGATGTATTAATTGTATTACATGAGCTTGCTACTTTGCTTGAATCAGGAGTGGCTTTAATAGAAGCAGTTGAATCTTTAGCTAATTCTTCACATCATCCATTTATAACTCAAACATTTGCCGATATAGCCTCCGAACTACGACAAGGAAAGGCATTTTCCAGTGCTTTACATGCCTGTCCATTGGAATTACCTTGGTATGTCACTCAATTGGTAGAAGCTGGTGAATTAACTGGTAAAATCGCTACTGCATTGCGAGACGGAGTTAATCAGATGGAATATGATGCTCAAGTAGCTAATGAAATGCGTAACGCAATGATTTATCCAGTTATATTAATTGTATCCGGTATTGGTGCAGTATTAATGATTTTTACTATTGTAGTGCCAAGATTTGCCGGTATGCTTAAAGGTCGTGGGGATGATATACCAATGTTAGCTCAAATGGTTTTAGGAACCGGTATGTTCTTAAATAATAATTTTGACTTAGTTATTGGAGGGCTGGTAGTATTAATAGTTATCATTGCTTATGTGGTTAGCCAACCCAATTTACGTGCTAAGATAAAAGATACTACTGCTAAATTACCATTATTGGGAATCTGGATGCTTGAAGCAGAAGCTGCTCGTTGGTCTGCCATGTTAGGGACTTTGTTAGAAAATAAAGTTTCCTTGCTTAAGGCTTTAGAACTAGCTAAACGGGGTATTAAATTACCCAGTTTAAATGCTAAACTTGCTCAAGTTAATAAAGCCGTTAAAACCGGTACCAGTTTATCTAAGGCTTTGCAGGACAATGAAGCCATGACTGCTACTGGACATAATTTGATTCGAGCTGGTGAAAAAGCTGGTGAATTGCCACGTATGTTACGTTCATTATCCAAGCTATTAGAAGAAAGTGGTAGGACTCGAATGAAACGATTTTTACTATTGATTGAACCAATAGCAATTCTTGTTATTGGTGGAGTTATTGGTGTTATTATAACTGGAGTTATTTTAGCGATTACCAGCGTTAATGAAGTAACATTTTAACATGAATATTTTTTTAATCGGGCCAATGGGAGTTGGAAAAACAACTATTGGGCATCATTTGGCGGATGGTTTGAATCTGGATTTCATAGATAGTGATCACGAAATTGAAGAGCAGGCCGGTGTGACAATCCCAATGATTTTTGAATTTGAGAATGAAATTGGATTTCGGAGACGAGAACGTTCTGTTATCAATGAACTCACTCAAATTAATAATATTGTATTATCCACTGGTGGGGGAGTGGTGTTAGATATGAATAATCGTCAACATTTAAAAAAACGTGGTTACGTTATTTATTTATGTGCATCGGTAGATGAATTATTGGAACGCACTTCCCACAATCATAATCGCCCTTTGTTACAAACTGGCAATCCTCGTGAAAAAATAACTAATTTACTTAAAGAACGCCATTCATTATATAAAATGACAGCAGATTTCACCATAGATACAACCCAAAAAAGCATCCGCCAAGTAGTTAAAACAATTTTAGGACATTTGAAAAATGAATACATTACAAGTTGAGTTAGGTACACGTAGTTATCCTATTTATATTGGTCAAAATTTATTAAGACAACCTGATTTAATAACTTCACATATTCATGGTAAACAAGTTTTAATCGTAAGCAATGAAACAATAGCACCTTTATATTTAAATAAAGTCTTAACATCTTTAGAAAATTTTGAAACAAAATCAGTTATTTTACCTGATGGCGAACAATACAAAAATTTAATAGTATTAAATCAAATCTTTGATACTTTATTACGCCAACATTTTAATCGCCAAACAACATTAATCGCATTAGGCGGTGGAGTGGTTGGTGACATGACTGGTTTTGCTGCTGCTTGTTATCAGAGAGGAGTTAATTTCATTCAAATTCCGACAACTTTATTAGCTCAGGTTGATTCTTCAGTCGGTGGTAAAACTGGTGTTAACCATTCTCTTGGTAAAAATATGATAGGAGCGTTTTATCAGCCTCAAAGTGTGTTGATTGATACTGAAACATTAAAAACTTTAGATAATCGACAATTGAGTGCTGGTTTAGCTGAAGTTATTAAATATGGTTTAATCAATGATAAAGAGTTTTTTGAATGGTTAGAAGCAAATATAACGGCGTTATTAAAACAAGATTCACAAGCTTTAAGTTTTGCAATTGCTAGGTCTTGTCAAAACAAGGCGGATATTGTAGCAGAGGATGAAAAAGAAAGCGGTAAAAGAGCTTTATTAAATTTAGGCCATACTTTCGGTCATGCTATAGAAACTGGAGCTGGTTATGGTGAATATTTGCATGGTGAGGCAGTTGCGATTGGAATGAGGTTAGCAGCCGAATTTTCAGCTCAACTTGGTTGGTTAGATGCAACTTCCGTATCTCGTATCTTAAATTTATTGGAAAAAGCTGCTTTACCAACTGAAATACCAAAAGAATTAACCAGTTCACAAATGTTAGATTTAATGCAGGTTGATAAAAAAGTTATAGATGGTAAAATCCGTTTGGTATTAATGGAAAGTTTAGGAAAATCTGTTGTGACTGACCAATTTAACCTAAGGGATTTGGAAGATTTTTTAAAGGTTTCTTTTTTGGAATAAATCAGGCAATTCTCATTGCAAGTTATCTTAAAAAGAACCGAAACATGTTGTATTTATAGTATAAAAGCTCGACTATCAAATTTTTTACTAATTTCAAATATCTCGTTGTCAACGATTTGGAATATCTTTTTGCTTTTTTGGAGTGCAAAACATAGCTTTGTCAAGATTCTTATCTTAAAATACATAACGCAAAGTTTCACTTTGGACTCCAAAATATACTTAACTTAATGGCTTGAATGAAGCCGTTGGGAACAATGCCATTTGCGTTAAGGGCAGACACGCAGGTCTGCCCCTACAAAACACAATATATTTCAATATTGTAGGGGCGAACCTATGTGTTCGCCCTGCTTAACGCAAATGGCAGTGAGCCGTTGGGAACAAGACAATTTTCAGAGAGATTCTTAATGAAACGTAGAAATTTTTTAAAAACTACTTTAACAATTGGCGGGATGTCAGCATTAGCAACATTTCCTGCAACAGCTTTTCAAACTCAAACTCAAAAATTAACGGTAACTGGAACTAACATTGGTGCCAAGGATTTTTTCCTAAGTTTTTGGGGGTCTCCACATCCAACATTAGATAGTTATAAAGAAATAGTTGAATGTGGGTTTAATATTGCTACTGGTTCGGCTTCTGATTCAAACGGATGCCCTGATTCAGATTTTGGAAAACAGCAATTAAAATTAGCGGAAGAAGTCGGTTTAAAATTTGTATTACGTGACCCACGTATTTGTGTTGATTTACCAGATGGCAAGTCTTGTTTATATGGAAAACCTTGTGAAAATTTATCAAATAATAATTGGCAGCAAGTTGTACAACAAGTTATAGACGATTATTCAAGTTATTCATCTTTATATGGATATTTTCTTGATGATGATTTTAATAATCAACTAGCAAAATTTGATAATCTTGCTAAATTGGTACAAGAGTTTCGTACTCGTGATCCTAAGCATATTTCTTATACTAATTTATTTCCTAATTTTGCTTCAGAAACACAACTTGGTACACCAGATTATGATGAATATGTTAAAAAATTTGTCGAAATAGTTAAACCGCCTTTAATTTCGTTTGACTTTTATGCTTTATTACAAGCTAAGAATTGTGAAGAACAATCTTATTCAAACTCTTGTAATCGTCAAGGATATTTCCCTAATCTTAATACAATCCGTAAATACGCTGTAGAGTCTAACACGCCTTTTTGCAGTATTATATTATCTACCCCACATTTTGATTATCGAGACCCAACTCCAGCAGAAATACGTTGGCAGGTCTATACCAGTCTAGCTTATGGTAGTCGTGGTATCATTTATTTTACCTATGCAACTTACATCAGGTCTCCTGAATGGCCAACAAATCATAATTTAGATAATGCTCACAACGGTATTCTTGATCGTTACGGCTATCGTACTAGTAAATTTGATGCAGTACGCAATATCAATCTTGGTTTGCAAAAACTGATTCCTTACTTGGTTAAATTAACTTCACTTAATGTATATCAAGTATACCGTGATAAACAATTATCTCAATTTGGTATTCCAGATTTTCCTAGTACTGGTGGAAGTATAATAACGAGAATAACTGGAGGAGAATTTTTACTTGGGGAATTTAAGGATTCTGAAAACAATGGATGGTTAATGATTGTTAATTTAGATTATAATAATTCTGCTCAGGCTGTTATTAGTCTTAAAGATATTCAGGCAAATCGGATTCGTTATGTTTCTCGTACAACAGGGCAATTAACAAAATTTCCTGAACAATTAACACCAGACAAAGTATTATATACTTGGTTGGCTCCGGGAGATGGGAAACTATTAAGAGTTGTATGATATATTTATAGTTTTAATGTAGAAAATAAGTTTCGCACTTGATCGGCTGAAAGTTCGTATCCAAGATTAACTTAAGAAATAAGGTGCATGATGCTATCGCTTATGTACCCTACGAGTTACGAACTATAACTTTATACGGCTTACGAGTTGTTCGTGTGTTAGCTTTCCCTGAGTTAGGGATGGAAGCTGTGTATGAGTTTGAAGTTAAGGATATGCCGGTGATGGTGGCTGTTGATAGTATTGGTGAATCAATTCATCAAAAAGGTCCAGCAGAATGGAAAGTTGTTAATCATCGTGGTAACTAAATTTTTTACCAATCAAAATATTGAAATATCTAATAATATTAGATATAATCAATTAAGATAAGGAAAATTTGTTGGAGTTCAAAGCTTCAGCTTTGGTTTATTTGTATTAAAACTAAACATTTCCAAACCTGAAAATTTGGACTTCAAAATCTAATTTAAGTAAGTAGTGCATAAAAATAGGAATTAAATCAATTCCTGAATTAGGGGAAGGAGAACAGTTACAAAAACTTAGGAGATGTAAGTAATTTTTGGACAATATGTAAATCTTACAAATAATTATGTCATTTAAAACTCTTATAAGGTCAAGTATTAATAATACATTAGATGGTCCGGTTATTAAGACTTTAATGACGACTTCGGCCGGACAAATAGCAAAATCAGTTCTGAATAATAGTATTGTTACCAACTCAAAAGTCATTAATATTTTAAAAGAACATTTTGACTTTACTCCTTACGATATTGCTCAAATCTATCAAGAAAGCTACAGCTATACACTTGCAGCGATAATTGTCGGTCTTGCCACACAGGAACAAAAATTAGCATTTCTAAAAAAAATAACCCATTCGGCTTTAGAACGTGAATTTTCCGATAAAATTAATGAAAACTATTTCCAACCATTTGTAAATAAATGTGAAGGTCATAATAAATCCATCCCAGAATTACGCCAACAATTATTAGAACAAATTCAAGAATTATCCACGCAACCTCCCATATTTCAAGCCGAAGCCACGCCTTTTACTGACACTGAATTAGCTGAAATTATCAATCATGATAGTATGTTAGCAATTACCGATCTGGTTTTAGAACAATTGCAAACTATAACAACTTTAGATGCGATGTTAGCAGATTTTTTGCGGCAAAATGAATTATTAGGTAATGGAATTTTATTTTTCTTTCGGCAAATTTTACATAAAGATAGCCATGCTGAACAAACTTTAGCAGCCTTACAACGAGAAGGATTGTGGGCAGATATACGTAATATTGAAACTGCTCAAACCAATCTGGTTACAGTATTTCAACAGCAACTAGATGAACAAAAAAATGCAGTTATGCAAGCAGTTCAAGCTGGAGATTTTGCTAAAGCTAATCAAGTTACTCAACAATTGCAAGATTTACAAAATTCTGTCGATGAAGTTCCACAAATTTTACAAACCGCCCAAAATGCTTGGCAGGAAAATCAAGCTCAATTAATTGAATTTTCAGAACAGTTTAATTCTTGGTCTTGTTTATTAGATACTAAAGTTGAACGAGTATTAACGGAAGTTTCCCAGCTTTCTTATCAACTGGAAAATATTCATGCCGATGTGGTTGCTACTAAAGATTTGAGTGAAGAAATTTTAGATATTTTAACAACTTTAATGCAACGTTTTGATTTATCAACTCAAATAAGACCAAAAGATGAATTTACTCAACATAATAGCAATAGTCTTGATTTAATTCAGGAAGCTATTGCTAAATTAAAAGGAGTTAATAAAAATAGTCCTAATTACAATCAATTGGTTGTTATGGCCGGTAGCGTTTTATCTTCAACTGGCGATATAGAAGAAGCCGAAAATTTATTTCTTAAAGCTAAAGATTATGCTCAGTGTGATAGCGATAAGGCGTTGGCTTGTTTTAATTTATTTCAAGTTCGGGTACGACGTGGTGCATATTCTGAAGCTTTGAGTGAGCTACAAACTGCAATAAATATTGATCCAAATTTTGCTTTACATGATATTGAAAAATATCCCATTGAAAGCTTGTTAGGAGTTGGTGGAATGGGTTGTGTATTTTTGTGTCATGATGAATGGCGTGAGAGTAAGGTTGTGGTTAAATGTTTTTGGGAAGGTAAAAAAGGACGGCGAGAAGAGGTTTTTAAAGAAGTTTTAATCATGCGAAATCTAAAAAGACCTTATGTACCAAAGACATTGAGTTATGGTTATGTTGATTCAATTAAACAGGAGAGACCTTATTTTGTTACTGAATATATTGAGGATGCTTTGGATGGAGAGGCTTGGTTAAATAAGCATGGAAAATTATCTGTAGATGCTGGTTTAGATATAGGTTTACAGGTAGCTGAGGGTTTGAATATTGCTCATAAAGCAGATGTTTATCATTTGGATTTGAAACCAGCCAATCTGTTGTTGAAACAGGTTGAAGATAAAGTAATTATTAAAATTATTGATTTTGGACTTGCACGAGTTGCTACTTCTCTTAAGCAACAAGCTATTGTTACACAGGCTCGTAGTGGTAAAAGTCAATTATCTCAAATGATTTTTGGTACGCTTGATTATGCTCCACCAGAACAATTAGGTAAAACTCAATATGGCCAGCCAGGCATAAAAAGTGATGTGTTTGCATTTGGAGCAACGTTATACCGTCTATTAACTAATGAAAGTCCTCGTTTTCCTCATCCTCGCAAGTTACCAGATTTGCCTGAGTTGCAATATTTATTATTGGATTGTTTAGAAGAACATCCTGATAAACGCCCGGATATCGAAACAGTGATTGGACGGTTGTCAGGCTTGTTGGAAGAAATATCTGAAACCTCTCCTTATGAGCAATCACTTGAAATTAAAAAAAATAAAAAAGAGGAAATAACTCAACAAGTATCTGAAAAGATTTTTAATAGAATAGAAGTTATTAAAGGCGATATTATTAGGCGAAAGGTTGATGCTATTGTCAATGCTACTGATGAATCTTTTTCCGGAGGTGGTGGAGTTGATTATGCAATCCATCAACAGGCTGGTCCAATGTTGAAAGTAGAATGTGATAAATTATGTTCTTGTCATACGGGAGAAGCTAAAATTACAAAAGGTTATGATCTTATTGCTCAATTTGTTATTCATACAGTTGGACCTATTTGGAAAGGTGGTGATAAAGGTGAATCTGAAATTTTAGCTAAATGTTATTCTAATTGTTTAGTTGCAGCAGAAAAACATGCAATTAAGACTATTGCTTTTCCTGCTATTAGTACTGGAGCATTTGGTTTTCCAGTAGAATTAGCGGCCAAAATAGCTGTACATGAAGTAAATAACTTTTTGAGAAAAAATGATGATTCAATTGAAAAAGTTATCTTAGTTTGCACTAAACGTACTCACAAACAATTTCAAGCTGCATTAGATAGTTTTAAACAAAATACGCAACAACCTGATGAAACTGTATACAATAATTTTCAAGATAAATCAGTAACAGAATTATTTAATCAAAATAATCCTAACGAATTATGTGATTATGCTACTGTTTTAAAACGTTTAGGTGAATATTATGAAGCTATTTCCTATTGTGATAAAGCATTACAAATTAATCCAAATTATGATATTGCTTGGTACAATAAAGCTTGTTATTACGCTATTCAAGGTCAAATTGAGCAGACTATTTCAAACTTAGAAAAAGCTATCTCTTTTAATCCTCAAAAGTATAAAGAAAAAGCAAAAACTGATTCTGATTTTTACAAAGTTCGCCAAGACACAAGATTTCAAGCTTTATTATCTGAATTAACAGAGGAAAACAAGCAATCAACTCAATTTTTTTGTGATAAATTGCAAGATAGTAGCGAAGGCCCAAAAATGGTAGTTGTTCCAGCTGGTAAATTTAAAATGGGAGATATTCAAGGTACTGGTAATGAAAATGAGCAACCGGTGCATGAAGTTTATGTAGAAAGTTTTGCTATAGGCTGTTATACAGTTACTTTTGCTGAATACGATAAATTTGCTGAGGATACAGAAAGAACAAAACCTGATGATATGGATTTTGGGCGAAAAAAGCGACCAGTCATAAGTGTGTCTTGGCATGATGCTGTTGCTTATGCTGCATGGTTAAGCCAACAAACTGGACAACAATATCGTTTACCAACAGAAGCAGAATGGGAATATGCAGCTCGTGCTGGAACTGAAACCGATTATTGGTGGGGTAATGAAATAGGTATTAATTTAACTAATTATCGTGATAGTAGTAGTAAATGGAATAATGATATTACTGCACCAGTTGGTCATTTTAAACCTAACTTTTTTGGTTTATATGACACTGTGGGTAATGTTTGGGAATGGACTTGTTCTGAGTATGGAGAAAAATATATTGGTAAAGAAAAACAATGTATTGAAAAAGTAGAAAAAAATATTAAACTAGTATGTCGTGGTGGTGCTTGGTACTATGAAGCAAATGATGTTCGTGCGTCATATAGGGATGGAAAAGAACCTTCTTATTGGAGTCTTGGTGGAGGATTTCGGCTTGTAAGAGTAATTGCTCAAGAAGAAGACAAGAAAACAATCCTACAATCATCCGAAAATATTTTTAATAGAATAGAAATTATCAAGGGAAATATTGCTAAACAAAAAGTAGATGCTATTGTTAGTCCTACAAATGTAGATTTTTCTGATATGGATAGTAATATTAAGCGAGCAGCTGGTGCTGGATTATATCAGGAATGTCGAATGAAATTAGGATATTGTAGCTATGGTGAAGCTAAAATTACCCAAAGTCATAACTTATCAGCTAAATTTGTTATTCATACTGTTGGTCCTAATTGGAAAAATGGTAATAAAGGTGAGCCTGAAATTTTAGCTAAATGTTATTCCAGTTGTTTAGCTTTAGCAGAAAAAAATTCTATTAAAACCATTGCTTTTCCAAGTAACATTAGTAAAAAAGCATTATTTTTTGCTGCCGAAGTAGTTTCTGAAATTGCTATTAGAGAAATAAGTAATTTTTTGAAGAAACATGATAATTTTAAAAAAGTTATCTTAGTTTGTAGCGAAAATAGTTATCACTACTTTCAACAAGCATTGGATAGTTTAAAACCACAAAAAGAAACTCAAGATAAATCTCAAAAGCTAATAGCTGAACCAGCACAGAAAAAACAAAACGAAATTATTAAACATCAAGTTGTAGAAGAAGAACAAACAAGACAAGCAGAAGTTACTAAATGTCTAGCTAAAGCAGAACAAAAATTACAAAATGAATTTGCTAAACGTAAAAAACAACGAGAAAAAAATTTAGGAAAATACAAAATATTTTGTGATTCTTTACAAGATGGTACTGAAGGACCTGAAATGGTAATTATTCCTGCTGGGAAATTTCGGATGGGAGATATTCAAGGTACTGGGCGTGAAAATGAACGTCCACTTTTGAAAAAATCATTAATGAATCGCTTGTTGTCTAAGAAAGAAGAATATGAAGATTATTGGGTTTCTATTAAAAGTTTTGCTATGGGATGTTACCCAGTCACATTTGCTGAATACGATAAATTTTCTGAAGCAACTAATAGAAAAAAACCAGAAGATAATTGGGGACGTGGCAATCAGCCCGTTATACTAGTTTCTTGGATAGATGCTGTTGCTTATGCAGTATGGCTTGGTCAACAAACAGGCAAACAATACCGTTTACCAACGGAAGCAGAATGGGAATATGCAGCAAGAGCCGGCACAGAAACTGATTACTGGTGGGGTAATAAAATAGGTACTAATTTAGCCAATTGCCGTGATAGTGGTAGTAAATGGAGTGGAAAACAAATTGCTCCAGTTGGTTCTTTTAAACCCAACGCTTTTGGGCTATATGATACAGTTGGTAACGTGTGGGAATGGACTTGTTCCGCCTATGAAGAAAAATACAACGGTAGTGAGAAGCGTTGTACCAAGAATGCTAAAAAATATATTATGCGTGGTGGTTCTTGGGGTTATAAGCCAGAAATGGCACGAGTTTCATTTCGTAGTGCTGGAGATAAAAAATATGTTGATGTAGGTTTTCGTCTTGTCCAAGTTTTAAGTGGTAAAATTAAGCAACAAAAACAACGGTAATGTTAGGCAGGTTAATTTAAAGCTGGAGGAGTAGTTTCCATCGCATTCAACCCCAACGAACACAAAATCTTCGGCTCTTTTTGCCTTTCATGCTCATGAATAATACATAGTCTATCATCATGATATAAATCCACTACAGTAGTAACCAAAGATTCATCTGTTACCTTATTCTGTAATTTTCTTCTTAACAAATCAATTGCCGACTGCCTAAGTGGATATTTATAAACAGCATCAATTGCTTGGTCCAGATCAGATTCCAATAAACTGCCCTGAGTTTTAACATAATGTTGTAATCGCTCATAAATACGATAACGTACCCCAGTTTTTTTACCCAAAGCACCACCAGTATTTTTTCAGTTTCCAACAAATGTTCAATACCTTTTTTAACAATTTTATGGTGAATATCCGTATGTGGCAAAGCCGGTGTTGTTGGTAAACAAGCCGCCGTTTTAAAAATATCATCTAATGAGTTTTGCAGAAATTTCATGATGTCCACGGAACATCCATATTCCGTGAACTAATCAATTTTTCAGCGAAACAGCGTATTGTTGCCCCGACACGTCCTGTCTCATCGGGTGACTTCGAACAACAGCAGCTCCTCCGTCCCACCGCCTCCTTCCATAACTTGGTAGTCCTCCAGAAAGTAGTGGTGTATAAAATTACCTAATAGAATCATTATAATGATGAATAAAAAACCAAATAGCTCCAATATGATTTGACAGCTTTTTGGAAAAAGAAAGAGTTTTCCGAACCAAGCGAGAAATCCGTTGTCTCATAGTACAATTAAACCGTTCAATACGATTTGTTAAG